>JBATLR010000073.1:0-50485 GCA_049289415.1 Nitrospirales bacterium
CGCGCCCACATTGGTAATAAGGGGTTGGCCCATGGCGGGAAGGTATTGGCCTTCATTCAGGGCAATGACTCCTTTCGCTTCCCAGATCCCATTCCCGTCCAATGGTCCATTGAAAGATCCCCGCTGAAGTTCCATCGTTCCGGTGACGTGATGATCTTTGAGAAACGTCCGGATTTGGGTTGGTATCCAGTCGTCCGGTAACAGCTCCAGGAGCCGTTCTATCGCAATGGGTTGAGTTGATCCTGAGACGTTCAACCATGGGGACTCATGGAGCACATTCGCAATGCTGCCCTGACCGGCAAACGACCATTCATCCAAGGAGACCTGAAAACTCCGAAAGCTGTAACGGTCATTTTCTTGCTGGAAAATATAGGAGACGTTTCCTTTCAAGTTCGCTCGCGTGGGAACCGGTTTTTCCAATGTATGTCCTCTCAGAAACTGCACCAGCCGGCCAAGATGAAATTGAGAAACTTCAAGTTGCCCTTGGACTTCCACAGCAGGAAAACCCGATAGGTCCTCTTGGTTTGGTGAGGTATCATCTTTTGCGAGAAGCCTAATCGTCCCATCGAGGGTGAGGGTCGAGGAAGGCTGAGGTTCCGGAATCCGAGCCGAAAGGTTGATGAGTGCCCATCCTTCTGATTCCCCATCCATGACCGAAAGTTGAATCGCTTCCCAATCGAGTCCCATGTCTTGCTCTGACAGTGGTGAGGCGCGGACCAGATGGAGGATTCCGTTACGAATGGCAAATTCCTGAATTGAGGGAAGCTGTCGGGTGACCGGCTGTTCTTCTTTCGTGACCAGAGGAACTTCAAGAGTCAATTCCGGTTGATCGATCACGGCGCGAGTAATGAACAATTTTTTGTCCCAGAGCGATTGCCACCCGATGCCCACCTCTACCTGCTTGGCATGAAGGGCAACAATGCCCGGCTCATGAGTTTCGAAGGATAAACCCGACAAGAGGATTGCTGGAGAGGGAAACAGATTCAGGTTTAAGGTTTCAATCTGAATGGGCCCGCCGACCGTTCCTTCCAACATAGAAATCAAGGATTCTTTGACCAATTTGGTATCCGACAAGATGGTAAGGGTGAAGAGCAGAATTCCCACGGCGAGTATTCCACACCCCACGATACTCCACAGTATTCGTGGAAGCCAGGTTGACACGTGAAAGGTTCGAAATTCGGACGGCTCCATCACTTTCATTCTTCCCTGAATGACTATGAGGAAAGATGATTAATCAAGATCGAGGGCTAGTATACCTTGGCGTTTTCCCGATTCGTGGATGATGCCGTGGATTCACCAAAAGGCCCCCGTACATTCGTTGACACGCGTGGTTGCCTCAAATCATGGCGTGGAACGAATGAATTTAATTGTGCCTCATGGTTTATTTTATCTGAAAATTTCTTATGGCAGTTGTTCCGGTCCTATCCTTTTACCTGAAATTGACCAGTGGGTTCCGTTTGGCAATCCCGCGCAAGAGTCTACCCAAGATGTCGGCGCCCGTAATAATCCGTTTGTGGGTTGGTGTCCAAATCAGAACCAGATCGTGGTCAATGACGTCATCCTCAAGGTGTTCCGGGTTGACCTTGAATTGCGTCAGAAGGTCCCCGAGCGGTATATCTGTGTGCTCAAAAATGATGGGTCGGTGACAATGTCGAAGAGGTTTGTCTCGATGTTCCACCAGAAGTTCCCGCAAGAATCCATCCGCATCCAATACGACATGAGGGACGTGTTCTTCATCCGTGATCACCACCCATTTTTCCTTTGACCCATGGATCTGCTGCACGAAGTGGTCGGAGGCAGAAGGTGTGATTGAGGGAAAACGCACGTTTGTCCCGTCAAAGGGGAGCGAAATGATGCTTTGAGGATGGAGTGGCGATCCTTCCTCAAGGGCCGAGATATCATCAAGATTGAGGAAATTGGATGCTCCATGGCCCTCGACTCCACTGATGTCTGTTTCAGGCGCTTGCGCATGAATTTTGATTAAGGTATCGAGCTCATGCTCTTTAAGCCAGGTGATCCCTTCTTTCCCGACCAGGCGATCGAGGAGGAGAGCTGATGGTTTGGCCACAGGATAAAAGATAAATTGCAAGAGATGAACAACCGGAGTGAATTTCGCTCCCAATCTCAATGCATTTCTTGAAAAATACGCTTGGGGAAGAATTTCTCCAAAAAGGGTAATCCCAAACAACGAGAAAAAGAACGCCAATAGGCCGATCATTTGATCTTCGGCGAGAAGCGTCAGGAGGACATTGACGGCCACGTTACTCCAGAGAAGTGTGGCAAGAAGGAAGTTGGCATCCTGCCGGATTTGCAAGATCGTGGTGGCCGCATTGTCACCTTGTTTGGCTAAGAGTTCCAGGTGAATGCGGCTTAGGCTGAAGAACCCAAGGGTCAAGCCTGAGCACATGGCCGACCCGGTCAAACAGAGAAAGATACCAATCCAACTGAGTAGTGAAATTGTCATACTTGAAAGTCTATGGGCACCACTATGTGTGAGGGAGATACCGTACTTACGTTGTTCGGAAACAGGGATGCCGTCCGGGTGAGGGTGGCCTATTGGGGT
Organism: Nitrospirales bacterium; assembly: GCA_049289415.1. GTDB lineage: Bacteria > Nitrospirota > Nitrospiria > Nitrospirales > UBA8639 > Nitrospira_E. The sequence continues at coordinate 2,564 of JBATLR010000073.1, forward strand.
TTGGACAATTGACGCGCCCTCCAAGGCAGGTCAGCGTCACAATCAGCCTGGGCCCAATCCCTATATTACACGATAGTTTCACGCGGGTGCTTATTCGAGGAGAGCTGAAAACACAGTCGCCAGCCCTAAAAAACTAAAAAACCCTGCCACATCGGTTACGGTGGTTAAGATGATCGATGATGATTGAGCCGGGTCTTGTTTCAGGGATCGAAGGATGATGGGAATGATTGCCCCGGAAAACCCGGCCATGACCATGGAGATGATCATGGAGACGCCGATGACCATGGTTAATCCCCAGGATTGGCTCCAGACAAATACGGCGGTACAGGTCGTCGCAGCCACTGCTACCCCATTGGCCAAGGCGACATAGGATTCTTTCAAGGTCACCCGGAGCCATTGAGAAGGACGGATATCCCGCAATGCTAATCCACGCATGACTACCGCGAGCGCTTGAGCTCCTGTATTCCCCGATTGCCCGGCCACGACAGGGAGCAAAACGGCCAAAGCCGTAAATCTGGCAATGGTGTCCTCAAATAACCCCACCACAAACGCTGCCAGAAAGGCTGTGAGCAGATTGATTTGGAGCCAGGGGAGACGTTTTCGAATGGCGAATCCTGGCGGCGACAGGGCTCGTTCGTCTTTGCTGGCACCCACCATGGTTTGCATGCTAATGGTGGCCTCTTCTTTTTCAACCTGAATGATGTCTTGACTGCTAATGATCCCGAGGAGGCGGCCGTCCAAATCGGTGACCGGAATAGTCAGCACCTTCCATTCATTGCAAATTTCTACGACTTGTTCCTGATTTTCCAGGGGATGAATGGTCGGTAATTCTCGTTTCATCAAGACCGCAAGGTTCTTCTTTGGAGAGGCTAAAAACAGATCTCTGAGGGATAGGACGCCCACGAGGATCTGGCGGCGATCAATAATGTAGATTTCATTGAGATGCTGGGTGTCATGCGTGCGAACCTGTCGGATGGCTTCCTCGACGGTCAGGTCTTCCGGGAGCGCAAAGAATTTGACATCCATGAGCATACCGACCGAATCCTCCGAATACTCCATGAATGGCCCAATATCGGCTGAGACGTGCTGGGGTAGGGCACCCAAAATGGCCACACGAGTCTCATCGGGCATTCGTTGGAGAAGAGAGGCGGCCACCGCGGGTTGGAGATGAGGAAGCGCACTCAGGAGTAACGGTTGCGGAATGACTCCGAGAAGGTCGGCGGCCAATGAGGGTGACATGACCGAGAGGACCTTTGCGATCATTGTGGGGGGAAGATCGCCAAGTATTTGGACCACCTCCTGGGGATCATAGGACTCAAACACATGTGCGGCTTCATCGGGAAATTTGGCAATAAAGGCCTGATGCATCTGTTCAGTCGTTGCAGGTGTCGTCATGGTGTTTCCTGTTCTTTCCGGGGAGGGGTGGGCGGTGTCGATGTGCTCAGGGATTCTCCCAGGGCGGTCATCAGACCAATTCCTGAGAGGGAATACGCTTCCCACAGTTGCAGGAGGGCATCGGAGAGAAATGCCGGTTGATACTCGCCGGAACGTGACTGGAGAAATTGCCTCAGTGTTCGATGTCGAAGCGCGCCAATAAACGTACGGTCTTGATCAATGACCGGAAGGCTGTCGTATTGAGCCCATGCGGGGTGGGCGACAATGTCCAGGGCATTGGCCGAGGCCGGGATCGCTTTCACGTCCGGCTGCATGATGGAGGACACGGTGATCGTCGGTTCGGCTCCAAGTAGCTCTTTCATGAGGACGACTCCGCGGAGGATCGTCTGATGATCAATGATGTATAAGTAGTAGATGGCTTGCCCGACGGTTTGGGTCACCCGCTGTAAGGCCTTCCCGACGGTGATGTCCGGGGGAAGCGTCAGGACATGCGGGTCGGCGAGGCTGCCGGCGGTATGGTCCGGCAAATTGATTGATCGCCGAAGATGTGCACCGATGGCCGGGTCAACCTGATCCAGGAGAGAGGTTTGTGTGGATGAATCACACTGTCGAAGGACCGCCCGTGCCGAACGGGTGGATAACCGGCTGAGTATGACTGCGCTGGTTGCCGGTGGATACTGTTTAAGAATTTCGGCTGTTGGGCCGGGAAGACAATACTCCAGAAAGGCGGCGATATGTTGGGGCTCCATGGTGTGCAACATTTCTCCCGCTGACTGAGCCGGAAGTTCCTCCACGTAGCGCGCCGCCTCTAATGGATGTTCCTGGATAAAGGTTTCCCGAAGCTGTTGGGTCAAATTCATCGGCTTATCCCTCCGTTGGAGAAAGAATGCTGGTGACTTCGGTAAATTGCGCGGCAGGAATTACGACCCGTCCTTTTGCCGTATCGAGGACGACGACCATGGGAGTTATGGCTGTGACGGTGCCATTGTAGGCTCCAACCTGAATCTTTTCCCCGATTCGGACAATGGGCTGAATGTAGTGGGCGGCAATCAGATTCTTCACGGCTGAACGAGAACCGATTCCGAATGATAATGCGGCTCCGGCAATGAGCCCGGCAATGAGAATGACAATGATTTGATTAAGCAGCGACGTGTCAATTCCCAATTCATTGATGGCCGTCACCAGAACCAGCAGAGTAGCGGCTATATAGACCGTTTGTGCGATGATGGTCCCTTGCCGGATTCCGGAAGAATCACACGCGACAGAGATCAGGTCGCGTACAAAGTTTGTGGCCAGGAGGCCTAGTACGAGAATAAGGGTAGCCATGCCGATTTTGGGCAGATAGTGGACCAGTCCGGTTAAAGTTTCGGACAAAAGGGCGAGACTTAAGGCTTCGGTGGCGGAGATCAGAAAGAGGAGAAATACCAGCCAAAATCCCAGAAGGCCGACAATTTGTGAAATTGTTTTTTGGCTACCGATTTTTTTGAGCAGCGTCAGCACACCGGTGCCCCCCAGTAAACGATCGACGCCGATCATATGCAACACGCGGCTCGTTCCCGCTTCAACGATTTTTCCCAAGAGGATTCCCACGCCTAACAACATCAAGGCCCCTAGGCTTTTGGGGAGATAGGCCATAAACAGCTTGAAACTGTACTCAAACGATTCCTCAAGGGTTGCGGTCCAAAGGGTGATATCCATGGGATTGACCTCCTTAGAAATAAATAAGCAGAAATACGGTAAACGTTCCGACAACGAGCTGCACGATCAGAGAGACGATATTCCTCATGGCGCCGGCTGGACCGACAAGTTTCACGTGGCGTTCGATCATCCTGAGAGAGAATGTCCTTACCAGAGTGGTACTTTGTGTTGCTGAGCTCACATGTTATCCCGTGGGGTTTTCTCTTCCCCTGGGCCCTCAACCACTAATTGAGAGGGAGGTGAGAAGGTTCCGTGTTCCCAGATGTCTCTCCCGAGGCGGGTAACTGGTTCAACGGAGAGTCCGGGAGAGGTTCGGGTTCGATCGAAGATTGTGAGGGTTGGGACGGTTGGGGGACCTGCCGTGAGAGTTTGTTGACTTTAATGACTGGTGGGTCAGTCACAAAGGGTTCATATTGCTTGACGTCCAACGTGACAGAGTCCTGTTCTTCGACAAGCAGGTCAATCTCCGGAACCTGTTTCCGAAAGGTCGCCAGGATGGTGCCATCTTGCGTGGTGACAGTCATTAACAATCGGTCCTGCTGGCGTTCCTTATGTGTGACGGTCCCGGTCAGTGGATGGACGGTTTCCTGAAGGAATTGGGGTATATAGGGTTGGGCATATCGGGCGGCGAGAAACGGTGCCCCTAAACCTAATCCTACTCCTAAGACAAACACCGCCATGTAGACCATCAAGGATTTCATTCACGTTTTCTCCGGGGTTACAGTAGGACTTTTGGGCCCCTTCCTTTTTTATACGAAGACTCTGACGAAGACGAATTTTCCTGCGTGCAAATGAACGACCCCCAGTCAGACTGGATGTTTCCGGTCATGTAGTACTTTGGTTCACTTGAAATTGAAGTTTTTCAATTGTCGGGGATATCGTGAATGGCGTTTTGATCGTGATCAGTTGAGTGTTCGTAGGGCAACATAATGAAAGAACGACTACAACATTTCAAACCGGGGCAAAAGGGCCACCTTCTGATGCCTTCAATTTTCTTTGGAGACATCTCACCCTTGTATTATTCTAGCAATGCTGTGAGAGCTTCTCAAATGCCATGGGGCAATGTGGAAGCTGCATGCAAGAGGAGTAACGTCCAGACATTTCTTAAAGCCTTCGGAAGCCTTCCTGCTCCGATTGAGGTTTGGGCCCTATGTTCAGGTCGATGACGATGAGATGGACAAAGGTACGGAGGTTCGGACATGAAGATCTCTTTGAGGGAAAGGAATTTCCACACCATTCTTCCGAAATTTTTTGACGATGGCGCAATTAATGTCGGATTGAACCTGTCTTCTGCCTTGTGGATCTTCCACCCAGGCCAATAAACGCATGTTCCAGGCGGAATCTCCGAAACTCATCAGCCAGGCCTTCGGTTCTGGATGGGGTAAAACCATAGGGTTTTCTTTTGCCGCTTCCAAAAGTGAACTGATTACTTTGTCTAAATCTGAATTGTAAGAAACTCCCACCTCAATCTCCAAACGGGTTTTAGGATCACCGTGCGACCAGTTGATAACCGTGGAAGAGATAAATTCGGAATTGGGTACAACGATGGCAACATTATTCAGAGACCGAATGGTGGTGGATCGAATGTTGATTTCTGCGACATCTCCCTCAGTGTCTCCCACGGTGATGCGGTCCCCAATCTGGATGTGTTGTTCGAACAGCAACATGAGTCCCGCGATGAAATTGGACGTTAGATTTTGCAGGCCGAATCCGATTCCGACGGAGAGAAATCCAAAAATGACGACAAGACCGCTCAGGTCGACGCCGATAACTTGAAAGGCAATCACGGTCCCGATAAGAATCAGGAAGTATTGAATAATGCGGGTTAAGGTATATTGTGTCGCCTTGGGCATCTTGGAGCGTTTGAGTAATTGGTCCATCAGAAAACGTCGTATCAGGGTGTTGATGATCATAAAGCCACCCATGATGAACGCAAAAAACGCCAGAGACGAGAGGGTGATCGGGGTCTGGTTGACGGTAAATAAGGGATACGTGAAAAAGTGATCCAATCCGCTCAGGACCGTTGAAAGATCCATGGTGGTGCTCCTTTGAGGTGGTATTAATTTATTGCCCCGTTGTGATTGAAGAAGGGACTTTTTCGCAGGTTTGCCCTTTTTTGCCGTGGCGGATTAGATGAATTAACCAGAAAAATGTCAGAAAAGATAGAGGAGAACAAAGCGGAAGGAAGAGCATATGACAGATGAATCTTGCCACTTGAGGTTAACTGATTACGAGGGGACAAGGCGGTATGGCTTGGTGTTAAGCCCTGATGCGGTTAAAGAAAAGTCGGATTGAACAGAGCCTGAAGTGGTCAAAATAAATGAGACATTCGTGAGAGTGATAAACTTTAACCCAAACGAGAGGAGAAATGAGGGGGACACGACAAAGTTTTTCTCCCGACTTTACGGGAGAAGCCGTACAACTCGTAAGGCAGCAGAGCTTATTCGTACTTTAAGCCTATTGGGCGCTCGATATCGGCGATACCGCCACCCCCGATTAGTAGGAGAAACGGCTCAATGGCGTCCACAGGAGCGGAGCCGTCCGTCCTAATAAGGAAGCGGTTGAACGATCAGGGAGCGAAGGGGCTGCGTCATCTAAGCGGGATCATGGGGCAACCCGTGTGGGGAGCAACGCATGAATTCGGCAAAAGCCTTTGACCTACCAAAGGCGCTGGTGGGGAGGCGTCAGGCAGCTCGGTATTCCGATCATCGGAGATCGGATGGCTCAGGCGGTGGTGACGCGGTATCTAGAGCTCTTGGGGCAGCCAGCGTTCCACGAAGACTCCTATGGCTTTCGTCCAGGCCGTTCGGCTCTGGGTGCGGTGGCGACAACTCCCCCAACGAATGAAGAAACAGGTGGCTATTGTAGGTGATCGAGAAAGGGTCCTTGGAATAGAAAGGGCATCATGATGTTGGTTGGTATGAGCCCTAAGATTAGGCGTCGAGATAATCAACCCAGGTTTCTTTTTCCGCCAGGTATGTTTGGCCTTTGAAATTGAGGCGGGTCCGCATTGTGGTAAAGCCTAATTCCCGAAGTTGATCAATGAGGTCTTTCAGGCTTTCCTGCACGGTTCGATAGACCTGGGACTGGAGATTTAGCGCTTCGTACATGACCGTTCCCGAGTATCCGCGTTCCACCCGTTTAATTGGGATCATTCGATTAAAATATCGGTCACTGGGGTCCATGCCCTCCAATTGATGCTTTTCCACGACGGCATTTCTGACTCGAAAGGATAAGGGAAGCGATGTCATGTGCTCTGGCTCCGGCTTAACGATGGGTAGCGGTATTTTTTCTTTTAGTGAAAGTGGATTATAGGCCGCCTCGATGGGGGTCGCAAGCGTGGTTGACTTCACTCAGAATCCCAACGTAACCTTCCCTACGCTTAGGAAAAATACGTTTGTGAGAAAGGGGTTGTGGCGAAATGGTCCGCGAGTCATCGGGTGCCGACATTCCAATCAACCTTCCCAACAGTCTCACGGTCCTCAGAATTCTCCTTGTTCCCGTCTTCGTGGGGTTTTTGCTCTACGAATACTATGATTATGCCCTCGTGACATTATTAGTCGCGGCGGTGACCGATGGCCTGGATGGGGCCATTGCCCGTATCACCGATCAGCGCACTCGCCTCGGAGAGTATCTCGATCCTCTAGCTGACAAACTACTCCTCATGTCGGCCATCGTGACCTTATCTGTTCTCCATTTTATTCCAATTTGGGCGGTGATTCTTGTTGTGAGTCGTGACGCCATTCTCCTCACGGGGACCATATTGGCTAATTTAACGGAAATCGACATTGATATTACTCCCACCTGGTTGGGAAAGGGTACCACTTTTGCCCAAATTTGCTATGTCATCATAGTGATACTCTTTGCGACCGGGCGTGTTCCTTCCGAAAGCATCATTCCTTTTCTCTCGGTAATGGTTATCCTGACAACCGGTTCTGGAGTGCATTATCTATTCCGGGGAATTCAACGGCTTAATTCTTCAGGCAAGAAATAAGGGTAAAACAGGAGGATGCAGTTGAATCGAGAGCGGGTCGGCCTACAGTTAGTGGATGCGAAAGTGATCTCTTCAGATGATTTGTCTCAGGCGCTTGATATTCAGCAGGGAGAAGGAGGGCGCCTCGGGAGCATTCTGGTTCGGATGGGGGTTCTGTCTGAATCCACCTTATTAGAGTTTCTCAGCCAGCACTATGGAGTTGCCACCGTAGAATTATCTACGTGCTCGATTGACGGGAGTCTTCGGGGGTTGGTTCCTTATGACGTTGTTCGCCGGCACCTCGTTTTGCCGGTGCGGAAAACCACTTCACGACTGAGTCTGGCTATGGCCGACCCCACGAATGCGTCTTTGTTAGATGATTTGCGATTCCGGACAGGGTTGCACATCATCCCCATGGTAGCTACCGAATCGGACCTACGGACGGCGATCTCCCATGTGTATGGCCAGGGTCCAGATGGATCTTCCTCAACTACGGAAGTTTTACAAAAAGATGAGGAGGGTCCTTTCAAAAACTGGGGAAATGGCGACCGGATTACACCCAATTCGATGGGAAAGCCTGTTGGCCCTGTCTGTGCCTCTGCTAACGGTTTGCATGATCAAGAAAGATCTATAATGCTTCAGGACAAGGCAGAAATGTCTCGCGTGAAGCGTCATGTCAAAATTGATAAAGATTCTTCAGCTGTGGAAGTTGTGAATGGGCTTGTGCAGCAGGCCATTGAAATGGAGGCGAGTGATATTCATATTGAGCCGATGGAGACCATGATCCGGGTTCGCTTTCGGTTGGATGGCGTCTTGTGCCCGATTCAAAATCTGCCTAAAGACCTTCATCAGGCATTACTCGCCAGAGTGAAAATTCTTTCCGATCTGGATATTGCGGAGCGTCGGTTACCCCAAGACGGACGGATGAAGATAGAGGGCTTTCCCCAGGTCGATATTCGAGTGGCCATTCTGCCCTGTTTATTTGGTGAAAAAGCGGTCCTGCGTCTCTTGAATCAGTCAGGGCTTGCGTTACATTTAACCAATATCGGGCTTAACCAGCCTGATTTGGACCGGTTGACGACGGCTCTGGAAAATCCCTATGGGATGATCCTGGTGACGGGGCCTACGGGGAGCGGGAAGACAACAACCCTCTATAGCGCGTTACAATTCCTGAATACTCCTCAGATGAATATTGTCACTGTCGAAGATCCCGTGGAATACCAAATCCAGGGCATCAATCAGATGCAAATTCATGAAGAGATTGGGTTGGATTTTGCCGCCGGGTTGCGTGCTTTTCTGCGGCAGGATCCTGACGTCATGATGGTGGGGGAAATTCGTGATCGGGAAACCGCGCAAATCGCGATTCAGGCTTCTCTGACTGGCCATCGAGTTCTTTCAACCCTGCATACCATGAATGCCCCAGGGGCGATTACCCGGCTTATCGATATGAGCATTGAGCCGTTTTTGGTGTCTTCCGCCGTCTCGCTCATTGTGGGCCAACGATTAGTGCGGAAAATTTGTGATCATTGTCGGGAGCTGGAGCCGGTATCTCAATTTCAGCTGCGGGAGCTGGGTTTTGATGAGCATGCGCTCGGGGCGGTTCAGGCGATGAAAGGGCGTGGGTGTGTATCCTGCCATCAGACCGGATTTAAAGGACGCATGGCCTTATTTGAGACCCTGCCTATTTTTGAAGGGCTGCATGAAAAAATTTTGGCACGGGCCTCGACGAATGACTTGATAACCTGTGCGATAGGGGAAGGATTTCGCACGCTTAGACAAGCGGGGATGGCGGCGGTTCAAGGTGGCTTGACGACTGTTGGGGAGGTATTTGCCGAAACCAGATCTGATGCATTTGTGTAGGAACGTCAGAAGAACGGATGCCCAATGGAATTAACTGCACTCCTAGGTGAATTGTGCCGGCAGGGCGGATCGGATTTGCACCTGGTTTCCGGAAGTGTGCCCCGCCTCCGTGTGGACGGGCATTTACGCCCGATGGAGTCTCCGACATTGACTAGCCAGGACATGTCTAAGTTTACCGCGAGTCTGTTGACGGAAGCAGAGCATCAACAGGTTATGAAGACCGGGGCCTGGGATGGAGCCTACAGCGTGCCTGCTATCGGGCGGTTTCGGGTCCATGTCTATACCCAGCAGGGATCCTTAGCCATGGCCATTCGAACAGTGTCCGGGAAGATTCCGACGTTTGAAGAATTAGGGCTACCGCCCATTATTGAGGAATTGATGAGAAAGCCTCAAGGGCTGATTTTGGTAACCGGGCCGACCGGAAGCGGGAAAAGTACGACATTGGCCTCGATGTTGGATCATATAAATGAAGAGCGGCCGGCCCATATTATTTCGTTAGAAGACCCCATTGAGATTCTGCATTTGCACAAAAAAAGTTTGGTATCTCAAATGGAAGTGGGATCCGATGTCAGCGAATTCCAATCCGCACTGAAAGGTATCTTACGGCAGGATCCCGATGTAGTGTTTTTGGGCGAATTGCGAGATCTCGAGACCATTCAGGCGGCTCTCACCATGGCTGAAACCGGACATCTGACGGTGGCCACTTTGCACACGAATTCTGCGATTCACACGCTGACACGATTGGTCTCGGTGTTTCCTTCCCACCAGCAACAAGAAATTCGTATCCAGTTGTCGATGGTGCTGGAAGGCATTCTGGCACAGAGGCTTTTGCCACGTTCAGAGGGAAGGGGCCGGGTACTGGCTTTGGAAATTCTGATTACCTCTCCGGCAATTCGGAATCTGATTCGGGAAGACAAGATCCATCAAATGTATTCCATGATGCAAACGGGACAAGCCCAATATGGCATGCAGACCATGAATCAAGCGTTGGCCGACTTGGCTGGCCAGGGAGTGATAACCCCTGAACTCGCTATGGGACTCACAACGCTTCCTGATGAGTTATCCAAGCTATTGGAGCGCACGGGTCGGGAGCGATCCGGGGCGATGTCCTTGGCCAGGTTGCGTCCTCGGATGTAAATGTCATTGAGAGCCTTCTTGATCTTCCACAGGGAAAGCGAGCAATAATTCGAAATGCCGAGATTTGAATATCGTGCGAAAAATTTGAATGGACAGACGGTTCACGGAGAAATATTGGCTGCTACTTCCAGTGAGGCCTTGCAACTTCTTCGTAGGCAGGACGTCTTGGTAACCGGTTTGCAGGAAAAAGTTGAAAAGGTATTCAATCTCAGTGGCCAGCTGACCGGCTGGAGCCGCCGGTGGAGCTGGAGAGGCGTGAGCAGTAAAGAATTGGTGGTCTTTACCCATCAGCTGGCAACGTTGATTCGTGCGGGTGTGCCTCTTTTGGAATGCCTGGACATTCTCTCCAGCGAAGCTGAAAACCCGACCTTGCAACAAGTAGTTAGACATATTCGAGAGGATGTGGAGGGCGGAACCTTGTTGGCTCATGCTTTAAAGCGCAACCCGACTGTCTTTAATGATTTTTACCGGAGTATGGTGGAAGTCGGAGAGACGACGGGTCGCTTGGACGAGAGTTTGACCCAACTGGCAGTGTATCTTGATAAACAGGCTCAGTTGCGGGCAAAAATTTTCTCTGGATTGGCGTATCCGGCTTTGCTCGTGGCTGTGGCGATGATTGTCCTGGTCTTTTTACTGATTTGGGTGGTCCCTCTTTTTTCTGGCTTATTCCAAGATATGGGCGAATCGCTTCCCTGGTTGACGCAAGTGGTGATTGACGTGGCTGAGGGGGTTCGGGATCACTTTTTTCTGTTGGCGGCATTTTGGGGAAGTTTGGTTATGGGTATGCGGTGGATCCTCAAAAATCCGAAGAGTCGACAGGCCATTGATGGGTGGGTTTTAGGGGTCCCCCTTTTGGGGTCCGTGATCCAAAAAGCGGCAACGGTGCGTTTTTCCAGAACATTGGGGTTTTTAGTTCGCCGTGGGGTTCCGTTGCTGTCGGCCTTGGGTGTGGCGGGAACGGTGACTGGAAATAAAATCTTTGAGCAAAGCATCAACCGGGCGGCCATAGCGATTCAAAATGGGCGACCCCTCTCCGAGACCTTGAGGGCTGGCCACGTTTTTCCACCGATGGTTCCCCAAATGATTAAAGTGGGAGAATCAACCGGTTCCATTGATGTTATGCTGGAAAAAATTGCGGATCTTTTTGAGCAAGAGGTCGATCGAACGGTGGCCACTTTAACGTCGGTGTTAGAGCCCTTTATTATCTTGGTCGTGGGTTGTGGGATTGCCCTTGTCGTTGTGGCGATGTATCTTCCCATTTTTTCTATCGGTTCAGTTATTGGGTGAGTCTGGAGGTTTTTCGTCATGAGTGGGAGTGATATATCTGTGACCGAAATCGTGGTGCGGGCACCGGCCAAAGTGAATCTGTTAATTCGGGTATTGGATCGATTGCCCAATGGGTATCATAATTTGTGGTCTCTCATGCATACGGTCGATGTCTTTGATCTCCTCCGAATTAGGCTTAACCCTGATCGGGAGGGTCTTGTCTTAACGTGTGGAGATGCTCCGTTACCCTTGGATAAAGGAAATTTGGTTTATCGTGCGGCTGAATTGGTGCTTCAGCGTTCTGAAAAGAATGTAGGGGTTGATATTGAGCTAACCAAAGTTATTCCCCTGTCGGCTGGCCTGGGAGGAGGGAGTAGTGATGCCGCTGCCACTCTGTATGGCCTTACTCACTTGCTAGGGCTAAATTGGACTTTATCTGACTTGTGTGAGGCGGGTGCAACACTTGGAAGTGATATTCCCTTTTTTTTTAAAGCACCTTGTGCAGTGGTCCAGGGGTGGGGCCAGGAAGTGACGGCCTGTTCTCTTAAAGGCGAACGGTGGGTCGTTCTCGTCAATCCCGGCTTTCCGATTCAGACAAAATGGGCATATAATCAGCTGTCCTCCCAACGGAAGGCTGTCAGGCCTTTAGGTGAATTTACGAAGAGAATAGATCGTGAATTGAACCTTTCCTGGGAGGAAGTGATCGGGATAATGGAAAATGATTTTGAACCGCCGTTGTTTCCGTTTTATCCGATTTTGGGATTCATTAAAGACACTTTGCTTTCCTTTGGGGCTCAAGCCGCACTATTATCGGGTAGTGGAGCCACCGTATTTGGGGTTTTCCGCACTCAGGTAGAAGCCCGTCAGGCTTCCACCCGGTTGCGACAGGATACGACCTGGAGAATCTTTGATATCCCGATGGGTTCGACTGATTTACCTCATGACCCGTTCCATGTTAGTTCGTCTTCTCAGGTTTCCAAAGTGTAAATTCAGTGATTTGAGTTGACAAGCCGCCAATCGTAGAATTACCTTTGCTCTGCTTTTTTCCTGAAAATCTGCTACGGTTCAGATTCACCTAGGCAAGTTGAGACTACCACCATGCTCAGAGATTTAAAATTGATCACGGGTAACTCCAACCTTGCGTTGGCCAGAGAAATTGCCCAGTATATTGGGCAGGATTTGAGTCAGGCAACGGTTACAACCTTTAGTGATGGGGAGATCAGGGTTAGAATTGATGAGAATGTGCGGGGAGGCGATGTTTTTCTGATTCAATCCTGCTGCCACCCGGTGAATACTTCGATTATGGAGTTGTTGCTCCTGATCGATGCGGTCAAACGATCATCAGCTTCCAGAATCACGGCGGTCATTCCTTATTACGGATATGGGAGGCAAGATCGAAAAGATCAACCCCGAGTGCCCATTAGTGCCAAATTAATTGCGGATTTGATAACCGCGGCCGGCGCGAATCGGATTCTGACCATGGATCTTCATGCCGGACCGATTCAAGGATTCTTCAATATTCCCGTTGATCACCTTTATGCCATGCCTGTGATGTTGGACTATATTAAAAAGCAAAATGTCTCTGATTTGGTAATCGTTTCCCCTGATGCAGGAGGGGTCGAACGAGCGAGAGCATTTGCCAAACGACTGAATTCCTCTCTCGCGATTATCGATAAGCGGCGGGAATCGCCGAATCAGGCTGAAGTGATGAATATTATTGGAGATGTTCAGGATAAGCATGCGTTATTGTTTGATGACATGATTGATACGGCGGGAACCATTGTCCAGACAGCTCAAACCTGTATGGATAACGGAGCCTTGTCGGCCTGGGCTGGGAGTACCCATGCAGTCCTGTCTGGTCCAGCACTGGAGAGGTTGCAATCGTCTTGTCTCCGTGAGGTAATGGTGACAAACACCATTCCTTTAAATGGGAAGGATCAGCAATGTCCAAAATTGAAGACTCTCACCGTTGCTCCTTTGTTGGGTGAGGCGATTTTGAGGATTCATCGTGAAGAGTCGGTGACATCCTTGTTTGTATAAATTAGCTAACTGTTCATTCACTCTCATTTAGAAAAGGGCAAGACGATGAAATATGAACTTGAAGTTGAAAAACGGGATCAGGCTGGAAAAGGCGTGGCGCGGCAACTACGGCGACAAGGGAAAATTCCTGGAGTTCTATACGGAGGAGGGAAGTCTGAATTTGTGGCCATGGACCACAAGACGGCCCGCAATCTGGTGATTTCTCAGGTTGGCCACACTGGGTTGCTGACTGTTCGGATTTCCGGGGGACAAGAACGGATCGCCGTCCTTCAAGACCACCAAATTGATCCCATTACCGGGGCGATTCTCCATGTGGACCTCTTTGAAGTCTCGATGAAAAAAGCCATTCGCGTTAAAGTTCCCGTGACGATTATCGGAGAAGTCCCTGTTGGCGTGAAAGAGGGGGGTATTTTGCATCAGGTGATGCGCGAACTTCATATTGAGTGTTTGCCGGCTCAAATTCCGGATCATATTGAAATCGATGCGTCAGGATTTGGGATTGGTGATGGTATGCATGTGAAGGAAGTTACAGTCCCGACAGGTCTCAAGATTTTGGATGACGAGGATCTCATGGTTGCCCATGTTGCCACGAAGATGTCCGAAGCGAAGCTAGAGTCCCTCTTGTCTCGCGAAGTGGCTGAAGGGGTAGCTCCAGTTGCCACAGCCGAAAAAGCTGCAGAGGGGGCTGCCACTGGAGGGGCTGTGGCGGCGGCAGATAAAACGAAGGCCGCATCTGACAGTAAAGCGAAGGAAGGCAAGAAGTAGCCCTTGCATGTGGTGGTGGGACTTGGAAATCCAGGAGAGTCCTACAAAAACACGCGACACAACCTTGGCTGGATGGTTCTTGAGCAGGCGGCTAATCGTTGGAGTGTGACTTGGGCCAAGCAGGAAGATGGGTTTCTCGGTCAAGGTGAAGTTAAGGGCCATCCGGTTTTGCTTCTTCTTCCCCTTGCGTGGATGAACCAAGCTGGGGTTGCCGTTCGGTCTGTTCTTCAGAAGTTGTCTCCCAACTCGTCTGACCTTATTGTTGTCCACGATGATCTGGACCTGTCTCTGGGAATGATCAAGATCAAAACCAGAGGTGGCGCTGGTGGCCATAATGGTCTGCGTTCTGTTTTGTCCTGCCTGGAAACGGAAGAATTCTCCAGGGTGAAGGTTGGCATAGGGCGCCCTCAGAACAATGAAAGCCTGGCGAATTTTGTGCTTTCACCATTTCTATCGGAAGAGTGGGAGCAGGTTGTCTCAATTCTTCCGAAAGCCGTTGATGCATTGGAATGTCTTATTTGTGAAGGGCCGGCTATTGCCATGAATCGATTTCATGTGCGGTCCTCTGATACAGGTTTGTAAATATTCGTGTATTGACCATTCTGCCTGGCAAAAGTGGATCAACCATCCGGTTAGAATTAGTGGGGTTGAACTGAGGCAGCCTTTCTCATTTCCCGGCTCTTTGCATTAGGAAAATGACCTTGGTACCTCAAAAATTTTTGAATGGGAGCGGATGTAATCTCGCCGACATGAATTAGCATTCAGTAGGACATTGAGATTAGATGAAGGGGTGAGTGAATTCTCGACTGTTTATTATAAAGTGCACCTCTTTTGGAGAGGGACCTGTATACCGTTTTGGGTCTGATATCAAAATTCGACAGTCTTCCGCTTGTTTTTAGTGAAACAGCCCAATTTCACTGGAAAACAATGGCAGGTTTTAGGTTCTGAATTAGCAGGTTCTATTCCTGAGAGAGGTTTGACACTCCAATTTACCCTATGGTAGCTTGTGTCCCCTTTTGTGATACAACACGATTGCTCTGCCTGAAAACTAGAAAAATACTGTCAGAGGGAAAGGTTACGTATGAAACTGTATGAATCACTGTGTATTCTTCGTCCCGTTCAAGCGGAAACAGAAAATGAGCGAGTGATTGAAAAAATGAAGGAAGTCCTGAGTCAGGCTGGAGCGAATATTTTAAAGTTGGATAATAGCGGGAAAAAGAAGCTGGCCTATGATATTCAACATGAGCGAAAGGGGACCTATATTACGGTTCAATTTGAAGGGCCCCCTACGGTCGTCTTTGAGTTGGAGCGCTTTCAGCGTATGGAAGATCAGGTGATGAAGTTTATGACGGTGCGGCTGAATCCAAGTGATTTGGTAGCGGTAGGTGAAGCAAGTGTGGAGGATGCAGAAGATGGTGGGATTCAATAAAGTCATATTGATTGGAAATCTGACTAGAGATCCCGAGCTTCGGTATACACCCAGCGGCACCCCTGTGGTTAATTTCCCGTTAGCCGTCAACCGTCGATATCGTCAGGCCGATGATCAAAAAGAAGAGGTGTGCTATGTTGATATTGTCGTGTTTGGACGACAAGCTGAACATTGTGGTCAGTACCTCAACAAAGGTGATGGGGCCATCGTTGATGGTCGCCTACAGCAACGGCGGTGGGAAACGGACGACGGGCAGAAGAGAAGCAAACATGAAGTCGTTGCTCAAACAGTAACGTTCTTGCCGAAAAAGTCCTCCTCGGGTACCTCTGGGGCAGGAGTGAGTGAGGAGTCTACCTATGATGCGGAAGAGTATTATCCAGACCCCATGCCCTAATTTTTAGCCTAGGAGAGGTTTCTGTGGAAAAAGGACGATTGTTTCAGCGGAAAAGAGTGTGCCGCTTTTGCTTCGATAAGACGCCATTGGATTACAAGGATGCAAATTTATTGAGGAATTTTCTCACGGAACGCGGACGAATTATTCCTCGTCGGACCTCGGGAAATTGCTTGCGGCATCAAAGAAAATTAACGCAAGCGATTAAGCGTGCCAGGCATGTGGCTATCCTTTCATTTGCAGAAGAACACTGAGATCACCAGTATTCTTCGAAATGGGGCAGGTAGAAAGGTGTGGTTGTTAAATGTCCATAACCATCAATCTACTTGATGTTCCCCCCACAGGTCTTCAAATTCATCATGAGGTGAAGCCCTCGGATTTATTGCTCTCCCATGATGAGGGAATCCCTATTGGGAACTTAATTTGCCATGGAGATCTATTTCTGACTGGGGAGCGGTCAGCACATTTTCAAGGGAAAATATCTGGAAGGATGGCCAGGGAATGTGTGCGTTGCCTGGATCAATTTGAGGAAGATGTATCCCTGTCGTGTGAAGTGGAGTTTAAAAAGGCCGTGAAAGCGGTCAATGTGATTGTGCCGCACAGGGATAAAGGAAAAGGGGGAAAGGGGCGTGACAAATCCGTCGATGAGAATGCGACAGAGGAAGATGTATACCCTATTACAGGAAATGACATCGACCTTCTTCCGGCTATTCGAGAGCAGGTTATTCTTGCTACCCCCCTTCAATCTTTATGTAATGAAAACTGCCTCGGGTTGTGCCAAGTATGCGGGAGCAATTTAAATGATGGCATATGTGGGTGTTGTACCCCAGTGACTAGCTCAGCACCAGTGCCAAATTTCCAGCAAACAATATCAAAAAAAAATCCATCCAAGCGCTCCTCTGTTTCTGTTCGAAGAGGATCGTGAAGGCATCAGTCACCTCTTAACTGAAAAGTTGGACTATTATGGCAAATCCTAAACACAAAATTTCTAAAGCCCGTAGAGATAAGAGGCGATCTCATCTCAAGCTCACCCCGCCAAATTTGTCTACGTGCCCTCAATGTCATGAGCCCAAGCCATCTCATACGACATGTTTAAATTGTGGAACCTATAAGGGCATCGCTATTATTTCGGTTGAAGAGGGATAAACGGTATTTTCCTTCTCCAATCAGTCATCTTTTAACACCAAACCCATGAAAATAGCCGTGGACGCGATGGGGGGGGATCATGGATTATCTCCCAATGTCGAAGGAGCCATACAGGCTACAAGGGAATCCTCTCTCTCTATTATCCTGGTCGGAGACGAACCCTCCCTCCAATCTCATCTGGACAAACTCGGCGGCACCAAAGCCGGCATAGAGATTTTTCATGCGCCACAGGTTGTGGATATGCATGAATCTCCTGCGTTGATTGCCAGAAAAAAACGAGATTCTTCCATATGGAAAGCGACAGAATTAGTTAAAAATAAGCAAGCCGACGCGTTGGTGAGTGCCGGAAATACGGGTGCTACGATGGTGTCAGCATTTTTTCTTTTGGGATTGATCCAAGGGGTAGAACGACCGGCAATCGCCGCGACATTGCCGACTCGCCAGGGTAAGGCAATCATGCTGGATGTGGGCGCCACTGTTGATTGTACGGCCCGCCAACTCTTCCAGTTTGGAATAATGGGGCATGAATATGGTAGGCATCTCCTGGGAACTGATCGTCCAAGGGTAGGTCTATTGAGTATTGGGGAAGAAGATACAAAAGGGAATGAAGTCACCAAAGAAACCTTTAAATTATTGAAGGATAGCCCTATTAATTTCATTGGTAATGTTGAAGGGCGAGATGTCTATAGTGGGAATGCCGATGTCATTGTGACAGATGGATTTATTGGAAATGTGGCCTTGAAAATTTCTGAAGGGTTGGCGGATGCGATAAAAAAAATGCTGATGAAAGAAATTGCCCAGTCAGCTCTGGGTCGGCTTTCCTATCTGTTTGTGGCCGGACCCCTTCTGCGGTTACGTCGAAAAACCGATTATGCCGAATTCGGCGGGGCTCCACTTTTAGGGGTTGAAGGTATCAGTATGATCTGTCATGGTCGTTCCTCCTCGAAGGCGATCAAGAATGCTATTCTTCGAGCCCAGGCTTTGGCGGAAGGTGGCTTGATTGAGGAAATCCGAGGTGACATTGCCCAAGGATGCAGGTGAGTTCAACGCGGTGTTTCATGTATGAATAGTCTGATTTTAGGGACAGGGGCCTATGTTCCCAAGCGAGTCTTGACCAATGCGGATTTAGAGCGCATGGTTGAGACCTCGGATACCTGGATTATTGAACGGACAGGGATCAGGGAGCGCCGAGTGGTTGACCCGGGGCAGGCCTGTTCCGATTTAGCTGTTGAGGCGGCTCAGCGTGCGTTAATAGCTGCTGATGTGGCGGCATCGGAGATCGACCTAATCCTTTTAGCCACCTGTACAGGTGATTCTCCTCTTCCCTCCACTGCCTGTCTCATCCAACATCGGTTAGGAGCAAATCGGGCAGCGGCGTGTGATATTTCCGCCGCCTGTTGTGGGTTTATCTATGCGTTGGCTATTGCAGATGCCTATGTGAAAAATGGTATGCGGCACGTATTGGTCATTGGTTCAGAAGTCATGTCGGCGATAACCGATTGGACCGATCGCAATACGTGCGTCTTATTTGGCGACGGGGCTGGAGCGGTGGTGGTAGGACAAGGCACTGAAGGTTCGGGGATCCTTTCCACCCATTTGCATGCCAATGGCGGACTCTCTGATATGATTCAGGTGCCTGGAGGCGGATCGCGGGAACCGGCATCCAAAGAGGTTCTTCAAGAAAAACGATGTTTTATAAAAATGAAGGGCAATGAAACTTTTAAAATTGCCGTTAAATCAATGGAAGAGGCCACCAAAGAGGCATTAGAGGCCAATAAATTAGCAATGGACGATATCGATCTGTTCATTCCTCATCAGGCCAATATGCGGATATTGAATGCCGTGGGCCAGCGATTGGGGTTGGCTCGAGAAAAGTTGATGATAAATTTGGATCGATTTGGTAATACCTCTGCAGCATCGATTCCGTTGGCGCTCGATCAAGCTGTCCGGGAGGGAAGAATTCATAAAGGGAGTGTGGTGCTGTTGGCTGCATTTGGTGCAGGTCTTACCTGGGCTTCAGCGGTCGTTCGTTGGTAATGTGACTGCCGGCGGATTTCTCCTTCCTGAATGAGATCATTGCCACAAAAGCAGAGGAAGAATCTGAGCCTTCCAACAAGAGCAAACCAGAAGATTTTGGGGGTTTAAAGAGAGGGGAATTATGTCTGGAACGACCTCATGGGGTGAAAATGATTGGGCGCTGATTCTAGGAGTCTCTAGTGGTTTTGGAGAGGCGGCAGCTATGGAGCTGGCCAATTTAGGGTTGAATATCTGTGGTGTGCATCTTGATCGAAAATCAACACAAGCGAATGCGGAGCGCATTGCCTCGCAGATTCGTTCACTCGGCCGAGAGGTCCTGTTTTTTAATGTCAATGCGGCCGATCCCGAAAAGCGTGTCGATATTTTGAAGGCACTGAAGCAACGGGCGGAAGAATCAGGGAAGCCAGTCTGTGTCAGGGTGTTGTTACATTCGTTAGCTTTTGGGACCCTGAAGCCGTATATTGCGCAATCCCATGCAGAAGCCATTAATAAAGCACAGATGGATATGACGTTGGATGTCATGGCTAATAGTCTGGTGTATTGGACACAGGATTTAGTGGCACAAAAATTTCTGGGAACAGGGAGCCGAATCTTCTCCATGACCAGCGCCGGAGGCGCACGAGTCTGGCGAACCTATGGGGCGGTTTCCGCTGCAAAGTCGGCTCTGGAATCTCATACGAGGCAATTAGCCCTGGAACTGGCTCCTCTGGGTATCACCGTAAACTCGCTGATGGCGGGTGTCACCGATACTCCGGCTTTGCGTAAAATACCCGGTTCTGATGAAATGCTGACCTTAGCCAAACGAAAAAATCCTTCAAACCGACTGACCACGACCCAAGATGTCGCCGATGCGTTAGGACTGTTAAGTCATCCGAAAGCCCATTGGATCACTGGAAATGTGATTTGTGTGGATGGTGGAGAGTTTATTGTTGACTAGTTTCAGGAAGTGAGAGGAGCCATGTGGTGGACTGCCTCTGAATCATGGCATTTTTTAGAGGGTGAGCGAAAAGCATGAACCCAGTCTTTGGTTTTCTGTTTCCTGGGCAAGGCTCTCAGTCTGTTGGCATGGGCAAGACTCTTTTTGATAGGAGTCCTGCGGTTCAGGCCCTCTATAAGGAAGCCGCGGATATCTTGGGATATGATATCGCCGCGTTGTGTTTTGAGGGGCCGTCAGAACAACTCAATCAAACCGAATATACGCAGCCGGCATTGCTGGTGACCAGTCTCGCAGCATTTCAACTGGTCCGTGATGGGCCCCTTTTCCCCGCTGCGGTTGCCGGTCATAGCTTGGGCGAATATGCCGCATTAGTGGCGGCGGGCGCGCTGAATTTTGGAGAAGCGGTTAATCTGGTGCAGAAGCGCGCGCGTTATATGGCCGAGGCCGTGACTCCTGGAAGCGGGTTAGTTGCCGCGATTTTAGGCCTTTCGGAAAAGGATGTCCGAAGTGTCTGTCAAGAAGCAGGATCTATGGGCATTGTGGCTCCAGCCAATTT
This sequence comes from Nitrospirales bacterium, assembly GCA_049289415.1. Taxonomy (GTDB): domain Bacteria; phylum Nitrospirota; class Nitrospiria; order Nitrospirales; family UBA8639; genus Nitrospira_E. Next base: position 23,194 of record JBATLR010000073.1, read on the forward strand.
CAATTCTCCAGGCCAAACGGTCATTGCCGGAGAAAAGGCCGCAGTGGAGCATGCAGCAGAATTGGCTAAGACGCGTGGAGCGAAGCGGGTCATGCCGCTTCCGGTCAGTGTCCCGGTTCATACTCCATTGATGCAGGTTGCTGCTGACAGGCTGAAAAAAGATATTGATTCTCTGAAGTGGTCTGCTTTAAAGGTACCGTTAGTTAATAATGTCGAAGCTAAAGCCTTGTTGTCAGCGGAGGAGGTTCGTGAGTCCCTTGTTCGACAATTACCTTCTCCGGTTCGGTGGCAGGAAACCATTCAGGCCATGGCGCTGATGGGCATCACACATTTCGTGGAAATCGGTCCAGGGAAAGTTTTGACGGGATTAGTAAAGCGGATTGTTCCTGAGGCGACCACGTGGAATGTGATGGATCAGGAATCCTACGCTCACGTCCTGTCGCACTGCGTATAAGGACAAACGGATCGAATTTTCAAGAAGGATTTGAGAATGTTGTTGACGGAAAAAATTGCAGTAGTGACGGGTGGTGCCCAAGGAATCGGGCAGGCGATTGCGACTACCTTGGCCAAGGAAGGCGCAGATGTGGTGGTCGCCGATCTTGATGCCGAACGTTGTCAAGAAACCGTGGATCTTGTCCAACAAGTGGGTCGCAAAGCGTTGGCGGTTTCGGTCAATGTTGGCGATTGGGAACAGGCCAAGGGAATGATGGAACGCGTCCTCAAGGAATGGGGGCGAGTGGATATCTTGGTCAATAACGCAGGTATCACGCGAGATGGCTTGCTGATGCGGATGAAAGAGGAGGATTGGCTTGCCGTCCTCCAGGTCAATTTGACCGGCACGTTTTTTTGTGCAAAGGCCGTTCTGCCTTCCATGAGCAAGCAGCGAAGTGGTCGTATTGTCAATATTGCTTCCATTGTCGGAGCAATCGGGAACATGGGTCAGGCCAATTATGCAGCGTCAAAAGCGGGTGTGATTGGTCTCACCAAAACAATTGCCCGGGAGTATGCCAGTCGGAATATTACAGTCAATGCCGTGGCTCCGGGATTTATTGATACGGCGATGACCCAACATCTTTCCCCAGAAATTAAAGAGGGATTACTGAATCAAATTGCATTAAAACGGTTAGGGCAACCTTCCGATGTTGCCGATGCAGTGTGTTTTCTGAGTTCAGAGAAGGCCGGGTATATTACCGGGCATGTGTTACATGTGAATGGCGGGATGCATATGGCGTCCTAGCCCATGCGCAACAGGATGTGTCATTCGATAAACTTTGCAAGGAGGAGGAGCCAACAATGGCAGTTGAAGAGCGTGTTAAAAAAATTATTGTGGAACAATTAGGTGTTGAAGAAGATGACGTGGTCCCTGAGGCCAAGTTTGTGGAAGATCTTGGAGCTGATTCCTTGGATACGGTGGAATTGGTGATGGCCTTAGAAGAAGAGTTTGAAATCGAAATTCCGGATGAAGATGCAGAAAAAATTCAAACGGTCTCGGCAGCCATAGATTTTATTAAGGAAAAAGTCTGAGAAGGCCATCGAGTCCTGTGCGAAGTTGCGGTTCGTCCATAGTTGATCACGGGCGTCGAGGAGGTAAAGCCTCAGATTCATTCTCTGGGTTTCCCAGCCATGATATGTATGGAGTTCCTCAATGACTGAATGGAGACCACGACGAGTGGTTGTGACAGGATTGGGATTGGTTACGCCTTTGGATATTGGCGTATCCAACACATGGGATAAATTATGTAAAGGCCAATCCGGAATCGGACCCATTACCCGATTTGATGCCAGTCAGTATTCGGTGCAGATTGCGGGGGAGGTCAAGAACTTTGATCCCTCGACGTTTATTGAGAAAAAAGAAATCAAAAAGATGGATACCTTTATCCATTTTGCCATTTCCGCGAGTCAAGAGGCGGTGGATGATGCCAAGCTTGTCGTGAACCCGGATGAGGCGGATCGTGTAGGGGTCTATATTGGAGCAGGCATTGGAGGTCTTCCGGCCATTGAACATTATCATAAGGTGTTGCTGGAACGTGGCCCCGACCGGGTTTCCCCATTTTTTATCCCGATGGTCATTATTAATTTGGCTTCCGGGCAGGTGGCGATCCGTTTTGGTGCTAAGGGTCCCAATGCCTGTACGGTCACGGCCTGTGCCACAGGGAATCATTGTATTGGGGACGGGTTTCGACTGATTCAGCGGGGCGAGGCCGATGTGATGCTGGTTGGAGGAGCGGAATCGACCATTTGCCCTACAGCGGTTGCTGGATTTGCTGCGGCGAAGGCGTTGTCCAGGAGAAATGATGAACCGAAACGGGCCAGTCGGCCTTTTGATAAGGACCGTGACGGGTTTGTCATTGGCGAAGGTGCCGGAGTGTTAATTCTAGAGGAATTGGAGCACGCCAAATCTCGAGGCGCGCGCATTTATGCCGAGGTGATCGGCTATGCCATGAATAGCGATGCCTTTCATATTACCGCTCCACCGGATGATGGGGCCGGTGCGGTGACCTGTATGGAGCGTGCGATTCAGGATGCAGGGATCGCTAAAGAATCTGTGGGATATATTAATGCTCATGCCACATCCACGTTTGCCGATCGGATTGAAACGCAGGTTATCAAGCAAGTCTTTGGGGCCCGGGCCTATTCCATTCCTGTGGGTTCTACCAAGTCCATGACCGGCCATCTTTTGGGGGCTGCCGGGGGAATTGAAGCGGTCTTTTCTATTATGGCCATGCATCATGGCATCATTCCTCCGACGATCAATTTGGAGACGCCAGATCCCGAATGCGACTTGGATTATATTCCGACTCATGCCAGACCCTGTGACATCGATGTAGCCATATCCAATGCATTTGGATTTGGTGGGGTCAATGCTTGTCTGGTATTCCGGCGTTGGAAAGGCGAATAGGCAGCATGGTCCCTTCCTGATTAGATGGTTTCGAGTGGTGTGCCTCTCAGGACTTCAGAAGCAGTTGCCCCGACCTCGCCTCGAAACGATATGATATACTACAACGTTTTGCTTAAGAGATAAGAGAATAACGATCATACGTGTCAACACTACCAATTCTTTGTAGGTCTCGTGGCTGCTCTTGCATTTGAAGACATTCAGGAATCGTTGGAGTATGAATTTAAGCAGCAAGCCCTGCTATGTGAGGCGCTCACCCACCGTTCATTTTCTCAAACTCAACCCCAGGCGGTGAGTCCCCACAATGAACGGTTAGAATTTTTAGGGGATGCGGTGTTGGGATTGGTTGTGAGCGAAAGTCTTGCCGCGATGTTTCCGCATTCTACAGAGGGCGAACTCTCCAAGATTAAAGCGGGATTAATTAGCCGGGCCACTCTTTCGAAAGCAGCGAGTCGTCTCCAGTTGGGGCAGTGGTTACGATTGGGTCGGGGGGAGGAAGCCACAAAGGGCCGAGAAAAAATATCGCTGTTAGCCAATGCCCTTGAAGCGATCATTGGGGCGGTGTATCTTGATGGGGGGTTGGATGCCGCGAGAGTTTTTATTCAAAAAGTTTTGACCACGGAGTTTTCTTCATTACAGAACAGTCCTGTGTCTTCGGTGGGGTGGGATGGGAAAAGCCGTCTGCAAGAATGGACGCATAAACAATTAGGAGCAAGTCCCCAGTATCGACTTGTTCGGGAATCCGGCCCGGATCATCAAAAAGTTTTTGCTGTCACGGTGGAAGTCCAAGGAAAAATAATGGGTCAGGGAGAGGGTCGGACGAAAAAAGAGGCCGAACAAGCTGCAGCAGCGCAAGCGATGGCACAGGCTGGGCTTGATGTTGCAGCCGAGCCATATCATTCATTCAAGAAATCAACAGATTAGCCATGGAGGAGGAATTATGATGGGTGTGTTGCAGCCACGGACTTTAGCCAGCGGTCTACGTCAGCTCATGATGGTGATCGGACTGTTCACCATTGTCACTGCCGGGGGTTCTCCTGTCCCAAACGAGGCGGCAGCGGAAGAACCATCGAAGGCTGAGACCAAGGCACCTCACGTTCTGATTAAGACGAAATTTGGAGAAATGGAAGCCGTGTTATTTCCTGACTTAGCACCTAAGCATGTTGAAAGTTTTCTCAAATTAGCCAAGTCGGGGTTTTATAATGGAACCATTTTTCATCGGGTCATTCCTGGATTTATGATTCAAGGGGGAGATCCTTTGACCAAAGATCCAGCCAATCGAAGCCGATACGGAACTGGGGGCCCTGGCTATACGGTTCCAGCAGAATTTAATCGGATTATTCACGAAAAAGGCATTCTTTCCGCAGCCCGCACGGCAGATCCCAATAGCGCGGGATCGCAGTTTTTCATCATGGCGGATAAAGCTCCCCATTTGGATGGCCAGTACACCGTGTTTGGCGAAGTGGTGAAAGGTCTTGATGTCATCGATACGATCGTGAGCCAGCCCCGCGATCTCAAGGATAATCCTCTAGAGCGAATTGAAATGACGATAGACCTGATTCAGTAAATCAGGGGGAAATCCGAAATGTAGATGAAAGAAGCCGATCAATTGACCGGTTCGGTGGAGGGTTGGTCAGGTGCATAATCAAATCCACTGGGAATAATGATGCGCCCTCCCGCACCGGTTTGGCGGGCAAGTTGTTCTGCCACATCGGGATGGCGTTCACGAATATAGCCTAGTAATCCATGTAAAAAGCGATGGGAACGAAGCCCTGGTCCGGAAAATTTTTGAATGAAGGTATGGGCTTGGTCCAACACGTTGGTGACCAGCGTGGGTTCTAATGGTTGGCGCTCGCCGAAGACCTTAAATTCTTTTCGTAATTCTTCACCGAAGGCTGGCAAGCCGGCTTCTGGTATCTGGATCAGGCTGAAACTTCGTCGAAGGCTTTGGAGGCCTTCCAATACCTCGGCGTCTTCCGCATCACGGCGATCTTGAAAAAATCGATAGGCTAGAGCCTCAAAGACATAAAATATTTCAGTCGCCCGTTCCCCTCCGAGATCCAATAATTGTCGATAGAACCCTCGACGTTCGAGTTCAAATCTGTTCCCCACGCGTTTTTGCTGATAGTCATCATTACTCACGAGAAAGACGCAGGATGTCGGGCAACTGATATTCGTGATGCGGTTTGTGCCGCAACATTGGCTGCAAATCATGCCTCCAAGTGCGGGACACGCCCGTTTGCCTTTACGTTGATGACAATAGAGGCATTTACTCATTCGCCGGAATCTTTCTTGAGCCAGCCCATTCCATAATCAGACCAGGATCGGGGTTTTTTGTTAGGGTTAGCATTAGAGGGACGCTCAAGACCATTAATCTCTGCACCATTCACATACAGGTAGGGAACCATGATGATATGATTGACCCGGTCAATCCCGATTCCCGAAGGGGACAACAGAAACTCCGCAATCACCTCTTTTTTGTGATTGGCCAAAATTCTCCAGACTTTCCCTGCTGTCAAATCAGACACATACATGGTGCCATATTTGTCGAAATCAATACCGTCTAAATTATGGAAGCTGCCGGTAAACAAGGTGTTGGCGAACAACTCCTGAATCGTCCCGGTTTCGTCAATCTCAAAAATCTTCCCATCCTCCCATCCCACTCCGACCACATGCCCATTCCTGGGATGAATGGTAAGTCCACGCGGGTGCGATAAGCTTTCATGTTGGGCAAAGACCTTCACGGTGTGATCGTGGGCGGGGTCATCAATGTGATAAATGGTATTGGAATCGGCATCAGAGACATAGAGCCCACCGTGAGGATCCGCCACCAGCCCGGCAAGGGATTGACTGTGAAATTGTGTGAAGGGAATAGAATGGAGGGATTTTCCCGTGTTTTTGTCAAATCCCCTGACCACATCCAGATCGGCCACATAAAGGGTTGAGCCCACAAGGGCCATCCCTTTCGGTGAGTTCAACGTGACCGACTTTTGCCCACCTTGGATAAAGTGGAGGTCAATCATCTTACCCTCAGTCGTCACTTTACTAATAAAACCCTTATTTTCCCGTGTTCCAGGGTCTCCGTTGGCATTGGCGATGAAATAGACCTGCCCTCCATCGGCAATCATGCTTTGCGGGAACGCTAAATTCGGCACCTCTTCGGCATAGATTGTCGTCCAACAACTCAGCAGCAACAGACTGGTGAGGATCGCATTCTTGAAAGAGGCAGTAAGGCAATATGGCTTCATGGAAACAACCGAAATTTCGCTGAGACGATGATGACGATCAGAGCGACAAGGGATACCTAGAGGAAAAGCTGAAGTGGCATGGTAAGTGAGGATTTTGTAGGGTGTCAAGGAAGGATGAGGCTGCCATTTCGTTGACGAAGATTTTGCCTGCCTGATATCGTAAATCACCCTAAATAAGTGGTTTGACCATTTTCAAGTGAAGGAGTCAATGTGTCCGCACAGATTATTGATGGCAAAGCATTAGCCCAGGCGATTCGAGAGACCATTGCAGAAGAGGTTCGCCTTCTCGAAAAAGACACGGGGGTCAAGCCCGGATTAGCGGCCGTGTTAGTGGGGGACGATCCGGCCTCGGCTGTCTATGTGCGGAACAAGAAAATAGCCTGTGAAAAAGCCGGGCTCTATCCTCAGGAACATCGTCTGCCGGCGTCCACTACCCAAGAGACCTTATTGCAATTGATCCACCAGCTGAATGCCGATACTCGAATTCACGGCATCCTGGTCCAGCTCCCCCTGCCACCCGGCATGGACAGTCAAGCGATTTTGCAAGCCGTCTCCCCCGAGAAAGATGTCGACGGGTTTCACCCGGTCAATGTAGGGCGTTTAGTCACGGGCGACCCGGTGTTTATCCCCTGTACACCGAAAGGGGTTATTCAGATGATCGAGTCGACCGGACAAGACATTGCAGGGAAACGAGCCGTCGTGATTGGTCGTAGTAATATTGTAGGAAAACCCGTGGCCATGTTGCTTTTACATCGACATGCCACCGTCACCATCTGTCATTCACGCACCAAAGATCTTCCCGCTGTAGTTCGTGAAGCCGAAATCGTGATTGCGGCAATCGGGAAACCCCTCTTCGTCACCTCAGAGATGGTGAAACCGGGGGCGATCGTGATTGATGTGGGGATCAATCGATTAGCCGATGGAAAATTAGTCGGGGATGTGGATTATGACCGGGTTAAAGAACGAGCGGGATGGCTCACACCCGTTCCCGGTGGTGTTGGCCCGATGACAATTGCCATGCTGCTTCAGAATACGGTGGAATCAGCCAAACGGAATGCCGGCACATAACCCTCAGGTCACACAAACGTTGGCGCACATGACGATTCCTGAATTTACACGACGGAAGAAACAGGGCAAAAAGTTAACGGTCGTGACCGCCTACGATGCGCTTTTCACGCGGATTGTGGAGCAGGCCGGGCTGGACGTCATTCTTGTGGGCGATTCTCTTGGGATGGTCGTGCAAGGCAAGCCCAATACCTTATCGGTGACCATGGAAGACATGCTCTATCACACGCGGTTGGTGGCTCAGGCCGCCAAACGGGCCATGGTGATTGGAGATATGCCGTTTATGTCTTACCAGGCCAGCGTGGAAGATGCTGTGCGGAATGCGGGGCGCTTTCTGCAAGCGGGGGCCGCCGCCGTGAAACTTGAAGGGGGAATATCAGTGATTGATCGGGTGAAGGCCATGACCCGTTTTGGCATTCCCGTCATGGGTCACGTGGGCATGACACCCCAGTCAGTTAATCAATCGGGCGGGTATTCGGTTAAGGGGAAAGCTCAGGATGAAGCGGAAACTATTGTGAGTGATGCCAAGGCACTGGAAGCCGCCGGGGCATTTGCCGTGGTCCTGGAATGCATGCCGACTGAGTTGGCACAACGCATCACTGAAGCCCTTTCAATACCCACGATTGGTATTGGCGCCGGGCAGGGGTGTGACGGGCAAGTGTTGGTGCTTTACGACCTATTAGGCCTCTTCGATGACTTTGTCCCGAAATTTGTCAAACCCTATGCACATCTGAAGGCGGATGCCTTGCAGGCGCTCCGGCGGTATAAAGAAGAAGTTGAATGCGGAAAATTCCCCACCGACGCTGAAAGTTATCATTAGGGAAAAATTTTCACACTGTACTCCCCTCAAGATTTGGCAGAACGTATTGCACACTCTGTCCACCTTCTGAGGTCACTCAGAAGGTGTTGGAGTTCCTCACCTTCCTGAAATCAAATGATCCATCTGTTGGCCTCAACGAGCGGCCATAAATCAAAGGGTAAATCCTTTTTGCCTGTAGAATCGAACCGAGGCCCTTACAGCGGTGCTGCCGGGTTCCCATTTCAGTGTGCGGATGGACGCTTCATTTTTGATGACAAAGGTTATGTCGCGCTGAACAGACACTTGGCGAATTTGAACAAAAGCATTTCTAGCGCATCGGGAGGGTCTTTATTAATCCTATGGCGAAGAAAACGCATTTAGCTGGCTTTGGATCTAAATATGACTAAAACAAACTTTGGATCAAATCCAAGCGTTTCGTGGTAGCCGGCGAGTGGATAGAACAAAATGATAAGAAAACACCGTCCTCATGATCCTGAAGTAGGCAACAACCAAAGGCAAAAGATCAACTAATCAAAAAATTTCATCGCAAAATCCTCTTACTAACAGGCAAGTCATTCAGAGGAAGTTGAATGCGGGGAATTGACAACGATTGGTGAATGTGTTCATGAAGAAAATGCTCAAACAGTATGCCCTAAAGGTGGTGAGGGGGCTTCCGGCCAGATTTTCACTGTCTGTGAGTTGGAATTCGACCGAGGGTTATTTGCTGGGGTATGCCAAAGAGATTATGCGTGCATTGGAAAATGACTACGGAGTGACGACTCGCGGGGATGTCATCACTGGTCTTCGACGACTCAGTCTCGATGAATTCGGATTGGTATTGCTGTCTATGCCTGACCCTGAGTATCCCAAGCTTTCACGACTTCTTCCTGCCATGGCGAGTGACGAGGTTCAGCGAAGCTGGACGGGAAACCATGGCTTGGCACTTCTCAAGGAAACTACGGCGTTCGTGCGTGCGTTGAGTTACAACTATGCGCGCGTGACGGGGCGGTCTCTGGATGATGCCACTGTCTTGGACTTTGGGTGCGGCTATGGCCGTATCGCCCAGTTGCTGTATTATTTCACTGTCGAAGAAAAAATATTCGGGGTCGACCCCCGGAAACAGTCAATTGAGCTATGCCGGAAGTCGAAGCTCGGTACAAATTTTATGGTATCAGATTACCTCCCTGTATCCTTGCCGGTCGGGGGGGTGAAGTTTGATCTCATCTATGCTTTCTCCGTGTTCACCCACCTGTCCCGCAGGGCGATGACGACGTCATTGCACACATTGCGGAAGCACATTGCGGATGATGGTCTGTTGGCCATGACCATTCGTCCGGTCGAATACTGGGAGCAGGCCCCTCATGCGTCACAGGATCAGAAAGATGTCCTTGCTGTCCGACACCGACAGGAGGGCTTCGCCTTCAATCCTCACAACTGGGCGCCGATCGACGGTGACGTCACTTACGGGGATTCCTCAATGACTTTGGACTGGATTGAGGCCACCTTTCCCGATTGGACAATCAAAGCGACCGATCGTTGTTTGAATGACCCTCTTCAACGATATGTATTTCTGGTTCCGCGCTGACCCGGAAAGACCCGGCGTTGGTGGTCAGGAAATGGGGCCCTGTTTATGAAGGAAAGTCGCAAGTTGAAAGGGGGAAACGCTTGCTTGCCACAGCAGGGTATTCCTTGTATGCTCCTGCCTAAATTGCAGATTTTTCAGGATAAAGGATGAGTCTCATGGAGCTTCCAGAGGATATGCAACAATGCCGTCAAGAGATCGACCGGCTTGATGACGACATTCTCAACATATTGAATGAGCGATCACAATACGTCATTAAAATTGGGCATTTGAAAAAACAACAGGATTCGTCTGCCCATCTTCACACGCCTGGTCGGGAAGTCGCGATCGTGGAACGGTTGATGCGGAAGAATCCCGGGCCGTTTCCTAGTGAAGCGCTGCGTCATGTTTACCGGGAAATTATGTCGGCGTCCCTTTCGCTCGAGGGAACACAAACGGTCGCGTATTTAGGACCACCTGCCACGTTTACGCATCTGGCTGCCATGCGGAAGTTCGGGGGGTCGGCCGACTATGTGTCGGTCAATAGCATTAAGGATGTGTTTGATGAAGTGGAACGGGGACGTATGCGGTTTGGCGTGGTTCCCATAGAAAATTCGACGGAAGGGGTGGTCAACCATACGTTAGATCTGTTCGTGGATTCACCCTTGTTGATTTATGGTGAAGTGATGCTGGAAGTGTCCCATCACTTTCTTTCGAAGGCGGAAAAATTAGAAGAAATCAAGACGGTCTATTCTCATCCGCATGCCCTAGCCCAATGCCGAAACTGGCTGGAAACCAATTTGCCTTCTGTGAATTTTGCGGAAGAGCCCAGTACGGCTCGGGCTGCTGAGCGGTGCGTGAATGATCCAACCGCCGGGGCCATTGCCTCCGAATTAGCTGCTCAGTTGTATGGGCTGAATATTCTGCGATCACGAATTGAAGATAACATTAATAATTTCACCAGGTTCCTCATTTTATCCCAAAAAGGAGCTGAACCAACCGGTCGTGATAAAACGTCGATCATTGTCTCAGCAAAAGACCGGGTTGGAGCCTTGTATGACCTGATCCGTCCGTTTTCATCGCACGGCATTAGTATGACCAAAATTGAATCACGGCCTACCAGACGAAAAGTCTGGGAATATCTGTTTTATATGGATTTGGAGGGACATCAAGACGATGATCGCCTGAAGAAAGCCCTGGAGGAAGTCAGGTCTCGTTGTTTGATGATGAAGGTTCTGGGGTCGTATTCTTCTCATCAGTAGAGTCTGGTCCAACCTGTATGCCCTTGAAGGATGGAGATCCGGAAGGGGCCAGCGCAAAGGCGTCCCAGGTAGATATGAAATTTTTTCGATTTTTCCCGCATGTGCACAAAAGAAAGAATGTAAACCCATGCCATTGCGTGTCCATCCCACAATCGCCTCGTTAACCCCATATTCTCCAGGGAAACCCTTGGACGAATTGGAGCGGGAACTGGGAATTACTCAGGCCATTAAACTGGCCTCTAATGAAAATCCTTGGGGTCCTTCGCCGAACGCGCTACAGGTTTTAGCGGGGGCAGCCGCGTCGCTTCACCGGTATCCGGATGGCGGGGCTCACTACCTTCGGCAAGCGTTAGCTGAGCGGTGGAAGGTTTCCGATGATCAGGTTCTGGTGGGCAATGGGTCAGATGAAATCATTAGTCTCTTAGTTCGCGCGTTTCTCTCTCCGGGTGATGAAGCGGTCATGGCCGATCTGACGTTTGTGATGTACAAGCTCTCTGTGTTGGGAGGGCATGGTGTGGCGGTAGAAGTGCCCTTGAAAAATTGGGTCCATGATATAGCAGCCATGGTTGACGCGGTCACCGACCGCACGCGGCTCTTTTTTCTCTGCAATCCGAATAATCCCACGGGCACCATGCTGACGGCACGGGAAATCGATGGGTTCCTCTCCCGACTTCCCGATCATGTGGTCGTCGTCTTTGATGAGGCGTACTATGAATACGTGCGACATCCCGATTTTCCGGACAGCTTGCAGTATGTTCGTGAGGGGCGGCCGGTTGTGGTACTACGGACGTTTTCAAAAATTTATGGATTGGCAGGGTTGCGTGTGGGTTATGGGTATACGACCAAAGAAATCGCCGGATATGTGAATCGTGTTCGTCCCCCTTTTAACGTGAATAGCTTGGCTCAAGAAGCCGCACGAGCAGCCCTTTCCGATGATGATCATGTGGCCAAAAGCCGGGCTATGAATGAAGCCGAAATGACGTTTCTGCAAGAAAGGCTGATCACCATGGGCTTAGAGCCCGTTCCCAGTCAAGCCAACTTTTTGTATTTCAATGTAGGGATTGATGGAAGGCGTGCGTATGACGCGTTGCTTCGGGAAGGCGTCATCGTTCGGCATATTCGTGGGCCCATGCTCCGAGTGACCATTGGGCAACCGACCGAAAATCGACGCTTTCTTGAATCGTTGACCCGAGTGCTCTCCACGCTGTCATAGCGCAAGGATTCTGATTCATTTAATGGTTATCGTCTTAAAACCCGAAGCCACAGAGCAGAATGTTGATCACTTGATTGATCGTCTTCGTTCGTTAGGAATGGTCACGCAAATCACGAAAGGGAAAGAACGGACCATTGTGGCGGTGCTTGGCGATGACCGGGTACTCCAAGGGCAACCCTTGAGCGTGTTTCCCGGTGTGGAAAGTGTGACTCCGATTCTGGCTCCTTGGAAGTTAGTGAGCCGTGAATTTCAAAAACACGATTCCGTCATCGATGTGGCCGGCGTGAAAGTTGGGGGAAGCCGGGTCGTGATTATGGCCGGTCCCTGCGCGGTGGAGAAATTAGAAATTACGGTGGGCATCGCTCAAGAAGTGGCGAAGGCCGGCGCCACCATTTTGCGTGGCGGCGCGTATAAGCCTCGTACATCGCCCTATTCCTTTCAGGGGTTGGGACAGGAAGGATTGGAGTTTTTGGCTGAGGCCAGGCGACAAACCGGCCTTCCGGTGGTGAGTGAAATTTTGGATGCTCGTGATCTCGGACATTTTTTGGAAAAAGCGGATGTGATCCAAATTGGCGCCCGGAATATGCAGAATTTTGAACTCTTAAAAGAGGTCGGGGCCTATGACAAACCCGTCTTGTTGAAGCGTGGGCTGTCGGCCACGATTAAAGAGTTACTCTTATCCGCGGAATATATAATGTCCCGTGGCAATCGGAATGTCATGCTGTGTGAAAGGGGAATTCGCACCTTTGAGCCTCAGTATCGCAATACGTTGGATTTAAGTGCGGTGCCCACGCTAAAAGAAATGACGCATTTGCCCGTTATTGTTGACCCAAGTCACGCAACCGGGAATTGGAAGCTTGTGGCCCCTATGGCCAAAGCCGCAATTGCGGCTGGAGCTGACGGCTTATTGATTGAAGTCCACTCTAATCCGGAATGTGCCTTGTGCGACGGAGAGGAATCGCTGAAGCCCAGCCGGTTTACCGAACTCATGAATGATTTACAAAAGGTGGCGCAGGCTGTCGGCCGGGAACTTTGATTGTTCTCTTGTGATTCCGACACTTTTGCCTTCCATCATGTCGACTTCCCACTCAGAACCGTTGTTCCGGCACGTGTCCATTATCGGGATAGGCCTGCTTGGAGGCTCTCTCGGCCTTGCCCTGAAGGAACAGGGCCTGGCCAAATCGGTCGTGGGGATCGGTCGTCGACAAGAAAATCTCGAACTAGCCGTTCGAATGGGTGCCATTGATCAATTTGCCCTGGAGCCGCATCGGGCGGTGAGCCAATCGGATTTAATTGTCCTGGCCACTCCAGTAGAGACCTATCTCTCCCAAATTGACCTGTGGGGAAAAGATCTGGCCCCGTCCGCTATTGTGAGTGATGTGGGGAGCGTGAAGGGCCACCTGGTCTCAAAAATTGAAGCCCGGTTGCCTCCCTCGACATTTTTTGTCGGCGCCCATCCGATTGCCGGGAAAGAAAAGTCGGGGGTGGCCCACGCCGATTCGCATTTGTTTCAAGGCATTCGATGTATTCTGACTCCGACTCCCCAGACGAATGCCCAGGCCATGGAAAGGGTTCGTCACCTTTGGAAAACTGTCGGATCTGTAGTGGTGTCGATGGATCCCATGGACCACGATTGGGTCTTCGGTGCGGTGAGTCATCTGCCTCATATCGCCGCTTTTTCTCTCATGCACACCTTGGAGACGTTGCAAGGACGAACATCTCAGCCGGCGGACTTGCTGACCTTTTCTGGCGGAGGATTGCGCGATACCACGCGGATTGCGGCCAGTTCCCCTGAAATGTGGCGGGATATTTGTGTGGCCAATCATGGAAATTTGGTAGAGATGGTTGATCGGTATATTGAACAGCTAAAAAATTTTCGGGAGTTGTTGAGCAAACGGGATGCACCTGGATTGTATGAGGCGATTGCTCGGGCCAAAGCCTCACGAGAACGGTTGATATGAGTCAGTTCACCATTCTTCCGACCCAAAAACCTCTTCGTGGCAGCCTGTCGGTACCGGGGGACAAATCCATTACGCATCGCGCCCTCATCTTTGGAGCCTTGGCGCAGGGCCAAACACGCATTGCGGGCTATTCCCTTGGCGAAGATTGCCTGAATACCCTTGCTGTGATTCGTGCCTTAGGCGTTGAGGTAGAGGAAACGCCTGAGGGACTTGAGGTGACCGGCAAAGGACTGTGGGGCCTGCAGGAACCTTCGAATGTGTTGGATTGTGGAAATTCCGGGACGGGTTTGCGCCTTTTGGCTGGCGTTTTAGCCGGGCAAAATTTCTTTTCCGTTCTGACTGGTGATTCCTCTCTGAGGAGTCGTCCGATGGGCCGGGTGGTCACTCCTCTCCGTCAAATGGGGGCTGTCATCTCGGGAAGACGTGGCGGTGAGTTGGCTCCTTTGGCTATTCAAGGAACCGGGCTCAAGGGGATTCTCTACGAATCTCCTGTCGCAAGTGCTCAAATTAAATCGTGCGTCCTCTTGGCCGGGCTCTTTGCCGAAGGGACGACCATTGTGAAGGAGCCTAGACGATCCCGTGATCATACGGAGCGTCTCTTATCCTATTTGGGAGTTCCCCTCCAGGTGGAGGGGTGCACCGTGCAACTTCAAGGCCGACCCTCCTTTGACGGAAAGCCGATTAAGGTCCCGGGAGATATCTCGGCTGCGGCGTTTTTTATGGTTGCGGCATCGATCGTTCCCGATTCGGATATCCGGCTCACTGATATAGGATTGAATCCTGAACGAACAGGCATTCTGGATATTCTCCTCGAGATGGGAGCTGATATCACCATCGTCAACCAACGAGAAATATCGGGGGAACCGGTTGGTGATATCCGTGTGCGGTCTGCTCCGCTGAGGGGAATGACCATTGGGCCCGAACTCATTCCCAAAACGATTGATGAATTGCCTATATTGTGTGTGGCTGCCGCTTTGGCCCATGGCCAGACACGCATAATCGGAGCCCAGGAACTTCGCGTAAAAGAGACCGATCGCATTCGAGCTATGGCGACAGAATTATCCCGTCTCCATGTTGAAGTTGAGGAACAGCCGGATGGTTTAGTCATCAATGGCGGTTCCCAGATTAAGGGCGCGGTTTGTCAGAGTTATGGCGATCATCGGGTTGTGATGTCGCTGGCCATTTGCGGATTAGTGGCGGAGTCTTCGATTACCATCGAGGATGTGGCATGCGTTGAGACATCCTTTCCGGGTTTCAAAGATAAGCTGTTGGATTTATTGACAAATTCTGAGCGACCATTATAATGCTCCAGAAATTAGTTCGTAAAAGGAGAACAGGGCCGTTCAACGTCGTCGGTTACTGATCACTATTGACGGTCCAGCTGGAGTCGGGAAGAGCACTGTAGCCAAGTGTTTGGCTACCCGTCTCGGATATGTTTACCTGGATACGGGTGCTTTGTATCGAGCGATTGCCTGGAAGGTTCAACAAGAACAACTCGACGCAACCAGTCTTGGGCAGATCCAATCACTTCTTGCTCGCACGATTTTGCAATTGATACCGGGGAAAGAGGGCTTTTCCATTTGGGTTGATGGGCAGGTGATTGACCAAGAGGTCATCCGAACTCCAGCCATTAGCCAGTTGGCTTCCCGCGTGGCCGCTCTTCAACCGATCAGAGATTGGTTACTCCCAGTTCAGAGAAAAATTGGTGGGGAGGTCGGGGTTGTCGCTGAAGGAAGGGATATGGGGACACGGGTATTCCCAAGTGCTGATGTAAAGTTTTTCCTTGATGCCGATTTGGAGGTTCGAGCAAACCGGCGCCAACAAGAGTTGGTTCAACAAGGTCAAGCGATCCATCTGAAGGCCGTGCGTGATGATATGGCCGTTCGAGATGATCGTGATCGGACCAGAACTGTGGATCCTTTACGTCCGGCGTCTGAGGCGATCATGATTGATACCTCTCAACGGTCTGTTGAGGAAGTGGTTGGGCACATGATGGAAATCATAGCGGATCGTTTGTGAGTGGAGTGGTCTATGGGCTGTTATGGATCCTGTTTAATGGTTTGGCGCGCCTCCTGTTTCGATTTCGGACAGAGGGGGCCCAACACTTTCCCAAGACCGGCGGTGTCATCGTGGCGGCAAATCATGCCAGCTATTTTGATATTCCCCTGTTAGGGTGTGCGATCCCGCGGCGTGTGTTTTATTTAGGTAGGAATAGCCTATTCCCCTATCGGTATCTGAATTGGGCGATACAAAGGCTTGGATGGATCCCTTTGAAACCCCACAGACTGGACAGGAAAGCATTTGGGCAGGCGCTCTCTCACTTGCAAGCAGGTGAACCCGTAGTTATTTTTCCCGAGGGAACTCGAACGGAGGACGGATCTTTACAGATTGGGAAGCCAGGCTTAGGCTATTTAGTGGCTGAATCACAATGCCAGGTGATTCCTGCGTATATTTCTGGTACCTTTACAGTTCTTCCCATTCAGGCACGATGGCCACGGTTTGTTCCGACAAGGGTCATCTTTGGAAAACCGTTGAAATTTTGTAAAAATGAGGGGGAGAGTGTTAAAAAATTTTATGAGGACGTATCGATAACGGTCATGGATCATATTGCTCAACTGGGTGGCGTTCCCTCTCCAACCCAGCGGGCTAAGACCGATTCAAGAAGTAAACTGTGAAGAATAATCATGGCAATCACCATTTAACCCGCCCAACTCTGCTGGAGGTATTAAAATTCGGATGAATACTCTTACTCAACAACCTGAAAAAATGGATCGCGAAACCCTTGCCGCTTTATATGATGAAACGTTTAAAAATATTGAAGAAGGAACGATTACCGAGGGCAGGGTGATTGATATCCAGCGAGATCGAGTGGTGGTGGACATTGGGTATAAGTCCGAAGGCATGATTCCTGCCGACCAATTTTCCACGGAAGAGTTGGAGCAGCTGGCGGTGAATGACCCGGTTCAAGTGTATATCGAGCAATGTGAGGATGCGGATGGCAATTTGCTCCTCTCCAAAGAAAAAGCCGACAAGATGAAGGTTTGGGAGGATTTGGAAGTCGCTCACAAAGATGAAAAACAAGTGCAAGGGAAAGTCATTTCTCGTATTAAGGGCGGCATGATCGTTGATATCGGCGTGAAGGCCTTTTTGCCAGGATCGCAAATTGATTTGACGCCGGTCAGAGATCTGGATGGTCTGGTCGGGAAAACGTACAACTTTAAAATTATTAAAATTAACCATCGTCGGGGCAATGTAGTGGTCTCCAGACGGGCGCTTCTCGAAGAAACTCGGGATAAACGAAGACAGTCGACATTGTCGACATTGTCTGAAGGGCAGTTGATTGAAGGCACGGTGAAGAACATTACGGATTATGGGGCGTTCTTGGATTTAGGAGGTATTGATGGCCTGTTACACATTACCGATATTTCCTGGGGCCGTGTGGGGCATCCATCCGATATGTTCTCCATTGGGGATCGAGTTGAAGTCTTAGTATTGAAATACGACCGGGAAACGGGTCGTATTTCCTTGGGCGTTAAGCAAAAATCTCCAGATCCCTGGACCAAAGTTGAAGAAAAATATCCGGCAAGAAGTCGTGTAAATGGCAGAGTTGTGAGTCTGACCGATTATGGTGCGTTCGTCGAATTGGAGCCAGGCGTTGAAGGTTTGGTTCATGTGTCGGAAATGTCTTGGACCCATGAGGTTCGCCACCCCTCAAAGGTCGTGTCTGTGGGCGATACCATAGAAGCTCAGGTGCTCCATGTTGACCAGCATAGCCGGAAGATTTCTCTTGGAATGAAACAAACCGCTCCTAACCCATGGGATATTATTGAAGACAAGTATCCTGAAGGCACGGAGATTGAAGGCAAAGTAAAAAGTGTCACCGATTTTGGCGCCTTTGTCGGTTTAGATGAAGGTGTCGATGGGTTGATCCATATTTCTGATATGTCGTGGACCAAGCATATTAAGCATCCTTCCGAGCTGTTTAAGAAGGGCCAATCGGTCAAAGCCGTTATTTTAAAAATTGATAAAGAAAAAGAACGGTTATCTCTGGGGTATAAGCAGCTGATCTCGGATCCATGGGTCTCTGAAATTCCCCAACAATATCATGTTGGCGAAGTCACCACCGGCAAAGTTTCCAAAATCGCCGACTTTGGGGTATTCGTAGAATTGGAAGGCGGTGTAGAAGGGTTGATTCACATCAGTGAGATCGGTCCGGATGTGCAGGAGCGCCTTGAAGAAAAATTTGCTGTTGGTCAGGAAGTAGCGGCGAAAATCGTCAAGGTTGATTGTGAAGATCGGAAAATTGCGTTAAGTCTTTGGGAGCATTTGAAGGACCTAGAACAAACCGAGGTGGAAGAGTTTAATAGCTCTCAAGGCAGTGTTGATCAAAGCCTTGGGCGAGTGGTCCAAAAGAAAGATCAAGGGAATGAAGGCGAATAGGCTTCATGGGCAGGATGGTTTGGATGAGCGCGGGACTTATGGCCAATCCCAAATATTATGAGTAATGGGTATCCTCGATGGAAGCGCGTGCTGTGGATGATTCTCGGAGGCCTTGTCCTGTTTAGTGTTGGGAAAAGCCTGATTCCGGAATTATTGTTAGCAGGTAAGGATGGTGTGGCCATCGTTCGGGTTGAGGGTCCCATT
This sequence comes from Nitrospirales bacterium, assembly GCA_049289415.1. GTDB lineage: Bacteria > Nitrospirota > Nitrospiria > Nitrospirales > UBA8639 > Nitrospira_E. The sequence goes on from JBATLR010000073.1 coordinate 41,843, forward strand.
CTTGATTCCTATCAGACTGTCGAGGAACTAAAAAACTTTGCTGACGATCCTTTGGTCAAGGCGATTGTGGTGAGAATTGATAGTCCAGGTGGGGGCGTGGCGCCTTCTCAAGAAATTTATAATGCCGTTAAGAGAGTGAGAAAAGAAAAGAATAAAACGGTGATCGCATCCATGGGTACGGTGGCGGCTTCAGGAGGCTATTATATTGCCGTGGGCACCGATCGCATTCTCGCTAATCCGGGTACTTTGACGGGGAGTATTGGCGTCATTATGCAATTGGCAAATTTTCACGAGTTACTTGAAAAAATCGGGGTCAAGAACCTTGTAGTCAAAAGTGGAAAATATAAAGATATCGGCTCTCCTTTTCGTCCCATGAATGATGAAGATCGCAAGGTCTTAGAGTTGGTGATGAATGATGTCCATCGTCAATTTATCGATGCGGTGGCCGATGGGCGATCCCTGGATGTGGCGGAGGTCGAGCAGCTAGCGGATGGGCGCGTCTTTACGGGGCAGCAGGCCAAGTCAATTTTGTTAGTTGATGATATCGGTGATTTGCACGATGCCATTAAGTTAGCCGGCGAATTAGGCGGGATTGAGGGAGAGCCACGGGTCATGGAGGTGAGAAAGCCGTTTTCATTCAGGGATTTACTTGAAAACACATTCCTTGGAAGCGTTCGCACCTTTGCCACGACTCATTTTTCTACCCCGTTGCTGTACCTTTGGGTGGCTTGATCCGGACAAGCAAAATGGATCAATTGCGTCTTTTGAGAAGCGATGCTCATTGGCATAATTCAAGGTTGAAGAAGCGAGTCTCTGTGAGAAGGAGGATCGGATGACAAAAGCGGATCTCATCGAAAAGTTGGCGGAAAAGGCTCCCCAATTGAGTCGAAGGCAAGCCGAGTTAGTAGTCAACACCATTTTTGATTCTATCCGTGATTCTTTAAAGCGTGGAGAAAAAACAGAAATCCGTGGTTTTGGAAGTTTTCGTCTTCGACACCGTCAGACCAAAGAAGGGCGTAACCCTAAAACTGGAGAATCGGTGTCGGTCCCTGAAAAGCGCATGCCGTTTTTTAAAGCCGGTAAAGAGATCAAAGAATTGTTAAACCCTGAGTTACCACCTGTCTAAACCATGTCTACTACCGAGCCATCTCAAACAGAACACGAAATCCCCTGGACGGAAGAGGCTTCGTCTCGTCTGGAACGCGCTCCTTTGTTCCTGAGAGCCATGGTGCGCCGTCTTGCAGAAAAAAAGGCTAAGGAATTGGGATATACAGAAATTACGGCTGAAACTTTAGACCAATTTAAGCAGCAAATGATGGGCTCGATGGGGGGCGCGTCCGGCATGACTCAAGCTGCCGAGGACATGGCTCAAGGCAAACTCCCCTGGACCGCCGAGGCGCGGAAGCGCCTAGAGGCCGTTCCAGAGTTTATGCGAAGCATGATTGGCAGGATCGCTGAAGATGTGGCTAAAGAACGCGGCCATATGGAAGTGAATGTGGAATTATTTGAAAAGGTTGAAGCCTTAGGGGATATTCCGATCGAGAAAACCGTGCCTATGGAATGGACCGATGAAGCTTTGGCTTTGTTGAATAAGCGTATTCAGGATTCACCGCCGATTGCTATGGAATTTGTGACGGATATGTTAAAGCGGGATGCCGAGGATCTAGCCAGGGAACAAGGGATCGCGAAGATTGATGCTGAAACCTTGATCCGTCTCTGGGAGGATCCGCCCACACAGGTGGCATGGACGGATGAGGCCTGGAAACGTCTCCATACCTCACCGGATTTTGTCCGAAGCGGTATTCGAAAAGCCGCAGAACGCCGTGCGAGAAAAATCGGGCTAACCACTATCGACTCCGAACACCTCACCACCTTTCGAAATGAGGCGATGATGAAAGCCGTCAAGCGGATTCGAAGTTTTGGCTATCAGGAACTGACCTTTGATGCGTTCGGCGATGCTATGCAAAAAGTTAAACGATTAAAGGGGAATGAGCAGGCGGAACATCGCTTGGATGAGATCAGGGATTACATGAAGAAAAAACCTGATGTTGGTGTATTGGGTGATGAACTGATGACCCGTTTCCGGAATTATTTAAAAGGAGAAGGAAAGCTGTAACTGATATTCGATTCGTCCTCTTCTGGTTGTGCGGTTGGAAAATCTCGTGAAATTCCTCATTTCTTACTTCCCCCTGGCCCCTTCTTTCGCAAGTTGATCGACAAGGTCATTTTCCGGATTGCCGGAATGAGCTTTCACTTTGACCCAGTGAATCGTGATGCCTGATTCGTTGACCGCCTGTGCGTAGGCTTGGGTAAATGGTAGTTTGGTGCGCCAGGCTCCGGTTGCCCAACTTTCCAGTCCTTGGTAGTCAAAGTAGATCGTCATTTCTGTTATCCCTTGGGATTGGCACCATTTGATGGCTTTGAGGATGGCAAGAATTTCCCCAGCGACATTCCGGTGATTCATGGCTGCCTGCGGAATGTCGTTCCCCTTGTCCCGGTGAATTTCTGCACCATTTTTTTTGACCAGTACCCCCCATCCCAGTCGAAGAGAGCCATCGCCCTGGGGGAAGCAGGATCCATCGACCCAAACTTCGATAATCGAAGAGGATGTTCCTGTGGCCGTTCGCTTTTTTTTGATTGGTTGACTGCTTGAACAAGGTAACAGAAAAGCTTCCGCGTCTTTTCGGTTGGGGAAGGCTTTATATTCGGCTCCGGGAAAATGATGTACTTGGGCCCGGCAGGCATCCCAACTCTCAAAGATGCCAATGGTGCGGCCGCGGCGGACGGCATAGAATTTCATGAAGGCTTAACGCGTGGATTATTCACTACAAAGGTCTTTTGATATGAACAGTGCTTGAGCCGGGTATGTCCCATAAGAATTAATTTTAGTTTGATTACTGTCTGGCTCCGCCTTGTAGGGCCTTAATTCTACCTTTGGCCAGGTCAATTTTTGTCATTTCATCAGGATTGTCCCCTGCCAATATCAGGAATGTTTCATATTCTTGAATGGCGCGTTTGGGGTTATGTGCTTCATAAGCTTCAGCCAAATTGAATCGGGCCTGAGCATAGTTTGGCTGCAGGGACAAAGCCCGCTCATAGGTTTCGATAGCCTTGGGCACTTTTCCTAATTGCGTTAGGACTGAGCCGTAACTATTGAGGATGACTGCTGAGTAGGGCTGGATGGTCAGGGCCTGTTCCAGGGCAGTTGAGGCTTCTGAAAGTCTGCCCATGCTTCGTAAGGCTAATCCGAGACGATGGTGGGCTTCCGCTAACTGGTTCGGATCAGATAAGCCATATCGAATGGCTTTCTGATAGGCGTCAACGGCCAGTTCTGGCTGCTTGTTGCCACACGACGCAAATAAGGCGATCTCTCCTCTGGCAAATTGCTGAAGTCCTAAAAATTCTTTTTCTGATCCTAATTGTCCTTTTGTGCCCGAGAGGTCTTTCTCCGGGGGATCTGGATCTTCAATATAGGAAAGAAATTTTGAATGGCTGCCATCTAAAAGCGTTTCATAAGGATCAAGAACGAAAACAGCCATGACCAGTTGGTCTTGTTTCCCTTGAGTGTGTCGCATGAAATATTGATGCGTGGTCGTGGCTTCTCCGGTCCGATGCAGGGTGCCAGAATCGGGGGTTTGTTCTTTTAAGAGCTGGGAAGAATGAAAAAAGAATTCACGAGCCGGGGGTAATTGACTCAGGGTATGACGAAGTTTCGGATAGTCTTCTAAAGCCAGACCGCGTGGGAATACGGTGATGACGCCCACAAGGGTCTGATCTTCATTAAACATGAACCATTGTGCGTGTTTCTTGGGTGATGTGGTTTCACGAAAGACTTCGGTGCCTCCTCCCCAAGGAGATTCCTGTCCCACGGGTTGCAGCCAACTCGTTTGAGCCTCTGTTTTGGTTTGGCACAAGGCGGTCTTTCCTAAGAGGTTGAGGTCGCTTTCGGAAGGTGGAAGGTTGGAGGCAGGGGGAGTGCTGGCGCAATGTGGGAGTAAGAAAAAAAGCAAAAACACTTTGAGGAGAATTGTCGGCTTTGCGTGGAGTCGATTATGATGATTGATCGGTTGTAACATTACTACCGGCTCTTGAGGATAAATGATCGATGTGTCGTAGAGTAACTGCGATTAGGATAATGGAGTCCGAATTAGGTCGTGGGCGAAAAATGCACGATAAAGAAGGTCTCGCTTTTATGTTCTGTGGATGTGAACAACGATAGTGCCGGGAAGAAATTGATCCAGAAAGGATGTATCATGGTGGGCGATACTGGGATCGAACCAGTGGCCTCTTCCGTGTGAAGGAAGCGCTCTTCCACTGAGCTAATCGCCCGCGGGAGGCAATTTATCATAATGCTGGGAATGGAGCAATGAAGTCCGCGAGGGTGACAATGGTTGTCTTGACGGTAGGAGAAAGTGTGGAGTAGGCTGAAAAAAGGTGTTTCATCGACTTGACCAAGGAGGTGCACCATGGACAAGCAAGAGCGTAAATACGAATCTCGAAAACCAAGCTCTCCCAAAGAAACAGAGGACGTTCAGGCTGATCCGAATGTTGCGGAGACCGGTCAACGTCTAAAAGAAGAAATGGATGAACTGGTTGATGAAATTGATAAAGTTTTAGAAGAAAATGCGGCTGAATTTGTCAAAAATTATGTGCAAAAAGGTGGAGAATAAATGCGATAGGTTCGTTGTTTTCTAGAAATTCTCTCCTGCCCTCTTTCACTCGCCAGATATACTAACCCCCTTGCCGTTCCTTGTTCTTCTCAGGGGCATTTTCAGTGGAGGTCTTCCGGCCTCACAACTCTACGCATTGTATTTTTGCTGGTTTAGTTCGATGAATGCGCCTCTTGAATGACTTGTCCTTTATGGGGAAATGGAGTTTCTTCCTTCTTGTGCCACCTCGGGATGTGGAGTGCCGACTACCGCTTTTGGAAGGAAAAGGCGGAGCATTTTTCTCTATTTTTTGTTATGATTCGTTGGCAATGTCCCGAGACAATTGGATGAAGGACTAAAAAATGGGCGTGACGCATTTGACCGATATTGTACAACTTATGGATCAGGTGAAATCCTATTACCCCGAGGCGGATACCGACTTCATCAAACGAGCCTTTGACTATTCCGCGAAAGCTCATGAAGGGCAAACTCGACGAACTGGCGAACCCTATGTCCAGCATCCATTAGCGGTCGCTGGGATTTTAACTTTTTTGAAATTGGACGTTCCCGCGATTGTCGCTGGACTATTACATGACACGCTCGAAGATACCGTAGCGACGAGAGCCGAGTTAGAAAAAGAATTTGGAAGTGACGTGGCTCGTTTAGTGGAGGGCGTCACAAAAATTGGGCAAATTCCTTTTAAAACCGATGAAGAGAAGCAGGCGGAAAATTTCCGCAAGATGGTTCTCTCTATGGCTGATGATATTCGAGTGGTGTTTATCAAGTTAGCGGATCGATTGCATAACATGCAGACACTGGAGGCGTTGTCGGACGAAAAACGGAAAAAAATTGCACAAGAAACAATGGAGATTTATGCACCGCTAGCCAACCGGCTTGGTATGAGTTGGATTAAGCAGCAGCTAGAGGATTTGTGCTTCCAATATTTGGAACCGGACGCCTGGTCTCACTTAAAGCTACGGTTGGCTAAAAAGGATGAGGAGCGCCAGGAGTATATTCAATCCCTGATTCACCTGGCTCAGCAGGCTCTTTTGGACGCAGGGCTGCCGGGACAGATCGATGGACGTCCCAAGCATCTCTTTAGTATCTATCAGAAAATGGAGCGTCGGTCCGTCTCTTTTGACGAAATCTTTGATTTGACGGCGGTTCGTATTGTGACGGATACCAAAATGAATTGTTACGCCATTTTGGGATTGCTGCATTCCATTTGGCCTCCCGTCCCTGGTCGCTTTAAGGACTATATCGCGACTCCACGTTCGAACTTGTATCAATCGTTACACACGACCGTTGTTGGCCCACAAGGAGAGTATGTGGAATTCCAAATCCGGACGGCGGATATGCATCGAATTAATGAATACGGTGTGGCGGCCCATTGGCTCTATAAGGAGCCTGGAAAAGTTGGCGAACGGGACGAACAGGTCTTCAGCTGGCTCAGGCAGTTTGTGGAATGGCATAAGGATCTTGCCGATAACCGCCAGTTTATGGATTCGGTCAAATTGGATTTATTCCATGATGTTGTGTTTGTGTTTACGCCAACGGGGGAAGTCCGGGAAATCCCTGTCGGGGCGACTCCTTTAGACTTTGCATATGCGATTCATACGGAAATCGGAGATCATTGTGTCGGGGCAAAGATTAATGGAAAATTAGTTCCTCTCCGTTATCAATTAAGCAGTGGGGATATGGTAGAGATTCTGACTTCCCCCTCGCAGGTACCTCATCGAGGTTGGTTGAAATTTGTCCGAACTTCCCGGGCCAAAACGAAAATCAAGCATTGGTTTAAAGTTGAAGAGCAAAAGCGGGCACTGGAACTTGGGCGACGGCTGTTGGAGCAAGAATTTCGGAGACATAATCTTCCTGTCGCACAATCGTTGAAATCTGATCGCCTTTCATCAATGGCTAAGGCAAAGGGCAGTGAAACGGTGGAAGAATTGATTCGGCAGGTTGGATTCGGCCGTTTATCTCCGGATCAAATTGTCAGTCACTTTTACGAAGGTGCTGAGCAAGGGCCTTCGTCTCCCACGAAGGGCGTCCCTCACTCTCCTCAGCAAAAGCTCCCTGGACTCCTTCGGGAGGGATCTGTGAAGTTTGGGGGAACCAAAGATGTTTTGATGCAACTCTCCAAGTGTTGTAAGCCTGTTCCTGGTGAGCCGATTCGTGGATATATTACCCGGGGGAGAGGGTTGACCATTCATGCGATCGATTGTCCGAACTTTCAATCATTAGAATGGGATCACAATCGCTTGGTGGAGGTGGAATGGGATTCGGAGCTAGACGGCACGCATTCAGTTGAAGTGTCAGTTTTGACCCTTGATCGAACTGGAGTGTTGGCAAAGGTCTCCGCTGGAATTTCTCAGTGTCAAGCTAATATTACCAGGGCAGAGATTTCTACCAGAGAGGATCGAAAGGCCGTATTGGATTTTGTTATCGAAGTCAAAAATACTGCCCACCTTGAACTTATACTGCAGGAAATTCAACGAGTTGACGGCATTCTTTCTGCTAAGCGAGTGCGAGGATGGTAACGGGAATGTTAGGGGCAACTAAGAGGGGATATGGTTCTGGGGAGGCAATGAGATGGTCAATCGGCCTCCTGGTTGGAGTTGGAGCTTTTCTGCGATTCCGGCATTAAGTTCAAGGACTTGCCATGACTGTTTATATGAATAATGGCGTGGGCAGTGGTCATCTACTCTCGTGCAAATAGGGACGTTTGCTTCAATGTGGATGATGGTTCCCTTCTTATCCAGCCAGAGTATATCAAGCGGGATCTTGGTATTCTTCATCCAAAAGGTCCAATACCCCAATTCTGGAAAAATAAAGAGCATACCATGATTCTCCTCCATGGCCGTCCGGTACATCAGGCCTTGAGCTCTTTTATTTGAGGTATCTGCCACCTCTGCGTAGATCATTGCTCCCTTGGGTGTTGTGATGCTTGCAAGTCCGTTATCCTGTCGGTCATTCATTTCGCCAAAAGCGTTTACGGTAGATCCAATGCTTAAGCTCATGCTTAAGCAAAAGGGCACGATGACGATCCAAGTCCAGCAATGAAGGTTCGCCTGGCTTCTCTGCTGGCATGCCAAGGTTTGTCGAGGGTGCTTCATGAGGGAATCCATTTCTAGAAATGTGGCGTGGGGAGAGCGGGTTTGTCAAATAAGATTTTCTCTTGTCTTAAACACATAAAGTCAACACGAGGGTCTTGACCAGACCATCTTTGGAAATTATAATGATTCGTTTACAAGAAGAGTGAATTTGTTCTGCTCCTGTTTTTAGAACAAAATACGAATGTTTTTCTTGATGATCTGTACATGCAGGGGCTAATTTCTGCCTTGTTTGTCTTCACTTCAAAAAGATCTTCATCTTAATAATTTCCATGATGTAATTCCAAAGCGGTTTAAGTAGAAGACGGTCCTACTCATTCAAAGGGCAGGTACCCAAGCGGTCAACGGGGGCAGACTGTAAATCTGCTGCCATCGGCTTCCAAGGTTCGAACCCTTGCCTGCCCACCATGACTGACTGAAAAGGACGGGATCTAGTGGATACGACGAGATATGCTGTTCAAGCAAAAGTTTTTAAGTATAAAGGGTTTAAACCAAGCTGCGGGCGTAGCTCAGTGGTAGAGTTCCAGCCTTCCAAGCTGGCTGTCGCGGGTTCAAATCCCGTCGCCCGCTCCATTTTTTTGGGTGGGCTTAGATTTGCTTGCCTGATTGAGGCAAAGATCCTCTCGAGGAAATGATAGAGCCCATGTAGCTCAGTTGGTAGAGCACGTCCTTGGTAAGGACGAGGTCACGCGTTCGATCCGCGTCGTGGGCTCCAGCAACGATAGAATTTAGAATTATTGCGTAGCATTTTAAGGAAGAGGTAGGGCATGGCGAAGGCGAAATTTGAGCGGAAGAAGCCGCATGTCAATGTGGGGACGATCGGGCACGTTGACCATGGGAAAACGACCCTGACGTCGGCCTTGACGAAAGTGATGGGCGATACG
>JBATLR010000074.1:0-28178 GCA_049289415.1 Nitrospirales bacterium
GGATGGACTGCATATCGTGAAACAGTGCCGGGAGCAGTGCCCTGGCACTGAAGTCATTGTCATTACGGCACATGGTTCCGTTGACACGGCTGTCGATGCGATGAAAAGCGGTGCCTACGACTACATCACGAAACCCTTTTCTATGGATGAATTGTTGTTGAGTGTGCAACGGGTCTGTGCGGTGGTGGCTCTTCGTGAAGAGAATCGGGTGTTACGGGATGCATTGGAAAAGAAATTTAGTTTCCAAGGGATTGTGGGAAAAAATGAGCGGATGCGACAAGTGCTGGAGAAAGTCAAGTTAGTCTCGGCCACTGACGCGACGGTTTTAGTGGTAGGGGAAAGTGGAACGGGAAAGGAGTTGATTGCTAATGCCATCCATACCAATAGCGCTCGCCGAAATCATGCCTTGGTCAAAGTAAGTTGTGCCGCGCTACCGGAAACGCTGTTGGAGGCTGAACTGTTCGGGCATGAAAAAGGGGCGTTTACGGGAGCCCTCCGGCAACGGCAGGGTCGGTTCGAACTTGCTCATCAGGGAACGCTTTTTTTGGATGAGATCGGCGAAATTTCCCCGTTGGTCCAGATTAAATTGCTTCGTGTTCTACAGGAACGGCAATTTGAACGCGTCGGGGGAAATGACACGATTGAAGTGGATGTGCGATTAGTGTGTGCAACGCAGAAGGATTTACGGAAAGAAGTTGAACAAGGACGATTCCGGGAAGATCTCTATTATCGATTAAATGTGGTGCCAGTTCAGCTTCCCCCTCTCCGAGAACGTCGAGAAGATATTTTCATGATCGCCCAGCATTTTTTGGTGACGATGTCAGGTCGAAACCACCAAGAACCCAAAGCTTTATCACGGCAAGCTCGCGAGGTGTTATTGCAGTATTCCTTTCCGGGGAATGTCCGCGAATTAGAAAATACTATTGAACGGGCGTTAGCTTTGGCACAACACACTCAAGAAATCCAGGTTTGGGATCTCTGCGGACAGAGTCGATGTCCATATGCGGGAGGGGAACCGCAAAAAGGATGCGGGTTTTGCGGGAATCAGGAAAGCAGGAGAGGCGTGAAAAATGGGGCGATGGAAACATTGGCCGAAGCGCGGGAGCATTTTGAACGGGGGCATATTCTTGAAATACTCAATCGAACAGGGTGGAGTCGGATGACGGCCTCGAAGGTTTTAGGATTATCGAGAAAAGGGCTTTGGGAAAAATGTAAACGGTATGGAATTGTGCGGGCATGCGACGAGGCGGACTCTGAGAAGGGCGATGAGGATGACGATTGAAAGGGCAGCCCTCTTTAAGGAAAAGAGAGCTGCTCTGAGTATCCGAAGCTTAGGGTTTCTGGGACAGCAATTAGATTATTCTCCATCATCCCAGAGGGTGATAATCCGGTCATTTCCAGCTGTGGCGAGGTATTTCCCGTCAGAAGAAAGAGCGATTCCCCTGACAGGTCCTTTGTGTGACCGAAGCGTTCGGAATTGACGGCCGGTTTGGATGTCCCACATTTTGACGGTCCCGTCATCGCTGGCGCTGATAAGCACCTGCCCATCCTTGGTCACAAGAAGATTTCTGACCCATTCAGAGTGACCTTTCAGCGTGCGGCGTTCTTCCATCGTCGGCATGTCCCAGAATTTAATCGTACAGTCGCGACTTCCTGAGATCATGGTGCCCCCGTCAGGGGTAAAGGTGAGGGCCCCAATCCAATATTCCATGGGTTTTTGAAATCCGCCTTGGTCATCTACGTAGAACCCACGATTTTCGGTCTCTTCGTCATCGGCCTCATCTCTCCAATGGCCGTTGTGTACAATTTTTTCTTCCCCGCTTGGCAAAACCTCATAGAGCTTAATTTTCCCGATATCGGTGCCAGCCACCAGGTGAATGCCGTCAGGTGAAAATGCTGTGCAGACACTCCAATTATGGTCGTATTGATCTTTACCAAGCAGCGTCATGAGTTCGGTGCCTGTGGTCACTTCCCAAATTTTGATGTCTTTATTCTGCCCCGCCCTGGCGAGCATGAGCCCGTCTGGGGAGAAGGAAATACTGCATACGGCATGGTCGTAACGAGTAAAGAGTAACCGAAGGGATTCTCCGGTTTGAGGATTCCACAGCCGAATGGTCCGGTCCTCACTTGCGGAAGCGATTATTTGGCCATCAGGGCTATACTTGACTTCTCGAACGACATGTGTGTGCCCTCGTAGGGAACGAAGAAGGCGGCCGGTCTCAATATCCCAAATCCGGATAAAACGATCATTTCCTCCGCTTGCTAATGTCAGCCCATCTGGGGAAAAGGCGACAGCCCAAATCTCCTGTGTGTGACCACGGAATGACTTCAGTTCCCTGGCACCACCTTTCCAATAGGCCAGTGAATCGATGAGTTGCGGAGGTTGCGAATCAGGATTATGGATGAACCCGGGATTAGAACTGAGTGTGTCTGGGCTTAATGGCTGGGTCATGGAATTCCTCGCTTCGGAAACAGATTGACATCAAAGGGATCGGTTAAACGGATTTAGGAATGGATGAATGGGATTCTCTTGCCAAAAGGGAAAACGCATTCCTATAATTCAACTAGTTATGATACTAAACGGCGGTTTTCGAGGGAGTCAAGGTAGCTACCTCCCAAATTATTATGAATTTATTATTACGGTGATCATCTTCCGAGAAACAAAACTCGTTTTGTGGTGATCTTGCGGTAAACGGAGGTTTGCTCATGGAAATTCGTTTTCAACCCGCCCTCCTTCAGGAGGTGATTGATTCGTTTGCTGAAAAAACTGAGCGTGAAGGGGACCCGACTTATTTTAATGAATTTCATGAGTTTGCCGATCCAATTTACGAGAAGTTTTCCCTTGATGACCGTGATCCGGAGTTCAAACGCCTCTATCAACATTTATTTGCTAAATGGGGGTTTGCCGAAATTCTTCGTGATGCTTTTGATGACTTCCCGGTTTTGCGAGATAAAACTGGGATTGTGTTGGTGCGGGGCGTATTGAAAGAAGATCAGGAAGGCGTTGATGTTCTTCGAAAGTGGGGAGTGGTCGAAGAAAAACTCGCTCGCCAATTTGAAGAGGCCGGAAAAAAAGGGGTGGGGATTAAATTGATCCCTCGGCGATTTTATGATCCAGCCATTACCCGTTACCTACGACATGAGTTAACGCATATCTCTGACATGTTAGATGAGGCTTTTGGTTACGATCCTGACACAAAAGTGGGGTTGAACCCTGGGGAAGAACATTTGATTTTAAATCGTTACCGTGTGCTGTGGAACCTTCATGTCGATAGCCGGATTGCCCGAACAGGCAAAGAACCGATGTTTTCCAAGGAATATCGGTTTCGAGAGTTCCGTTCTTGGTATCGAAAAATTCCTCCAGGTCAGGTGGAGTCCGTGTTTGAGGGGATCTGGCAGACGGATTATCTTACTCATGCCGAATTAGTAGAAATGGCTTCGGATACGATACGGGTTATTGAGAGAGCCATTGAGGTTGAGGACAGTGAGGTGCCGGATGTGCCAACCAAACCCATGCTTCTCCCAGGGTTTCCGTGTCCTCTTTGTCGATTCCCAACTTATACCTGGGTGGAAAACATGGATGAGACGCTCGAAGGTTTTGTCTTAGATTTTATTCGCGAAAATCACCCAGGATGGGATGTGGAATATGGAGCCTGTGACAGATGCGTGGAGGTGTATAAGCTGCGGGCCTCCGGAGTGGTATAAATTTGAACAAGACCTTATCCTCGTGTCCCATTAGTTTTATTGGTTTTAGGCTATTGAAAGCGTCGTAATGTCGGACTCCCATCTGCCAAACCAGCCTTCGTCCAATCCGCCATTAGGTCGAAGAATGTTTCTTCGACAGTCGGCAATTTCCATAGGCGCCACAGTTCATGAATTCGTAAGACATCGCGATGCTCCTTCCCCGATAAAAAAGGAGCAGCCTGTTCCTGAGAAAACGGGGTGGCTCCGTCCTCCAGGGGCTGTTGATGAGGAGTTGTTTTTGGAGCGCTGCACTGGATGCGCTGATTGCGTTGAGGTCTGTCCTCACGATGCAATTCAGGTGTTATTGAGTAACGATACTCCCGTTATCTATCCAGGAGAAACCCCATGCAAGTTATGTGAAGATCTTCCTTGTATTGGGGCGTGTACTACGGAAGCCCTTTTGCCTGTTGCGGATCGTTTTCAGGTAAATATGGGAGTGGCGAAGGTTTTGTCAAAAATGTGTACGGCAGGAGCTGGCTGCAATGCGTGTGTTTCTAAATGTCCTACGGAGGCACTCTCGATGGATTTTGCCTCCTATCACATTCGTGTAGATGATTCGGTATGCGTGGGTTGTGGTATATGCCAATATATCTGTGGAACGGTAAATGATCGTAGCGCAATTCGGATTGTTTCTAGATAAGGAACGTGTGGTGTTTTACGCTTAGTGGTGTTGATAGCTTAAATGATCTGGGGGAGAAAAGTGTGAATAGGGACCTTTTAGCTAGGAGGTATGAAAAATGGCCGGAAGCATAAAAGGGGATTTTTCTGTGTGGGTTTTTTAGGGTAAATTTAGGGGATTCAAATTGCTGGAAAATTCTGGAAATCGTGGGGCTATCAGGGATATTGAAGTCTTGACTTCATAGGGCTGTTGTCCTATTATCTGATCCCTTTTTCATGAATCCTTATTGGCCCTGACGATGATCCTAATTGAAGCAAATGCTTGAGAAATGAAAAAAATTTTAAAAGTTAGGTGAAATATGACATCAGGCGTTAAAGAGGGGAAAAAAGCAGGGAAAAACGGAATGCCAGTTTCTGGAAATGAAAAGGCCGTCAAGATTTCTCCAAAAGATGCGCCGGCTGTTGATCGGGCACTTTGTCGAAGCAAACTTTATCTGTTGGTGTCCTGGGGGTATCTTTACCCAGAAGACGAGGAATTTCTGGATTACCTTCAGAGTGGGGAATTTGTTGAGGATGGAAAATCGGCATTAGAAGGGTTGAAAAAAGAACTACAAAATATAGGGGGCGATGAAGCGCAAGAGCGTCTTGATGCATTGGTGGGTAATTTTGATGCGATTGAAGGTTGGATTTCATCAGAAGGCGAAAACTGGAGTCTCCAAGACTTACGTGATGAGCATCGTCGAGTGTTTAGCAATGTCATCGCGTTGGATTGCCCGCCATACGAGACATTATTTGGAAATGATCATGTTTTCGGCCAGTCATACGTGATGGGAGACATTGCCGGTTTTTATAGTGCCTTTGGCCTTCAGCTTTCTCCGGATATTCATGAACGCCTGGATCATTTGAGTGTAGAGTTGGAATTTATGCATTATCTGGCTTATAAAGAATCATATGCGATTCTTCATGATGGAGCAGAAAAACTAAAAACGGTCATTGAAGCGGAGAAAAAATTCGTTAAAGAGCATATTGGTCGATGGGTTCCTTTATTTTCAGGAATGTTAAATAGAAAGGCCGATTACGGTTTTTATAAGATTTTGGCTGATTTTACCTCCCATTGGATTGCTTTCGATATTGCATTTTTAGGGGTAACGCCTCAACCTTATTCAGAAACGGATTATCGCCCTGCGTCATACAATAACCCTGAAGGTCAAAGCTTTGAATGTGGTGCTCAGGATCAAGGAAATGAACTAAGCCTCCTGATGAGTGAAGTTGGGGCTGATGCGTTTTTGGATAAGGAAAGTGGAACATCTGGCCAATCAGGAAATGCTTAGTGAAGAATTGGGTTAAGTCATTTTTGAAAATTTGTTTTAGTGGCGACAGGTTTGAGGAGACAGGTAGTTAGCAGTCTTTTCGGTTTTAATCTTTTATCAAAGGAGGATGCGTCATTATGAGATTGGTGCAGACGCGTAACAAACGACTGGTGTTTGGCGTTCTTCTGTCTGTCCTGGTGGTGTGTGTAGGTTTGACCATGGGGCAGATTCCGCTGGCCGTCTCGCAGCCGGTGACGATTCCGGTTGGCAAAATCACTGGCCCAATCCCTATGGATGCGGCAAATCCTGTATGGGAATCCGTGCCCGGTATCGTTGCCCCATTAAGTGGGCAGACGATAACGACCCCAATGCACCCGAACATTTCAGTGAAAACTGTGATGATCAAAATGGCAACAAATGGCGAGGAAATCGGCGTTTGGGCAAACTGGGGTGATCAAACATTAAATAACACCACCATTGGTCCTCAGGATTTCAGAGATCAAGTGGCGGTGCAATTCCCTGTGCAATCTGCAGGCGCGCCTCCATTCCAATGTATGGGACAGTCTGGTGGGACGGTCAACATTTGGCGTTGGAATGCGGAATGGCAAAAAGATCTTGGAGCAGGCGTGGCCGGTATGTGGGACGTGGATAATCAATATCCCTCCATAGCATGGGATTACTACTATGAGGAGCCAGCTGGTGGTGTGACCTATCCTGACCGAATTGGTCGGAGCTTAGGGCCATTTAACCCTGGTATTTGGTCTGGTAACATCATGTCCGACCCAAACCTGCGGCTCGGATCAGTCGAAGATTTGAATGCTAACGGATTTAGTACATTGACTACCCAAGCGTCCCAAGACGTGGTAGGAAATGGATTATGGGAGCCGTATGGATCACTGAAGGGTGGATGCTGCAGCGGTCCGACCTGGAGAGTGGTTATGAAGCGGAGTCTCAAGACCCAAGATCCCAATGATGTTCAGTTCGCGGCAGGATCGAGCTTCCCAGTAGCTTTTGCGGTTTGGGACGGTTCAAACGTAGAACGCAATGGGATGAAAGGGATTTCGACTTGGTTTACGGCTCAAATGCCAAACTAAGTTCTTTCTTTTTCTGAATCAGGTCCTTTTTCATAGAGGACGTTAGCTAAGCCTGAAAACCTCCGGTAATGGACTCCAGTAATGGGGGAAGTTGCCGGAGGTTTTTTTATAAGCACTTATTTCGGATAGATGTTTATGCGACAAGGCAAGAAAAGGCTAATTGTTGCATTGAAGAGAATGGGACGTGTATAAATTTAAAATAGCCAAATTCCGCTTTTCTTATTATCCCCATTACCTGGGAGCCGCATTGTGAAAATTTCACTTTTATTCCCTCCTAGTTGGCATCCCTCTCAGCCCTATTTGAGTGTTCCCTGTCTTTCAGCCTTTCTTGAAAAATCCGGTGTTGCAGTTCATCAGCAACGTGATTTAAATATTGAGTTGCTTGATAAGGTGTTAACTAAAGGCTTTGGATTAGATGTTTATCCACGGTTAGTTGATTTGGTGAAAAAACTGGAAGTATCTGTTTCTGGAGATTCAGGCCATGGGAGTAGGGAGCATTACGCTCGTGTTGTTGAATCACTTGACCGATTTCCTTATCTCATAGATGAAATCGAACCTGTTAAAGCCTCTTTGCGTGGGGAAGAGTTTTACGACATTGAGCGTTACCGAGAATGTCTTTTTTTAATTGATCGGTGGTTGGAGGTTGTATCTTCTTTATATTTCCCGACCAGGATGACGGTGGTAGACAACCAATTTGCGTATTCAATCTATTCTTCGAGAGAAATCATTCAAGCTATACACGATGAAAACCAAAATCCGTACCTTGAGCTTTATCGAAAATTTTTCCTTCCTGCTTTTGGACAAGATATTCCAAACTTTGTTGGAGTCTCCATTACCGCAACCTCACAGATTATCCCTGGTTTAACTCTGTGTAAATTAATTAAGGAAATTCATCCTGAGGTTCATGTAACTGTCGGTGGTAGTATTTTTACAAGGCTGGTAGACAATCTCAGGCGGTGTGATCGGTTATTTCAATTGACTGATGATTTTATTGTGTTTGAAGGTGAGACCGCTCTTTTGGAACTGATAAATCAGCTAGACGGGAAAAAGGATTTTACGAAAGTGCCGAATCTTATCTGGCGGCAAGATGGAAAAATAATTGTGAATCAACCCTTCTACTCTGAAAACCTTGCGGACCACCCAGCCCCAAATTATGACGGGTTTCCCTTGAGTGACTATTTAGCCCCCCATACGGTGTTGCCAGTACAATTTTCTAGAGGTTGTTATTACAAGGATTGTGCTTTTTGTGCCCTGACTTTGGATCATCAGAATTTTCGGCAAAAGGATCCGATAAAAGTTGTTGATGAATTGGAATCGTTGTCCCATAAATATGAAACACCCTATTTTTTCTTTACGGATGAATGCCTGGCCCTTTCGCCAACCAAGCGATTGTGTAAGGAACTCATTCAACGAGGATTGGGTTTACAGTGGACGGCCGAGCTGAGATTTGAAAAGAATTTATCTCGTGAGTTACTCACCTCCATGCGGGAGGCTGGATGTCAGAAAATTGTCTTTGGCTTAGAAACCTATAATGCCCGGTTGATGGATTTTATGGTGAAGGGGATTACCCAAGAAAATGTTGATCGGATCTGTTCCGATTGTGTTGATCTTGGAATTGCGGTGCATTGCTATGTGATCGTGGGGTTTCCGACCGAAACAGAAGAAGAATCATTGGAAACATTGAATTTTATTGTAAATAATACCAAGCTGCATTCCTCCTATGGGTTTTCCTGTCAACCGTGTTTGTTTGATTTAGAAAAGGAAGCCCCTATTATGAGCGATCCAGGGGGATATGGGATTCAACGAATTATGCGACCAGCCTCGGAAGATTTGAGCCTAGGGTTCTTTTATGAAGTAAAATCGGGAATGACTCCAGAGCAGGCTGAAAAAGTATACCAATATGTGTATGAAAAGATTAGCGAAGTTGTGTGTGAATTACCCTTTAATTACTCCATGGCGGATGGGTTGTTATATATCACCCGGCATAACAAAGAGCTTGAGGTGGAGCCCTCTAGAGTGTAGATAAGAAGATATACTGGGTGAAAATCTAGTCATCTTATTACGCATGCGCTTCAATGTCTGAAGTTCTAAAAAATGATTTTTACTACTGAAAAGAACCAGGAAAGAATCGACGGCCCGGGGCTTCTTTTTGAATGGGGTCTCAAGAGTTTGCTGTTTGCTGCCTTTTTTGAATTGGTGCTGTATCGGCTGGTTTCACGGTTGGGTATGCACCTTGGCAAATTGGCCGAAAAATATGAAGCGGTCAGGATCGGATTTCGCACACTCTCTTCATTAGGGTTTGTCCTGTTGAATATGACGGCCATTCTGGTTTTTCTGATTTTGGGTATTTTGCTGGTTCAAAAATTACGGACAAAGCTATGGGTAGGAGAGTGGGATAAGGTTGTTATTCCATTGGCGGCCTTATTGGTAGCTTGTACAGTGGGTTATTTATTCTTTCCTCCGGTCATGGTTGGGACAATTGTTTATAACATTTTGGCGTTTGGGTTGATCGTTTTTCTGGTTTTGGAATATTGGGCTACTCACCGGGTGGTGAGTCAACGGCTTATGGTGGGTAGTTTTTTCTTGGGTATTAGCGGATGGCTGTATTATCAGACGATGTCAACGACTTATGGATGGCTCAATATTTTTGATGCCCCTCCGCTGGTGCATGAAGGGAATAGGCTCGGGGAGGCACTAATGGTTCTTTCAAGCATCCTGGTGTTTTGGGCCTATGGGACCACTTCAATTATTACCAAAAACAAGCAACAACGCCGGTGGGGATTAACTTTGGTTATTAGCGGAGGCAGTGCTTTTGTCGCCTTACTGTTCATGGATTTTTTCCTTTCTCTTTGGAATCCTGAAGTGGCGAAAGAAGTCAGGAAGGCTGGAGAGGGGATAGGCTGGATTTTTCAAATGGGAATGGGCTATACCTTTTATCTCCCTTTTGCATTTTATGTGTTGGGCTTTACCTGCTGGGCGTATACCGTGATTAAGTTGGTGTTGATCGGTCGATTAGCAGGATATGGGCTAGGTCTCATGTTTATGGCAGGCTATGCGCTCCAATTGTCACATTTGACCTTGATGGTAGTGCTTGGGTTAATGTTGCTAAATATTGATAAAAGAGGAACTTTAGGGAAACTTCGTAAGAAAACCCAAGAGGGGGTAGTCTTTCAACCAATTCGTCCCGTTTACGGGCAAACACAGTAGTTAGGACACATGAAATGGAAGAACAAAGTGCTGGAAGCCAAACAATGGATCCGCAGTCGAGGGAGACGATCACAGAAGAACGCCCCTTAACGGTTGATGAGGAAATTGCTGAGATTGAAAAGTTACTGAGCGAGGAGCCGGACGACTTTCAAGCGCGGTGTCGATTGGGTGAACTTTATTTCAATAAAGGACGGATGGATGAAGCCTTGGCGGAAGTAAAGAAATCCATTGAGATGGCAGAAGGCATTCGGATAGAAATGGATCGGTCTCTGGCCATGTACTACTCGAATCTTGGAACGATCTATGGAACGAAAGGGATGTTGGATGAGGCCACGGCTCAATTTAAACGAGCGCTGGAACTAAACCCCTATGATGTTCTGGCACTCTTTAATGTCGGCCGACTCTATAATGACAAAAATGCATTTCTGGAGGCCAAAGAGTATTTCGAACGTCTGATCGAAATTTCCCCTGAAGATCCGATTGCTTGGTATAATTTGGCTGGAGTCTATGAGAAATTGGATGATCCCAATGTCTCCGACTTTAATACGTTGGACATGGCTATGCAGGCTTATATGAAAGTTCTGCAGTTTGATCCAAGTCATTTGGAGTCGAGTTTTAAGCTCATGGAAATTGCCCTAAATCTGAAGAAACCTGATATGGCAGTGAAGATCATGGAAGATGCCGTTGAAAATAATCAGGATGAACCATTGGCCTATTATAATCTGATTAACACCTATGAAAAGTGTAAGATGTTTGAGCAGGCGGAAGAGGCCAGAAATCGTCTCAAGGATCGATTTAACAAGCGTTCGCGTGAAACGGTAAAAAAGTGATACCCCAACAAGGAGAGGTACCATGTTTGGAAGCTTAGGATTTACAGAATTAATTCTCATCCTCATGATTGTGCTGATCATTTTTGGGGCGGGAAAATTACCGCAATTGGGTGAAGGGGTCGGAAAAGCGATTAAAGGGTTCAAGAAATCTGTTCAAGAGGCAGAAGCCTATGACCTAGACCCCCAGGCACAGGCGGAAAATACGGCATCGGCCAACCAGGGTAATGCTCAACCGCAAATTTCACAGCCTATGCATACCGCTCCATTAGAAACGGGCTCCCCAGTGCCACCGGCAGCAGTTCAGCCGGCTCAACAGGAACAGGTTCCTGCGTCCTCTAAGGCCTAATTCTGCTATAACGGCAAGGAGCCAAAACCTTTTCCGGGGTGGTGATTGGACCGGATTTTTTGAAATGAACGTTGAAGGGTGAATTGTCTATGAGTATCGAGACCGCGTTAGAAGTCGGGGTGATTGAAACCTTTGCCGGCAATGGAAAATCTCGCAGTACGGGTGATGGCAAGCGAGCGGTGAAATCTGGAATTCCGCTTCCTAACCATATTACGGTTGATCGGGATGGTCGGTTTTTTTACATTGCCGAATCCGGTTCTGACCGAATCAGGCGAGTGGATATGGAAACAGGCCTTCTGCATAACTTTGCGGGGACCGGTGAGACATGTTATAGCGGCGATTACGGACCTTGTGGGGAAGCTGGGCTTTACCTTCCATTAGATGTCTTGTGTGATTCGCACAATCATATCTATGTCTGTGATTCAGGCAGCAATCGAATTCGAAAAATTGACGCGGATACAGGAATCATTACGACCATCGTCGGGACGGGGCATTGGGGATATAATGGAGATGGGCCAGCCTTGGACTGCAATTTAACCTATCCGGCAGCCATAGCAATCGACGATCAGGATCATCTTTACATTGCAGACACTCAAGCCCATCGCATTCGGCATTATAATCCTCAGACAGGAATGCTTACGACCATTGCCGGGTGTTGGACGGCAGAAGATGATGAGCGCGTGAGTCCTCTGACCGCACAAAATCTAATTGTCCTTTCTGGTGATGCGATTGGGATAGATTTTAGCAACGATGAAGGGTTACTGCGTCCGCGTTGTTCAGATGGACTAGATTTATCGTTATATCTTGACGATGGCAAGCCGGCTTTGGAGTGCAAGTTGTATGACGTGGTCGATATCGATGTGGACAAACACGGCGATCTATATCTCACTGATAAGGGAACAAACCGAATCCGAAAGCTAGATCGGAAAACGGGCACGATGTCCACCGTGGCTGGCATCTGCCGGTATGGGTTTGACGGCGATGGAAAGTTAGCGGTGAAATCCATGCTTAATGTCCCTGAGGGCGCTGTTGTGGATACAGATGGAAATGTGTTTATTTCCGATTCCATGAATCACCGGGTTCGTAAAGTTGATTGCCAGACCGGTATCATTACTACCATCGCGGGGAATGGCGATAGTGGCTACGATGACAAAAATATGGGTGGGTGCGGTGCTGCGCGCTTTGTGGCAAAAGAAGACGCTGGGATGTTGAAACATGGTGATGGCCTTATTGCCATTGAGGCGATTGTGAACACTCCAGCTGGCCTGACCTTGGACTCACAGGGGTATTTGTATATTTGTGAACGGAATGAAAATAAAATTCGTCGGGTGAAATTACGATAATGAGGCTAATTTGATTTTTCAATAGAGATTGGCTGTATCCGGTACAGCTACTTCTGCCCCAGTGAGATTAATAATTGCTGCCACATTTATTAGTTCCAAGCTATATCATTGGTTTCGCTTCTCTCCTCATAACCTGTTGGTGGGACTCCGTCATTTCTCATTGCTCATTTTTGTTCAAAAAGCCTGAAAGCGTCGTTCCGGTTTGTTTTCCGCGCCGCTCTGCCTTCAAGATGGGATAGGGCTGTAATTTGAAAAATATGCATTCACATAGACAATGATCATGAATCTGTTCGCGAGTATCTATGTAATAATCAACTGATTTTTCTCATTCTTGAAATATCATTGGCATTGAATCTTTAAAAATTCCAAGGAAACCGAGGATTGAGCACAATTCACGCCAAAAAACGGATTATTTTGTTTGTGGTTTTTGCGTTGGTGGTTTTATTCGGGTTGACTTGGTATCAAGTCCCACTTGTCAGTTCTCAGGGCATGGTTGTCCTGGCGCATTTTTCAAAAGGGGAAGTGCCCTCTCATCCTTCCGATTCAGCGTGGGAGACCGTGGCTCCCCTCCCTGTTCCCCTCAGTGGCCAAATCATTACCAGACCGGTATGGCCGGAGCCCAGTGCGAGAGCCCTCTCAATCCGATCAATTCATAACGGAAAAGACATTGCGTTTTTGCTGGAATGGCAGGATGCCACAATTAATGAATCGTTGACGCCTGGGGTTTTCAGGGATGGGGTTGCCGTGGCTCTGCCTCTGGGAGATGCACCGGCCTTTTTTTGCATGGGCCAACTTGATCATTATGTGAATATTTGGCATTGGAAAGCGGATTGGCAAAGCGACGTGGATCGGCGTGCCGAGCGAGCCAAAGAATCTAAGCGTGGGGAATCAGGTCCTCGCCGGTTTGAAGTGATCCCGCGTCGGCCCTCATCGGTCGAGGACCTCGTGGGAGGTGGGTTTAGTACCCTAACTAGCAAAGAACAGCAGGGACGAATTCAAGGACAAGCGGAGTGGAAAAATGGCCTATGGCGAGTGGTCATGAAACGGCCTCTGACGTCTATGGGAGATGATTTGGACAATGAAGCGATGCTGGTTCCCGGACGAATGCAAGCCATAGCCTTTGCCGTTTGGAATGGAGAAAATAAGGAGCGGAATGGGCAAAAATCTGTTGCCTCCTGGATGCAATTACTTATTGATCCTGTTCAGGCCTCATCTCAAAATGGGGCAGGTGGTATTGAATCCACGCATAGCTCATCATGAGGATCCCAATAATGAAGAGGATAAGATCTACAGGCGGAATGCAATGGTTCTTAATATGTTGGTGTCTGTGGTTTGGATTGATGGTTCTTCAAGTAGAAGCGTTTGGTCAACCGCCAAGTGCGAATATGACCAATGAAAAAGCCCTGATTTTAGCCGAAAAATTTGGCATCGATGTGGGGGAAGTAGATGAGGAGGTCAAGAAAATTCTTGGATTGACCAAAGCTGAAGGGGTTGTAGTATATGCCGTCATAGGTGGGTCTCCGGCTGAATTGTCAGGCATAAAGGTGAAAGCGATCATTAAGGAAGTGGATAAATATGAAATTCAAACCCTTGTAGATTTGGGAACAGCCTTGGAGCAGACCCTCCCCACAAAGAATTTTACTGTTGCCACATATGAACCTGCGGATCCTGATAATCAAGGGGTTACCGGCGGGCTAAATTTCCATTTTGTACGAATTCTTCAGGATTAAATTACTTGCATGAAGAATCTGTTTAGCAAAAATTTTCGGTTATTGGAAATAATACTCATGCACAACCGATGGATTTTAACGATCATCTTGGGGATTTTTTGCTTTTCTGGCGTCGGGTTTGGTCAACAGCCAAGCACGGTTGTTGGTGAAGCAGAAGAGTCCTGGATTAAGGAAATTGAGCAAATTTTTATCCCTTCCGAGCAGTGCAAACAGTGCCATGACCGGCATTATGAAGAGTGGAAGGGGATGCGCGAGCAGACCATGGATTTAAAGACATTTGGCCGCGTGGATGGAGCTCTTCTTCATGGGACGGCTTTCACCTCTCCGGTGTTCAAAACGGTTTTAGGTCTCTGGCTTCACACGGATCCGGATCAGGAGCAACGTACTCGCTGTCTTTCTTGTCATGCTCCAGCGGTGACTGTGTTCCCTCAGCACACTGATCGAATTATTGATCAAGTGATGAAGGGGGGAAAACGGGTCAAAATAGAAGGCATCGGTTGTAGTGCCTGCCACCTCATTACTGGCATTCAAGAAAATGCCTATGGGCACCCCACTTTTAAAATTACGTCTGGGGAGACTCTATACGGACCCTATGCAGAACCAGAGGAGAATCTCGTGCATCCATCTGGGCAGGTGGATATTTATCGAGGGGCACATTATTGTGCATCCTGCCATTTTGATAAGGTAAGGGATGTTACTCGGCCTGATATTCCAGGGGAAATTTTGAAAGGCACCATTTGTCAGGATTGTCATATGGAGCGCTCTACGGGGAGTTCAACCTCTCAACGTGGAGCTCTCACTCGGCCAATCGGGCGGCATTGGTTCCAAGGTATTGTGATTCCGGGGATTATGCTGAGTAATAGAAATTTACAGGCCGAATGGTTTTCGAGGGTGGATATTGAGGTTAAAAAGGTTAAGGGGCAGGTTGAGGGTGAAGTTCTGGTGCGAAATGGTGCCTTGCCTCATACTTTTCCGGGTGGCGATCCAGTGTTAAAACAATTTTTTGTCACGATAACTCTCAAAAATTCAGATGGACAGGTTATCGATCAATATCAGGAACGGTTTGGCCGAACATTTGAAGAACTGCTTCGTGGTCCGATCCCCCGACCATTTGTCAATGGAGGCACAACCCGACATATCCCATTTACGTTGAAATATCCCCAAGATTCAGAGGCTTCCCTCATTGAAGCCTCAGTCAGTTATTCTCTCATTCCTGAGCCCTCGAAGGCCCTTGCCGCGAAGTTCCTTGATAGCCTGGCTACCGATAAAGAACGGGAAGCCGCAGAACGCATTATTCATGATTATTCTTCCCCGCGTCTCCTCACGTTTCGCACCATGAGTTTATAGGCAGCAGGAACGTCCAGATTTTTTGTTGAATAACATAAAAGGATTGTCTGATGAGGAAAAGCTACAAAAAGAGTGCCCCCAGGAGTACAGGTATGAGGGGTGGGGTATTTTTGCTGGTTTTCGGATGTTTTCTGCTGACGGCGCCTCTTCTTAGCTCGGTTGCAGGTGAATCGTCTTCAACCAAAAAACCATTAGAAAAATCATTCCCCAATTCCGAAAAATGTAAACGCTGCCACCTTAGGGTCTTCGAAGAATGGGAAGCTTCGGCTCAATCGCGTTCTATTGTGACTGCCCCTTTCCGAGTAACCTTGGACCAATTTCTGGCTTCAACCGATAAAAAAGATCATGCAATGTGCTTTCGTTGTCATGCTCCGCACATTCTTGAATATGCCGAGCACTTGCCTCGTTTCATTAAGGAAGTGCAATCAAAGGATCCACAGATGGATGGAGTCGGATGCCCCCAATGCCATCTTATTCAGGATGTGGACATGAATTCCCATCCACCAACGCCAACATTTCAATTGGGGACGACGATTTTTGGAGGATATGATAAAGCCGCTGAGAACCTGGCACATCAATCACAGAAGCTGGATCTCTATCGAGAGTCAAAATTCTGCGTGACCTGTCATGATTCACTCCCAAAGATCTCAGGCTCTGCCAAGGACCTCCCTGGTTGGCTTGGACCTTGGGAAAAAACCAAATCTGAAACCAATGGGAAGCCTTGTCAATCCTGTCATATGCCAGAGGCAGTTGATGAATCTGCTAATGGGGAGAAGGTCAGGAAGGTCGCCAATCACAGTTTCCCTGGGAGATTCGGAAAAGTTCGCGCGGAAGCTGTTACCTTGGACTTTACCACTGAGACCACTCCCGAGACTTCTCAAGTGCAGGTCAGTATTCAGAGCCTGGTCCCCCATAATTTGCCTTTGCCGCATCCCGGGTGGTCTCGGGTCGTCGTTGATCTTTCTATTTTTGGGAAAAATCTCAAAAAGGTTTACAACGAACAACGTTTTTATGAGCGGACGTTTGGGAATGCGGAGGAAAAAGAGACGGTCTTTGATTTTGAGGCAAAAAAGGTATTACGCGACACCCTTCTTAAACCTGAGGAGATGCGGGTAGAGGTTTTTACATTTCCCACACCACAGGATGCACCATCAATGGATGTAGTGGTGACTCTCACGTATGCCCCTGTACACGGACCAGAGGATTTTCTGAAAAAGGTTGAACAAGAAGCGGCACTTGGGCAAAAGGACAAGGCCTTTCAATCGGTCCAAATTGCCCAAAAGAAGTCGAACGTTCCTCTTAAAAAATAATTACTGCTCCCTGGAGGGTGATCTGTTAAGAAGTTACGGCTCCGAGGGATGCGGAAGAAACCATCCTGGCATATTTGGCCAGGACACCAGTCGTATATCGTGGTGCTGGTGGAGTCCATTTTGCCAAACGGCCTTGAATCTCTTGCTCTGAAAGTTCAACATCCAAACGCCTCGCAGTAATGTCGATATGAATCAGGTCTCCGTTTTGAACCGCCGCAATCGGTCCCCCTTTTGCGGCTTCAGGGGCGACGTGTCCAGCCATGAAGCCATACGTGGCTCCTGAAAACCGTCCGTCCGTCAAAAGGGCGACTGATTCGCCTAATCCTGCTCCGACAATAGCACTCGTCACGCCTAACATCTCTCGCATCCCTGGTCCGCCCTGTGGCCCTTCATAGCGGATAACGACCACATCCCCGTCCACGATTTTTCCTTGTTGGACTGCCTGAAACGCATCTTCTTCGCAGTCGAAGACTTTGGCCGGGCCATGGTGTGCTAATTTGGCATGACCAGCCACTTTGACAACACAGCCTTCTGGGGCAAGGTTGCCTTTCAGAATCACAAGTCCTCCCGTTGGTTTAATTGGATGGGAAGGGGGAAAAAGAACTGTTTGTCCTGAAGTTTCCTTGGCTGTGGCAGCTTCTTCAGCTAACGTTCGTCCGGTGACGGTGATTTGGTTTCCATGGAGATGGCCAGATTCCAAAAGCCATTTTGCCACCAACGGTGTGCCTCCTGCTTGATAGAGGTCGGCTGCCATGAACTGACCTCCTGGCTTCAGATCAGCCAGGAGCGGGACTTGGCGGTTAATGGTATCAAAATCGTCAATATTTAATGGGAGCGACATTTCATGGGCTAGGGCTAAAAGATGGAGGACGCCATTGGTGGATCCACCGGTAGTGGCGATTGCCGCGATGGCGTTTTCCAATGCGGGGCGAGTAATAATATCCCGTGGGCGAAGATCGTTTTTCAGGAGATTGATCAGGATTTTTCCGCATTCCTTGGCCACTTGGTGCTTTCTGGGGTCGAGGGCTGGCACGCCATTGAATCCCATTGGGGAAATTCCTAAAAACTCAAACGCAATTGACATGGTATTGGCCGTAAATTGACCACCGCAGGCGCCGGCTCCTGGGCAGGCTCGTCGTTCTAATTCAATCAGCTCCTCCGTTGTTATTTTCCCTTTGGCGTGTGATCCGACGGCCTCAAAGACGTCCTGGATCGACACCGGTTTTCCATGGAATTCTCCAGGCATAATGGAGCCTCCATAGAGCATGATTGATGGAAGATTCAGGCGGGCCAGCGCCATCACGCATCCTGGAATGGTTTTGTCGCAACCCGATAAGGCAATGACTCCGTCAAACAGATGTCCGCGAACCACTAATTCGATGGAATCCGCCACCACTTCTCGGCTAATCAAAGAGGCTTTCATCCCTTCCGTCCCCATGCTGATACCGTCTGAGACCACGATCGTGTTGAATTCGATGGGGGTCCCTCCCGCCTCACGAATCCCTTGCTTCACACTCGCCGCGAGATCGCGGAGATGATAATTACAAGGGGTGATTTCCGACCAGGTATTGGCGATCGCGATGAGGGGCTTGGTAAAGTCGTCGTCGGTCAAGCCTACAGCCCTGAGCATCGCACGAGCGGGGGCACGGTCTGGTCCCTCAGTCAGGGGGAGGCTATTTTTCTTCAAGGTTTTTGACATGAAACAGTGCTCCTTCGATCATAACCGTTGATGAATGGAATATAGGGACAGTCGATGATTCGTTTCCTGAATGTCTCATAATGCTAGGAAAATGGTCAATGTTGGTGGGGACAAAAGATTGCACCTGCAGACCTGGCGATGATGATTTTCCTAAAAATCAGTAGGAAAAGAGAAATGAATGCGCAGGGGGGAAAACGCCACACAGTCTTGTCCACTGACATGGCAAGGAGGGCGGTTTTGCTTGTGAGATTCCTAGGAGGCGAGCTTACAAGATGTTACCGATGCGAGGTATTGCAGGAGCCGAAGCCTCCCTCCGGCTCCTGCGGATGGGGGTGTACACAATATGAGCCAATATGGATTGGTAAAATGATAGGTGTCTCCATGACGGCAGGACTCTACAAGCTGCCGTAATCTGGGCTGCTTCATCCAGTTTGGCAGGGGGGTTGAGTCCATGACGACTTGTTGGAGGTATTGTTCCAATAGTCGATCATGCCGGATTGAAATGCTATGGGTGCAGGCTATTTCTCGAATGGTGATAAAAGCTCCCAATTTTTCTAAAACAGCAACTACCGACTCTGCAGAATGATAGGGCACTGGAGTG
This sequence comes from Nitrospirales bacterium, assembly GCA_049289415.1. Lineage (GTDB taxonomy): Bacteria > Nitrospirota > Nitrospiria > Nitrospirales > UBA8639 > Nitrospira_E. The sequence goes on from JBATLR010000074.1 coordinate 19,180, forward strand.
TGGGGGGAACATTCTTGAAAGAAGGTGTGATGCAGTTGTGAGAAAAAAGCCTCTTGCTTGGCAAGGACAATACATGCGGTTCCCCGAGATGGGTGCAAAGCATCGATAAGTCGGGACATTGAAGTATGGAGAGAGGCATGATCCAGGCAGGAGAAGGATTGGATCGCCCATGCCACATCGTAAGAACCAGGAGTCAAGAACTTTTCAGCATTATCCCAGGTGGTTTGCCAGGCATGTCTGGAGAGAAATGGCCGGCATAGAGACTGGCTGCAGGTGGAGAGGCAATAGTAGGAAGGGTCCAAATAATCATAATGAAGGCGTATTGTTGACGGAAGCCATGCCTGCAACATTCTCGGAAATCGGCCGGGTCCACATCCAATGTCTAGTACTTGATAGCCTGCGTTCGGTTCCGGAAATAGCGAATCCCAATTCACGGCACCCAAGATTTTGGTGTAATCGTTTTCCACAATTGAAAACCAGGCTTCGGGGTGTAAGATGCCCTTTTGGTAATAACGAAGTGATCGCGGAAGGTTCGAGGTCATTTGTCGCTTCAGAGAAGCCAATTGAGAGGTGCATAAGGGTTTGTTCATGATTAAGATACTGAGAGAGAAATTGAAGTCATTGGTTGTCCCTCTAAAATAAAGCAAAAATGGTACCGGTTATCATTTGGAGAAAAGAGGAGAGAAGACAATGGAATTTTATCGAAATTGTCTGTTAGGAAGGGGAAGGTCTTTTTCCTGAAGCAAAAATTTTCCCCAAAACACAAGAAGAATCTGCCGGTTGCCTATTGGACTCATAATAACGGTCCTTTGACCATACACCGATATTGCTGAAAACGTGAAGACAGCCAAGGAAATGGTTCCCAAAGACCCAGTGAAGGTCATGAATCTGATGATCTGCCAGGGTGCCACTCGTAAATATTCGTGGATTTTCTTGACTGTATGGATAGGGGCGACTGTCTTGTTTCTGTGGGAGATTGGTCTAAGTAGAAGTGAGGGAGGTTTGAAGAATGAGTCCTTTCCCGAAGTTGAAAATTTGAACCAAATTCAGAAGGAGAAGATAAACGTTCGCTTAGCCTATACGTATAAACCTTGTGTGCCGGGTCATTTATTTTTTGCTGACCGCGAGGTTTCCTCGTCTCCCCAGCCTTCGCCAGATTTTTCTTCAAAGAGAACTGGTTCGGGCTTGGTTGGTTCCGTCATGGCCCTCTTAGCCACGTTTGAAAGTGCTAATGTTCTTCCACCGGAGGGGACCTCCCAGGCCAATCAACTGATTCATGGCCTTATTCAAATGCAGTCGGCCTTAGTGAAATCTCAATCCTCAGAGTTGAGCGAATATTTCTCAGCGGCAGTTGAACAGCGTTTTGAAAAGGAAAGTGCAGGGCTTTTACAGTCAATTCATCAGAGTGGTTTGACATCCAAATTGTTAGAGGCCCTCGTAAGCTATAACCACAAAATACCAATGTGGGAGAAGCCAGCTCTTATTAAACTCTTTCAACGCTATAATATTTCCCGACAGGATTGGGAATTGATTGAAAAAATCTTCAGCGAAGCCGACGTAGCCTATCGTATGAAAGGGTCATCCGTCCATGATGCCTATGAGCTGTGGAGAGCACAAATGCCAGGAGGCCGGTCATGAAGATACAGGAATTAATTGAGGAAAACGGGTTTCCCGGTTTGTGCCGATCGGTAACATGCATCGGCAATTTCGACTGCTCGTAACCCATCTTCTGCGGTAACGGGCATTGGGCCTCCGGTTCGAATCGCCTGACAAAAGTCTCGAAGCACTTCAATCAATGTTGCACTGGAAGGGCAGGGGTAGTCTAATATCTCATTTCTTCCGGAAATTTTCCGAACGATGTTGGTCGTCCAATCGGCTAGGACTTGTCCTTTTGACGCCATAATTTCTGCGCGGGTGACTCGTCCCTGGCTGACGCGTGAAATATCGAGATAACAGGGAAGTCCTCTTTGGGTAACTAGTTTGATGAAAGCCCGATTTTCGGGGTCCTGGGCCGTTGGTCGACTCATGTCAGCAGAGACCGAATGGATCTCATCCTGAGTAAGGATACGGACCAGATCCAGCAAGTGAATCCCAAATTCCATGAGGGCCCCATAATTGCTCCATGATGTGTTTTTTTCAGGCAACCCTTGGCGGCATTCGAATCGCATGGTGCAAACAAGATAGTGCCATTGGCCTAAGGATGAGGCGATGGCTTGCAATTGCCGGATTGCTGGCTCATACCGCAGAGTCTGAGCAGTCATAACAGGGATTCTAGCCTTGGTGGCGGCTTCAACGATTTGGCGGCCTTGGATCTGGTTTAAGGCGAGGGGTTTTTCCAGAAGAACGGCTTTGCCATGTCGAATGGCTTCTAAGGCAATGGGAAGATTGAGTGAGGGAGGGGTCACGATCAGAACGGCCTGAATAGCCGAATCGGCTAAAAGATCCTGGTAGTTCGGGTAAAAGCGGAGGGAGTATTCAGTGGCAAGTCGAATGCCTTCTTCCATGTTTTTTCGGCTGATGGCAATTAATTGTCCTCCCGTCTCGACGGAGAGCAAATGGTGAAAATAACGGTAGCCGTGTCGTCCTAGGCCAATCAATCCAAGGAGAATCGGTTTCATAACAACCCTGGTTCTTTCCCTTAACCCCCAGGAGTGATAACAAAAGAGAAGTTGTTCTCATCCAATGTGTATAAAACATACCGGATCGCCTACCAAGGCTGTTGGATAGGTCCGATCCTCAACCTGATAGGGAATGCCATGTAAGTGGCACCAGTGTTCAACCCAGGGCATTTCTTCCACCGAGGTCGTGAGCAACCCTGGCAGGGTAAGTTTGGCCATGCAATTGGCAAATAAGCGAACTCCTGTTTCCCGTTCGTGTGAAAAGGCCGATACGTCAAATGCCAGAGGGTCCGCACGGCCGTAAGAAAAAAGGACTGACAGATTGGGGAATTCTTCCGGGTCATTCAGCACGCTGACAATCCAAAGATGATCAACCTTGCCTGTCGCAGCCTCTGCCGACCCGCAGCAAAAAGGGATTCCGTTTTCGCCCCCGGCTTGGTTGAGAATATCCACTTCTGCTTGTCGAAGATTGTAGGGATATACCGTTCGATTTAATTCCAGCCGTTCCATGAGCAAAACTGGAATCTCTGGGACTCCTGCGCCCACATATAAACTTCGCCCCATAGCTGGCAAATGGGTGCGGAGGGCTCTCGCAATCGCGATCCCCAGTTTCTTGCAGGGGCCTCGGCGATCTTCCCAAAACGCGTCTCCACCTTCGTCGCAATAAACCGGGCCAAGCCCATCATAGTCCAACACATGATACATTCTGGTAATTTCTTGAGTCGTGGCAGATGATAATTTTGGAGTTTTCATCCTCTGTGTGGGCCTTTCAATATGTCTCGGTTTCCTTCTTTGTACCAGGTTCAGCGAAGCAGATAATAGCCCTTACAGGAAGGTGCGGGGTCATGATCCAAGCCAGGAAGCTAAGCCCTGTCTCAACTTGACCCAAATTACGATTTTGTGTATTGATACACTTGAATAGGCATAGACGCTCTTCCAAGGAAAAAGGTCTTTTCCCAAAAAGGGGCAAGAGTTCCTCCTATCACCGATTCCATTCCTTATTTACTGTGCGTTAATAGGAAATCTCTTTGTTGGGGTTTTCCAGTACAGCGAAGGTGCTCCTCAGGTGCGGGACGAAGCCCGCGCCTTTTCTGAGACAGAGCCAATTTCAGCTGTTTATCTAATGATAGTTTCACCTTGAAACATTTTTGTCGGAATAGCCGATTTTACTAGAGATCAAAAGATCAGATTCTTATGGATATTCTTCAAGAACTTCGTCGGGTGATCAGGCTGGAAGGTCAAGCCATCGCGCACCTTGAGGAGAGCATAAGCCTTCCCTTCGAGGAGGCAGTAAAGATGTTGCAAGCTTGTCAGGGAAAAGTGATTCTCACAGGGGTGGGAAAATCCGGCCTGATAGCGAATAAAATTTCGGCTACGATGGTGTCCACCGGCACACCTGCGGTGTTTTTACATGGCTCCGAGGGGCTGCATGGGGACATTGGGATTGTGGGGAAAGAAGATATAGTGATTGCGGTAGGAAAGTCAGGCGAAAGCGAAGAATTGCTGGCACTGCTTCCATTTATTCGAAAAATTGGTGCACGAATGATTGCCATTACGGCGCAGGCAAACTCCACTCTGGCACGAAGTAGCGATCTTGTTCTTGTGACGCCCATACAAGAGGAAGCTTGTCCGCTCAATCTGGCACCAACCTGCAGCACCACTGCCGCCTTGGTCTTAGGGGATGCGCTGGCCATGGCTTTGATGAAATTGCGAAACTTTCAACCAGCCGACTATGCCATGTTTCACCCTGGTGGGCAGTTAGGAAAACGACTGCTTTTGAACGTTGGGGATCTGATGCGAACTGGTGAAGCCAATGCGGTTATTCGCCTTTCTCACACGATTCAATTCATGTTGTGTGAAATGACGAGTAAACGTGCCGGCGCCGTGTCCGTCCTTGATGAGGGAGATCGTTTATTGGGATTGATCACTGACTTTGATATTCGTCGGGTATTGGAGGGGGGGCAAAATCTTTTTGCTCTCACGATTGGAGCGGTCATGAACCCAAAGCCCAGTTGGGTCTATCAGGATGAAAAAGCCGTCAAAGTTCTTCAATTTATGGAGAAACGGGAAAAGCCCATATCGGTACTTCCCGTCCTTGATCGACAGGAAAAAGTCGTTGGCATGATACATATTCATGATCTGATTTCCCGTGGTCTTTAGCAACGACTTCTAGTCGATGGGACAAGCCTTGAATCTGATTCGAGGGGAGAATGTCGTTGTAAGATGATTAGAATCCCGGGTGATAGAAAGCATCCATGGAAGTTCTTTGATTGCGGGATGCTCATTCGCCTGCAGGTAGGGGAAGAGAGTTTCAAGTGTTTTTGTATACTTGTGAGCGACTAATGAGGGTTAGCTTGAAAAGATTTTTTGTGCGAGATCTACCTTGTCTCAAATGAATTGATCCAATGAGCTTCGACTTGGACGTGGGACAGGTTGGCAGCACCTCTTCTTCGAGGACTTTCTCCAGTTCTGATCTTTGGCTTGCCCTTGGGTGGGGGCTTTGTGTAGTTATTCTTTTGGGGTTTTCTCCCCGACTGTTTCATATTCAAGAATATTTCTTTTTCCCTCTTCTGGGTATGGCAATACTCCTTTGTGTATTGGAGCGAAAGCCTCTCTGGATTCATGCTCCGCTTCTTGTCCCGTTTATCTGTTTTGTGGGATGGATTGCCTTTACGATTCCTTTTTCAATTGATCCTTGGATCAGTCTGCAGGAATGGCAGAAAATTGTAGCACAGTTGGCGGTATTCTATGGCACCTGTTTGATTGTGCAGGAACAACGGAATGAGTATTTTCTAAAAAAGGCTCTGCCCGTCTTCCTGGTAGGGGCCATGGCCTGTTACTCCTATTCCCTTCTTGATTTTTGGGACCGAGGAGGGAATCTTTTGGATCGCACGATCCGTGCGGGTTTTCCAAAAGCAGGTGGCGCAGATTTTACCTGGCTGAGTACCAATGTGATGATGGTTTTCCCTCTGCTCATCACGGGATTCTTGGCGGTGACCAGTTCATGGAAACGGGTGATGTTAGGTTGTGGCATGTTTCTTTCTTTCTTGGCCCTAGTGCTTTCCTATAGTCGTGGTGTCTGGTTAGCCTGTCTGACGCAAATAATTGTTGGAGGATTTCTTGTCCATAAACGACACGCATTTCGCTTGCTGATGATAGGAATGGTGGTATTCCTTTCGGTTGGAGTGGTCCTTGGTCAATTAGGACTACATCGTGAAACCTTCAATCCCTGGACTATCAAGGCTCGGTTAGCAGTATGGAATCTTAGTGCTGCAGATATTCTGGAACATCCAATAGTTGGTGTGGGTTATGGCGTGCCTATTTTAGAAAAGCGTCATGGGCAAAATATCGTTGAGTTGGAAGCTGTGAATCTCGGAATTCCCGATATTCCCGAAAAACCGCATAACTGGTATCTCATGGTGGTGACAGGGGCTGGGTTACCAGGGTTGGTCTTGTTTCTTTGGTTGCTCGCCAAAGTGGGATTTGCCATCTATGAGGACTGGACAAAAGCTATGACTTCCTCACATCGGTGGTTTCAGATGGGAGTATTTCTCATGGTTCTTGGATTTTCGATCCGTATTTTTTTCGAGGACAGCTTCGGCGGAAGCCATTCCTATCTGTTTTGGATACTTGTCGGGACGAGTGTGGTTCTTTCGCACTCACAAATGGAGGTAAAATGCAACCAATCTGGGCGTAGACGTGGCTAGCAAATATATAGAGATAATTTGGAAAATGTTAGAGGCCCTAACCCAGGCAATGTTGTTACGTGATCAATAATCGTCTAAAGCTTTTCTTCCCTTGAGGCGTTTTCCGGTCTTCATGGAGGGTTAAAAAAAAGGATCTACTCTGTTTTGGAAAATTCCGATGGAGAAATTCCATGCCTGAATGGTTGGTTTGATCTGGTGATTTAGTCTTTCAATAAAAGGTATCTCAAAATTCTTGATATAGTGTTCTTTGTCTTTAACCACGCCCCCTTTCACTGATGAAATTTTGGCAATTTCGTCCAAAAATAACCGCATGAGAAGGATGTGAGTTTTTTAATTCCCTTGCTCATGGTTCCCACTCCAGGCCCAATTATATTTTTACCCATTGTTTCCTAAACATATATGCATTGTCTTTTTTCCGTGAAAACACTTAATTAAGTGTTTAAGCAATGAATAATAGACTAAGGAATAAAATTAGGGTTATTCGAAAATTTTCAAGGGAAAATTTTTGAAACGATCTGAAATTCTCCAAATAGTCGAATAATCAACAATTCGACTCGGGGCACTGGGTATTGAAAATTTCCGTGTCGTCGAAAAACCTATCTATATTAGAAGCCTTTTACATCAGCTGTTGGAAGATGTTTTTCCTTTCTTCAGGTCTGAGCCCACTGGACATCCAATTCTGTCAAGGCCTTTTACTATTTTCGAAAAACAGCCCTTTTTCTAACTGCTCCATATGATGATTGAGCTCACAAAACGCACCGAGACAGCAGGAAAGTACAGAACTAATCTTGGTAAATCAAAACGTGGCAGATGTTTTGCTGTACTAATTGGGAAGCGAGATGCTTTTCATTTTCCATCAGGTAACCAGTATTTAATTATGTAAGACTGCTGCTTGTTCTGGGGTTGTCCATCCATGAAAAGCGACTCAATTTCTTTAGAGACACAAAGGAGGTGGTTACAGGAAGAACACTTGAAGCGTTCTATGAAATCGGGTAATTTGAGGTCTTACTCCCCCAAGACATTTCAATACGTTCGAGAGGGAAAAATGCAATGCAGCATGCGGTCATATGCATATTCTTTAGGTGGGTTCTAACAATTGTCCGGGAAGAATCTTTTGTGGAGATATATTGAAATGAACAGCTTCCATTTAAGATATGGTCTAATTCCTGGAGAGAAAAGAAAGGCGGATTTATGAATAGGAATACGTGTCGAACATGGTGGGTAGCGGGATCCCTAGCGACAGCTATGTTGGCTATGGGGACGGGGTCTATGGCCGCTGCGGCAGGTTTTACAGCCTACAATGACCTCGCCTGGGGCACTGGGCAGCTCGAAACAAATATCACAAAAATCACTTCTCCTAATGGGGGTTCTGGCTTGCCCAGCACTGGTCTCCTGAAGGATTTCACCAGTGGTCTCGATACCGGTGTGACCCTGACTGTGACGGGGGGCTTATATGATGGCACTGCGCAGGCCACTCAAGGGGCAGATCCGACTACCGGAGATGCCTTTACGATTTTTGATGGCAAGGTCAGCGGACAGGGTGTGTTTTCCTACAACGATCCAAATGTGAACGATCCGGTCGTATTAACCTTTAGCGGGCTTAATCCCAGTAAGACTTATGATCTGACCTTCTTTGCCCATCGAAACAATTACGCTTGGGATCGGGCCTCCCTTGTGACTCTTTCCGGAACGGCTGGGCGAATGAATACAAGTTCAGTCGCCTCCGATAATCCTACTGAGGCCGGGGGTGTGATCTTTTCAGGGTCTGGGGATAGCTCCACTCGGTTACCGGCGGACAATGATAATGGCTATGTGGCGCGATGGAGCGAGGTGAGTTCCGGCGGCGATGGTATTGTGGTGCTTACTATCAGTTGGGATGGAACCATTGGCAATGAATTCCTTGGTAAGTATGGCAGCGCGGTTCGGCTGATTGAGTCATCATCTAGTTCGGTTGGGCAGGATTTGAATGGGGATGGCAAAGCCGACCTTGTCTGGCGGAACACAAATGGCAGTGCCGCGGTATGGTTGCTGAATGGGGCAGCGGCTCCCTCCTCCACCGTTTTTCTAGGCGGTGTGAGCTCCGCGTGGGAAGTCGCGGGGGTTGGTGATACGGATGCCGATGGCAATGCAGATATCATCTGGCGGAATACCTCAAGTGGCGCGGTGGCCGTGTGGCTGATGAACGGAGGGACCCTGATTTCCGCTGGCTTCCCCGGGACTGCGTCGACAGCGTGGGCCATCCAGGGAGTCGGGGACCTAAACGGTGACGGCAAGGCCGATCTTGTCTGGCGGCACACGAATGGTAGTGCTGCGGTATGGTTGCTGAATGGGACAGCGGCTCCCTCCGCCACCGGCTCATTAGGTGTTGTGAGTTCAGCGTATCAGATCTCGGGGGTGGGTGATACGGATGCTGATGGCAACGCGGATATCATCTGGCGCAATACCACGAGCGGCGCGGTGGCCGTGTGGCTGATGAACGGGGTAACCATGACTTCCGCTGGCTTCCCCGGGACTGCGTCGACAGCGTGGGCCATCCAGGGAGTCGGGGACCTGGACGGTGACGGCAAGGCCGATCTTGTCTGGCGGCATACAAATGGTAGTGCTGCAGTATGGTTGCTGAATGGGACAGCGGCTCCCTCCGCTACCGGCTCATTAGGTGTTGTGAGTTCAGTGT
>JBATLR010000075.1:0-2262 GCA_049289415.1 Nitrospirales bacterium
GCCGGTGGTTTTGGGTCCTTTTGCCGTAACAAAAGGCCTGTCCTGAGGCCCAAGCCGAAGGAACCTCGGCCACAGAGACAATCCTCGACGGAAGAATCTAACGAAAAAACTTTGACCCCTAATTTGAATTGCTGGTGGGAAAATTGCTGATTGTTAATGGCGGTGCCCTGCCTAAAATGCACCTGTCTTAGTCAAAGCATTTCTCTCAATAGAGTATCCTCACCACCTAATCCCAGTGATACCCTTTTACGTGCAATTTCTTCTGCTTGTTTGTCCCCCAACTTGAGTAATGCCTGGTATGCTGCTAATAAGGTATGAAATTCAGGGTCGACCATCTTTTTGTGTAAAATTGGGATAGCCCGCCGGTCTTGCATTTCGGCTAAAGCTTGACAGGCTGCCTCATGGCGGGAGGACGGAACAGGAGATTCGTTCAATACCTCCACAAGCAACTCAAAACTTTTCTCCCCACCCAAATTCCCCACTGCTAATCTGGCCCCCTCTGAAAAGTAGTCATTTAATCGGAATAAATTTTGATCTAATCCAGGATAGGTTCTTCTTACAATACGGTCCAAAAAAGGAAAGAGGTCAGGGTATTGATGTTTTTCTTTTGATTTCGACAACAGTAAGGCTCCCAAAAGTTTCTGGGCCAAGTCTTCTTGGGAATATAATTGAGAAGCTTCATTAAGCAGAGCAGTCGTATCGATTTCATTTAAAAAATGGGCAAGTGCTTTAAAATCATACGTCTCCTTTTTTAAAAAATCATTGGTTAATAGACGGACATCATCAAACAGATCACTTCCGTGCCAGTTGGCCTTGATATGAGCTCCTTCCCGAATTCTCTTATTTTGGGGTTCAATAAACAGTTCGGCGGTTTGGCGCTCCGTGAATCCCGGAAAGTAGAACGGCGAAAAAAAGATAACGCTAACCCCTGCAACTACCAATAAAATGAAGATGATATAATCGAATGGTTTTTTCATAATGACTCAAAAGATTTTACCAAGGAGCCTCAATGTTGGTTCTCATCATCGAGGGGCCGATTGAATTACAATTTCATCAAACAGTGTTCGTGGAAAATTGGTATCACTCAATTCCATTCCAAGTACTTCTCTTAAACCATCTCGAACAAAATCCACACAACTCTGTTCAAAGACGTTATAGGGATCTTTATCTGCAATTTCTTTGTCAAGATACTCTTGAAATTTCTGATTATCTTCAGGATTAGTCCCAAGGTCTACACATTGTTTTTCCCCTGGGTCTTTCGAAACCTCACCAGGAACATCCTTTCCAAGAGCAATCTTTCCAAAAAAACTGGTTCCTTTGGTTCTTTTTCCATAGGTGTCAGATGAATAGGCGCCAGCACCTATATGTGGAGGGAAACCTGGATATCGACAAACAGTTATTAATCCCCAAGGATCAAAAAAACGCAAAGGATTCCCATAAACATACCCATAGGTATTCAAACCTCCCCGCAATCCGATCGGATCACTCTGCACATACCGCCCCGTCGTCGGCTCATAGTCGCGGAAATAGTTATACGAGTAGCCCGTCTCGGCATAAGCGTACTGGCTGGGAAACCGCTGATTGTTGGTCGCCGTGCCGGTGATGCTATGCACTTGCCCGAACGGCGTATAGACTGCATCCCAGACAATGGCTTTGGTGGCATCGGTCATCTTTTGCGGGGTGCCCAAATGATCGGTATGGACATAGTTGATTCCCGGCGCTGAGGTCCCTGCCGACACAAACCGCATCGCATCCGCCACCGTCACGCCTTCTAACGCGCCTGCCACTTCTACATGATGATTCTGTCCTGGCGACATCGCAAAGGCCCCTAACCGAAACCACCCCGCACTGGGTTGTTGTTGATTCACCATTATCTCAGTTGCTCCACCGGCATGCTGAACGGTGTAGGTCACCGCTTGCGCGCGCGTGGCACTTTCCGTCCATTTGGCATAGATGTCCACCGTTCCTGCTGTGGTCAGCGTGGGCGTATAGGTGACGTGATCGGTGCTCACGCCACTGGCCACCACCATCACCGCATCGGCCACTACCCGCCCATTGGCCTGATCGGAGAGTTCCACCATGGGATTCAACGCGGGATTCAAGGTAAAGGTGCCGAGGAGATTCCATTGCCCGCCGTTTTGGGTCTGGTTCATCGGCACCGCCGTGGTGCCGCCCCCATAGTGTACGGTATAGGAGGCGTTTGTGGCGTTGCCCGCATCGGCCGCCCACCGGGCATAGACATCATACGTCCCGGTGGTCGGC
>JBATLR010000076.1:0-4523 GCA_049289415.1 Nitrospirales bacterium
TGCGGGAGAAGGGATTCGGTTAATGACTCCTGAAAACGAGGAGGGCCTCATTTTGGAAGCTCAACAAGACACAAATGATGGAGCTCTGGACACCCCCGTAGCTCTGTCTTTACCAGGTGATGCCGAAGAAGAAGCCGACCTGCATTATATCGTCCTGATGGCGCCTACCGGAGAAAGCTTGCAGGCTTTAGGAACCTATAGCGGCATTCAACAACGGGGACTCTTTCAAAATATTGCCAAGGGGGCGAAGGGAACCGTGAATCGCGCGAAAAGCACCGTGAATCGGGTTGGACAGGGAGCGAAGCGCGCAACCCAGCAAATCGGGAAAGGCATCCAACAAACCGGACAGAGCGCAGGACAGTTCGCTCAAAAAACGGCATTGGAAGCCAAGAAAAAGGCTGAATGGCTGGCCAGACAAGCCGCGCAAGGTGCCCTGATCGCCGCCAAAGCCGTCTGCAAGGCCGGACTCACAGCTACACGTATTGCGGCAGAAGTTCAAGCCAAAATTTTAGGGCCAATAATTGGAGAATTGGCCAAGGCCCTGCAGATGGATAAAGCGCAAGCAGCCCTTCGCCAAGCCATCAACACCATCAAACAACAACAGGGACCGGCCATTCAACAGGCCATTACCGCCGGATTGAGACTCACTGATCCCCAGAATGCCCAAGCAGTCAACCAGATGATGGATCCAAACCGGATGTGCGAAAAACCTGCGGCCACAGTCCAAGACACATTTCAGAAGATGGTGGGAGCTCCGTTACGGGCTGCTTTGAACGAATCACAAAACGCGAATAGTTCCGGTGTCCGTTCTCGAGGGTCCGTGGCCTCAGCAAACATCGGCATCGGAGGAAATTTGGCAAAAATTGGAGGAGGCGAATTGGGTGTCAGTTATGCATTTGATTTTGTGAACCAGCCCCACTGGTACCTGGATCTGGCTGCCATGGTCAAAACCAATATAGGCGGCGGCGGGGGAGTTTCAATTGGAATCTTCCCCCGAGTCAATCCGGATACCGTCGGGGGATGGTTCCTGGGCGCCGGAGTGGGTTTTCCCTTCCCCCATCCCAAGCTGGCAAAAGTCATGGATGCCGGACTGGACGTCTTTTTTGATTTTCCACTTCGATTCGAAGCGCCCTTTAAGCCGAAATGGGATTTGACCTCTGCCAAATTCTTTTTGGATCATTTTCAAGGATTTGCGGTCAGTGTTGGCGCGGGAAAGAGCGCCTCGCCTGTCGATATTGCGCTTAAAGGTGGAGTAGGCATTCGCCTATCCAAACCCCGTTAATACGACAGCCCTCGGTAACGTTCTGTTCGGTCAGGTCCAATACCAGCCGGAGGGGAAAAAACATCCTCCTTCCGGCTGAGGTGGCAGAGTTGTTTTTCCATAAAACCCTATATTCCACAGAAAATGCCTCCAAAAACCTTCATCCACTCCTGCGACTCTCACTGCAATTAAAATCAACTGCGAAATTCCAACGGCCAGACGGAGGATCTTGCGGTTATTATTGATTCGGAGTACCGTCTTTCAGCCACTATCCATGGAGGGATTACCGTTTACGAGGAAACTTTCGTATGCCAGCAGAGTTCTCCCTCCTCCCTCTCGGTCCCTTCGGGAAATACCGTCACGGATGCAATCTCCCTGAACGGTTAACCCGATTCTCGTTGCTCCCCCTGGCATTCTCAAGTAAGCACTTCCCTTTTGCTTGCACTTCCAACTTTTTAAACCTTTTCTTAATTTCTTTCGACTTAGTGTTGCAACACAGCAAAAATATGTTGAGCCTCCGAACACAGGTTTCGGGGCATGGGGAAATGGATGACATCCCAACTGAGTAATGTTTCTTCTTGTCCTCACGGGATAAAAAACCCTAACCAGAATCCCCCCTGGGACCGGTGCCGTCACGAGTGTGATCCCTCGGCTTGCCAGATGCAATTCAAGGCTCGAGGTCCGACCTGGACGTTAGTCCAAGTTCCCTGTCGATTTTTTCCCCACAGCCCCTTTCCTTCCTTCTTACTTTTCTCTCCTTTCCAGAACATCCACCGGATTCATAAACCGCAATCGTTCTATCTTTTTGTAGAAGGTGATTCCACTGTCCAGGCCCACCTCCGCAGGTGTTCATTGTCATGCAGGCCTGGGGGTCAACCACAGTACATATTCTTTCAACAACGTTCCTTTTCACTTGGAAATACACACCCTGCAGAGGGGCAGGACATATCAAATCAGGGAAAAAAGCAAGTAACTCACACAGTAAAATCTGGGAGGCAACCTATGCGCAATGAACGGAGCAGGAAAGACCGAACCGGCCAACGAGAGCGATGGAAGATCCTCATCATGGTGCTCACGCTGATGCTAGCCGTCCCAGGAGCGCCCATCCCCGCGAAGGGAGATGGCTTTGAAGTGATCTGCAACATTTTCACCCTAGGATCCTCGGAATGTAATAACGTTGGCCATAAGCTCTTACCACCCAACCCCTCGGCTGCACCGACGGTCCCTGTCAACTGCTCGAAACCGGTTATGACCGTGGCACCGCGATTTCTCAACGACCCCAAAGGCGCAGCCAAATATCCCTTCTCGGCGAACTGCAACAGTCCGGCCCGGCCCGGCATCATGAAGATCACCTGGGAAGGGTCCTGGACGCCGTCTGAGACTCGACGGGACCGTCCAAACGCATCCGAAACTCTCACCATCACGGGATACGAGCCGTTCATCCCGGGTCGGGACCCAGGTGGAAAAATTATCATGTATTGGACGGCCAGCTGCACCGAAGACCCATGGCTTCAGGGCGGCACGTGCCGCCGATTTGGCGGATACGTGCCGGACGATCTGCGAGAGGCCTTCCCCAATATCGATAGGCAGAGCTTTCCCCGGACCGCAAAGAGCCTATCCACTTCCCTTCGACAACAGCTAGTCAAGAACTACCAACGCGCGAACTCGCCAGCGTCGTTGAGTGTGAAAAATCGAAATGAAAATATTCAGGCAATGAAGATCCCACCCAAGCAATCCGAGGCCATGAACACTCAACGCCGACAGACTCAGGCCATGACCATACAGCCTCAGACCATACCTCAGAGGCCCGGCCTCATCGAGCAGCCACGCACCAATCTACGACTTTTCTCCCGCGGGACTGATGCACCTGAACAGGCCCAGTCAGAAAGCCAGGACCCACAAGATTCATCGCCAGAGGTCACCTCTTCTTCTTTGGAATTTGAGGGCACACCCTCGGACAATGAGCCGGTGTTCCCGCAGGTCGCAATCACCGTTGACCAGCCGCTGCACTTTATTTCCGGCAATGGGGAAGACACCCTGATCGCGGCAGGCGTTTATGAAATCGAGCCGGTGCTTGACCTGCAACTGAGTCTGGCAAGAGAGGGACAATCAACCGTGTTGTTACCCGCGATTCCGGGCACACACAGGGAGGCGATTCAACAGCCGATGGCGCTGGTGATACCGGGTCCGTCGAATGACGAACAGCACCTCGTGCTTTTGACACCTGATGGCAAGCGCTTGGACGCAATTGGATCCACCTCTGGAGTGAAGTCTCACAGTCCCGGCATGGTAGCGACGCTCCCCGATACAATCCTCAAAGACGCCATCATCCAGACCTCAGAGCAACCGGCGTCAGAAGCGCATCCACCCTGTCAACGGAACCCCGTGCCGACGGGTCCTCGCTGGCTTCCTGTTCCTTGCGCGCTATCATCGACACCGGAAACACCCGGGATTCCCGTGCCCTAAGGAGATAGGAATAACATGCTGCATGCCATTTTGAATAACCATATCGGTTTGTCTCGTGTGGTACGTCCACGAGAGGCGTGTCTGCCGCCTATGAAGAGATCCGAATCAAATGGTAATGACCCTCAAGAACGGGGCTTCGTTCCTGTCACCGTCACGAGAAGGCACGACCAACGACGTGCGCATTCCACGGAAATACCCACACCACGGAAGAAAGGACGAGACGTCAAAATTAGTGCGGGATTAGCAAATCACCAGCACCGGTGCAAGAGGAAGGGAACTCCAGGGTGGACTGGCGACTGAATCGATCAGCTCTGTCGTCGACGTCTGGAAGGAAACATCGCTCAGCCTTCTCTCGCAAAGAGCAGGACATATCAAATCAGAAAGAAAGAACGAATACTTCCCATATTAAATTCTAGGAGGACCACCATGGAAGATGCACAGAACGAGAAAGACCGATTAGGCCAATGCGACCGATCAACGACCCACGGAGAGAAGATACTCACCGTGGGGCTCATGCTTCTACTCGCGGTCTCTGGAACGCCCATCCCCGCGGAAGCAACTATCGGTGGGGTACTTTGCACGATTATCAGCTTCGGGACCGGCTGCAAACCATTTGGCGCCACTTCGACTCCAGCTGAGCCGACGGTCCCGGTCAACTGCTCGAAGCCGGTTATGACCGGGGCGCCAAAATTTCTCAGCACCCCCAAAGGCGCAGCCAAATATGACTTTCCGGCAAGCTGCACTAGTCCGGAGCGGCCCGGCATCATGAAGGTCACCTGGGAAGGATCCTGGACCC
>JBATLR010000077.1:0-34128 GCA_049289415.1 Nitrospirales bacterium
GTTGTTCGATAGGTACCGTTCTTCGTCTTACAAACGAACGGGCGAGTGCAATTTCGTCGGAACTGAATTCCCGCAAGACCAGATACGCCAGAATAATCACCACTCCGATAGACCCAATTTTAATCACAAGCAAAAAACCAGCGGTTGGCCATACCGATGCCAGGGTATAGGCCATTACGCTGATGACGGCACTACGCCACAATGTACCAATTGGTGGGGAAATCGCCCAAAGCCGGTAGATCGCAAATAGGGAAGCCAAGGCGCCAATTCCCTGACACAGGGCTGTCACCATGGCAGCGCCAAGGGCACCGAATCTGGGAATCATCACCAAGTTTCCGATCACCACCAGCAAGACCAGCGGGATACTTAAATATAAGGTGAATAGTGGAGCACCTGAAGCCGTCGCAATGACCACGGCTATTGAGACCATCACAAACGCGATGGCTCCCATAATCAAGACCCCCAGGATTGGACCAGCAAGCTCGAAAGACTGGCCAAACACCAATATGACAATCTCAGGAGCAGCGCCCGCAATGAGGGCTCCAAACGGGAATAAACCCACAACCATTCTCATTGCACCAAATCCCATGTTTTTTGCCTGATCAGTTTTTCCCTCAAAAAGCAGACGGCTCACCGTCGAGAGCAACAGCGGGGAAAACGACGCCCCAAACAGACCGGGAATGATCGACAAATTCTGAGCCGCACCATAGATTCCTGCCTGCTCCAGTGTACCGCCAAGAATTTTCAGCATAACTAAGCCCATGCTAGAAAAAATAAGGAACAATATGGATGAAACACACAGGAGAATCCCGAAGTCATAAAATGGGCGAGTGGGAATGGTTATCTTGCCAAAGAGGGGAGGCCTGACATATCGACGGCTGATAGCGAGTTCGACAAGAGCTGCCCCAAGGCTTCCAAGTATCGCGCCAGGAACAGACATGCCCATTTCGACCAGGAACAGAATCAACAGCAGCCTGGCAATCCAACGGTAAGCATTGGTCACGGCTTTCTGCCGAAAACTACCAATTCCCACGAGGATGCACTGGTGGGCTTGAGCCAGGCTACTGATTGGAATGTGGAGGGCATAGAGGGCGAGATACGGCGCGAGCAGCGGTTCGTCGAGCAGCCAGGCAAGAGGAAACGATAGCAGTCCTAGTAACACCCCTCCGCCAACCCCTGCAACGAATTGCAACCGGATGACGGTGCTACCAACTGGAAGCCAGTTTTTCGCTTCCCCAATAAACTTAATCGCTGGACGAGCAAAAAATGAGTTGATCCCGAGCTCCACCCATCCAAACAACGTTGCGGAGAGTACCAATAAGCCATAGCCATCCGTTCCAAGTCTTCGGGTAAGGAACCCTGCGGTAATGAGTCCGGTAAGCGGAAACAGGAGCCCGGCGAGAAAGACTCGGACTGTCCCATCAACAAGATGACGGCCTGGTTGGGACGACAAGGGACTCACTGGAGAAACTCTGGTTGGTGTTCCACATACAGGGCTAATGCTTCCCCGATTCGACGATGAACCGCAGGGGAAGGATGCCGGTCAAACCGGCTGGCCATATACTCTTCAGTGGTAAATTCTTTACTTAGGAATGACAAATCAAGATGCCTGATACCGTCTTGTGTCAGTCTGTCAGGAAGAGGACCCCAGGCATTTTCCTCCATTCGTGGAAGGAGCGCAATCAAGGGTGAAAGTCCATATTGATTCGCTGTCTCCTTGAACTGTCGAATGTAACGGTAGGAGTCAGGAATCTCGCCGCGTGAAAGCAGTGCGTCAATGTATTGAGGTGGGGAACTCCAGCGTGAGCCGATATCCCTGAGCACATACAGAATGCGAATTCCTCTTAAGGCCTCTCCAACCGGAGAATCAAGAAGACTTGCGATCTTTTGACCAACCAGGTAACCAGTTGAATCAATGGTGGGGGTCCGGTCGAGATTCAGATCAGGCGGAATGATTGCCATAACAACCAGTTCCGGCTGAATATCCACCATACGGTGTTGTAGCATGGCAGCCATCTGTTTCACGCTATAGGCCGATACACCGAAATTAAACACTTTCACGGTCAAGAGATTCTGTTGTTGATTAAGAATATGTTCCAGAACTTTCGTGAAAGTTTCTTCAGTATTGGGAACACCTTCCCCAAACGTGACGGAATCACCGACGATCGCAATACGATATTCCTGTGGTTGTTTGTTGCCATAGACCATCCCGGAGATTTTCGAACGCAAACCCAGGCTATCCGTGTTAATGACAACAAGCCCTCGGGCTCGGGCTTGCATAAGATTAGGTTTATGTATGTAGGGAATGTCCTCGCTCGGCTCAAATGACGTATAGATCGGATCATGAATATGATGCTCCGAATACCCCCAGATCCTGACCCCAATTTCCAAGAGGGGTAAGGTCACGAGAAGCAGATACCCAACATAAACAAGAGTTCTTTTCAATCGTTTTGGCATTGATGCTGCATTCTTAACTTTAGGACAACCGTCGCGGACTTTGGCCAGGCCCAGCCATGTAGCCTATAAATTCCCCCGCCGTATAGTTCGAATCCACGATGCCCGATAGGGTAGCTTGTTTGTCATCTGTTGCTTGTCGTTCCTGGATCATGACGATGGATGACCGCCCCGTGATTGGTTTTCAATGGCCTGGTCTTACTCACACGAGGCACTATTGGTAAATACAGGTGTATGATGAGCGGCTTGCCATAAAAATCCTGCCAGATTCGCCATCTGCCACAACCCCAGCAAGCCGGCCATGCGGAGTGGCTTCCATGAGAGGGCGCGGCGGAATACCGAGGCATAAAACCCTGGATCAGGCTTCGAGAGACTGCGACCGCAACCTGCCCGCGTACGATGAAACTGAAATGCCCCACGTCCATAGGAAAAGTGTTGCCGACAAAATGCTGTCAAGGTGAGTTGGTGATAATGATGGACAATGGCCTTGGTAGTATACACAAGGGGGTGTCCTTGCCGTATCCACCGGTCACAAAATTCGCGATCTTCGGAAGTACGGAAGGATGAATCGAACCCTCCGATTTTATGAAAAAGCCTGGTAGCAACCGCCATATTGTTCGACGCGAAAAACCTGAGATCACTATCACGGCTGAGAAAAAACGCATAGGCCTCATCCACGATCATTTGGCTGGCGGTCGAATAAATATTATCGACCAGCCCATTAACAGTCCGGCCACCAACAAGTCCTGCTGGAACATCATTAAATGATTGGGCAAGCTCCCTTAACCACTGTTGCGTTGGTGCACAGTCATCATCCGTAAAAGCCAGAATGTCCCCCCGTGCATGCTGCGCCCCCATATTGCGAGCTGAAGCAGGACCGGTATTGAATTGACGCAGACAGATGGTATTCGGCAGATTGGACCCGTCATTGTTTAGCACTTCAACGGGAACCTGGCTCCCATCATCCACGACAATGATCTCGAACCGGTCATATGGATAGTCGAGTTGGGAACAGGCCTGTAAGCAGGCAGCAAGTTGCTTCGGCCTATTGTAGGTCGGAATCACGATCGAAAAAATAGGTTCAGCCGTCTTCATGAGTGCGCGGTGGCATTGGATATGAGATCAACGATCTGGCTTACCGATCGTTCCATTGTCAGCTCCTGAGTGATCAGTTCATGAGCCCGTTCGCTGATTGAAGCACGCACCTCATCATGAGTCAGATAGTACCGAATCTTTTCAGGCATCTCCTCTATCGAGGCGCTGATAAAATGTTGTCCGGGCACAAAAGGGTCTGGGCGGTATATCGGTTCGGATACAACCAGTGCCTTGTTCGCCATCCCCAGGATCAAGGGGAGATCCGGAAACTCTCCAGGTGTTCTGGACAGGTTGAGAAGTATTTTCGTCCGATTCAGTAATTCAGTCCTATCCTTCCCCCAACAACCTTGACTAGTATAACTTCCAACTACATGTATCCGAATTCCGCGTTTCCGCAGGCGCTCCAAGAGACGATTCCGGCGGGGGACATCCTGGGCTCCAAGGAACAGCACGTCGATATCCCTGGGCAGGTCCAAGTCCTGTCCACATGAAGGCTCGTATCCAAGGGGAACCCAATCGGCCTCTATGCCTCGCTCAGAAAGAAATCCCCTGCGCTCTAATGTCGCAGCCACAGGGAAATCCGGAAGCCCATTCCTCACCCAACGACGCAACACAAAATAATTCGTGTAGACATCCGTCACTTCGGAACTGCGAAGGATGAGCTTTGCCGTCTCCCACCAGTTCAATCGCGGCCATGGCAAACCAGCCGAGCTGGGAGGCGGGAGAGGTTCCGTGTGCCAGAGTATAACCAGAAGCCTTTGCGCTTGATTGATGGCGGTGAGTTGCGCAAAAAGTCCAGGATACCAATTCGTATTTCCCCAGACCCACAGGACACTATCGGGTGCAAGATCCAATGGCCCATCTTTGATCTGCCTTACCTGATGCCCGGCCTTTTCAAGAATCGAAACCACTACACGAGGAGGAGTCCCATATCTCGCAGCAAAACCCCGATAGCAGAACGTGACGGCAAGTTTCTGGCCGACCGGTTGTTTCGAAGCAATCATCTGGATAATTCTCAGTTCGCAACGGCATGGCCACGAGATGAAGAGTAACACGTGGCATGGCTGTTCATTGAAGCATCTCTTCTATAACCTACGGATGATGAGAAAACACGCCCGCGCATGCAGTAAAGGCCTACGACGTGTCCCGGATGTTGTCAGAATTTCGAAAGGAACTGGCTGCCAGGTTGCGTGACCGGATCTAAGGGCATACGCGAGGATTTCTTTGAAACAAGGTGCCATAAAATCTGCGAATATCCTTGCAGTAGGCAATGAACCAGCTTGTTAAACTGACCAGACCTTCGGACTTCAATACCGTGCTATCTCTTGGCAACCGTCACCGCTTTTCCCGTGGCTGCAGACTCCAACCCGGCCAAGGCCACAGCCAAGGCTCGTCGTCCATCTTCTAAACCGCATTCGATCCGGCCACCCCCACGGACTGAGCCGATAAAATGTCGCCATTCTTCTATGTAAGATCGGCGCCATTCTCCGCCCTGCCGATTCGTGGCGATCGCTTCGGGGAATTCTTTGACAAACTTCCTCAAACCTCTGATTCGTGCTTGGATATTTCCCGAATTTTCGGATGTTGTGGAGGTTTGCAACCCATCAAAGCGATAAAAGTCAATCCCTAGCGATCCATCTCGTCCATAAATCTCCATACTGTTAGTTTGAGTTGCACATTCGGAGAATGTCGCCGAAGCAAGAGCGCCGCAACCCAAGCGAGCGGTGACCGTCGCCGATTCATCCTCCCAGGTTCCCGACCGGCTGTGGGCACTGATTTCTTCCACCTCTTCATCTAATACATACTTCCAGAGATCGAAATGATGCATCGCCATCTCAAGCAGAACCCCCCCGCCTGAGAGTCGTCTCTTTCTCCACTCGGGGAGATCTTTATTGTAATTCGTCAACAGATTGCTGCGAACAACTTCAAGGGGCCCAACAGCACCGTGCTGAAACAAAGTCCTGGCCTGTCGGGTTAACCGATGCCAACGAGTGTTAAAGCCCAACATGATTTGCAGAGGTAACCCTGCAGCCCGATCAATAAGTCGATCACATTCCTCAAGGGTCAAGCTCAGTGGTTTCTCGATAAAGAGGTGCTTGCCAGCATCCAATGCTGCCAGGGCGATCTCAACATGGAACTGCACCGGGGCACAAATGGCGATCGCTTCAATTGTCCGGTTCTCAAGTAAGGCTCGATAGTCAGAAACACACTGTTCTACCGCGAGTTGGTTGGAGGCGCGGTGAAGTGCCTCTGGATTGGGATCGGCTAACGCCACCACCTTTGCACCAGGCACAAATTGTAATGCCGGCAGGTGAAGCACCGTCGTGGCCCGCCCACAACCGACCATTCCTATTCTGACTGGCAGCTTTTCACCGGATTTCATGCATCCTCCACACTGTTTTAAAACCCCAGAATTTCCAAACGATCCTGCTCTCGGATGTGCTTGAACCGATCAACCTCAAACCTGGCTACCTTGTCCAGGGCATTCCCTGTCCCTAACGCATAGCCAACCATTTGGCCCATTCCATCAATCGCTAAACCAGTCATCAAGGCATGAAGACAGGATAGAAATTGAATCTTTAAACCCTGAGAAGGGAGCCCAGCCCAAATTCGCCAAAGCCGGACAATTGGAATAAGAGGCGACCCCAGAGCAAACATAATGCGCCATGACAGAGGCTTTTGCCGGGCTCTGGCTCCGGCGAAGAGACGGCCGTTATAGAACTGGGCTGGGACCCAGGAGGACCATAGAGAAAAATTTGTATGGGCGACGCTCGCCGTCGACTCCATATGTAATCGATGCCCCTTTTCACGAAGATCCCAGTGGAGGACCGTTTCCGCTTCCATCATGGCATCCAGTTGATCTCCATAGCCAAGCAAAATCTCTCGTTTGTAACTGGTATTATGCCCTGGCAAAAATTCCGCTTCCCTGGAAGGAGCAGGTGTCAGCCAGGGACCGTAGCCAATGAACAGATCTGCCCAACTCACGGCAGTATTGGGATTGGCATTTCTGACGCCGGGTCCCACGGCAGCCCAGGGGCCCTGATGCGCGGAAATAAGGTTCTCCGCCCATTGCGGATCAGGGAAACAATGGTCCTCAGCCAATGCCACAATCGGGGCTACCGCTTGACGAATTCCTGCAGCGTTTGCCTGTCCAATGGACTGAAATCTCTTGATCTCGACCACCTGAAAACCGGCAAACTCGTTCAATTGATCCACTTCCAAGCCCAACAGTGCCTTCGAAGGCGCCACGACCACCAATTCCAATGACAAGCGGGCGGTTTGAGACCGAAGGTGCGAAACGGTTTTTCTGATGGTGCCGTACCCCACTGGAGTCGCCAGAATCACGGAAAGAAGGGGAGTCTTTCCCTGGCCCATATCACGGGCAAGAACTTGTCGATCGTCCACTTTATTCACCTTCGCCTTTTCTTTCATGAGCCTTTATAAAGGACGCCACCCAAAACCGCTTTGAGCCTAAGTGCGGTCTTTTGTCTGTCTATACAAGTATTCCCAATAATGGAGGTGTAAAAAATTTGCCCCCGTGCCGGGCACGGCGCCGAAAGTCGGAAAATATCGCAGAACACCGGCGGAGGACCGCATTCCCTTGGCACACCGTCATCATCCACACGCCAATCAAGCCAGCCTCTTTGCAAAGTACGGTTGCGCCAGAGCCGCCACAAGAGCACCAGGGACCCAACCCTGAGTATAGAGCTCTACCCCGACGGCGATGAGCTTTCCGCGCAGCGACGGGTTGACAGCGGTTCGTTGAATTTCCTCAAAGCGTTGTCTCGCAAACGGTTCGGCAATCTCGCGCGGAGATACCTGCCTGAGTGTCGCCTCCTTCAGCAACCAGGCGACTCGATCGCCGAGATAACGTTCCATGGCCGAGACGATCTGCTCCCTTTTCATCGACGCGAAGGCCATCGTACTACCGAGTATCCCGCCACAGTTGGCGACGAAATCGGGAAGGTATACAAGTCCCCGTTCAAACAGAATTTTCTCGGCCTCCGCCGTCACTGGATTATTGGCTCCGGGGCAGATGAGGCGCGCGAGCACACGAGGAGCATTGTCAGCATGTAGACTATGATGGGTCGCACAAGGGCAGAGCAGATCCACGGGCAACTCAAGCAATTCAGCGCAGGGAATGCGTTCGGCATCTGCATAATAATCCACCACGCGGCTGCCGTACCGGTCGGCGAGCTGGTTGAGCTGTCTCACATTCAGACCATGCCGGTTCGTAATTCCTCCCCTCTCGGTGGAGATTGCCACCACCTTGGCATTGGCTTCGTCCAACAGGCTGGCCAAGGCACTCCCCACCTTGCCGAAGCCTTCAATGGCTACCGTACAGCGAGGGAGCGTCAAGCCGAGATGCTGAATCGCCAGCTTGGCACCGATGAACACGGTCGCGGCGGTGTACTGCCCCGATTGCGTGTCGCGCAATTCCCGCCACTTGAGCTTCACTCCAACCGCATCGAGCATCGCGCGGATATCTGTGTCATTCGTACCCATATCAGGGCCAGGAATAAAGATGCGGTTGATCAGAAGCGGAGCGATCGCTCTCCCAAACGCTTCCAAGTGCTGCCGGCGTTCGGCGAGCGGGGCCTCAGGGTTGAAACGCACGCCTGCCTTCGCGCCGCCTTGTGGTTGTCTTAAGAAGCCGCACTTGAGCGTCATCGTACGGGCCAGACCACGAACTTCTGCTTCGCTCACATTGGTAGACATCCGAAGCCCCCCTCGCGAGATGCCACCTACGGTCGAATCAACGACGACATAACCCATGACTTCGGAACCTCGAGCGACCGTGCAGACGAGTTGGTTGTCATCCCTTAACTCTCGATGCACATCAACGCAGTCACTTCCCCTGGGTAAAGATGCCATCGAAAATCCCTTTCAAGACTTTAATCCTCGAACAACCATGAAGTGGCCGGTGAGAAAGCGTGCAGGAAATCTTGATAAGTGCTGAAACCTTGCTCTCGCAAGAACCGTTTGGGCGTTTCTTGCCCATGGCTTATAGGATAAATTCCAAACTGCATGTTCACATGAATCATCAAAGATCAGACATTGATTTAAGAAGATCTTTCCACTCGTTCGCAGCACCCACTAGCCGAGCTATTACCCGTTTACCAGGTATCCCATATCGCTGGACCCGATTGCTGTCTAGAGCTTTTTTGCATTGAGGAATAACAGCTCCCAATTCATATGACACCCGTTGCTGCCGAGATCATAGCCCAGGTGCTTTCGGATACCCTCTACGACCTGGGCAGAATCTGCTTTATCGATCCCGAACAACAGTTGAGAAAATCGTCCCATGGCCTGGGGAGAATCAAAATCCCAGTGAAAGGGGATCAACGAAGACTCCCTCATAGTAAATCCCCATCCTTCGATTTCATCTTGAGTTTCGGCGGAAATATAAGTCCCTTTGTGTCCCATTGTATTGTGTTCGTTGACAAAACCGTCCAAAAATTCGGAAACGGCTGACCCCGTTTGCACGTCAGCAATGGTAAGCGTCCCTCCCTTTCTTAGCATTCGATAGGCCTCTGAGAAGAACCGGTTCTTTTCATCGACATGGTGCAATGCCGCGAGGCTGATAATTTTATCCACCGCCCCGGTCTCGACAGGAATATCCTCCAGAGTTGAAAGCAACACGTGGGGCACGCCATTCGCTCTGCATAGAGCGGCAAACACCTCTGAGGTTTCGATATGGCAAAGAGTCGTAGTCCGATCCACGAAGTGCCTTAAGTACCCTCCGCCGGAAGGAATATCACAAACGATATCTCCGTCTTTCATGTCGGCCATACGGACGATATGAAAGAATTCTTCTGCACGAGCGCCCGGGTACAGGGTCATTGCTTGATGATATAGATGGCCTCGTTTTTTGAAAATTGCGCGATATTCCGAAAACATCAATCACCTCATATTCTTTTTGTCCGCCTCGCGATTCCAATGCGATTCTGACGATGTCGGCTGATTCCCACCTAACATCGGAAGAATCCTTTCAAAATTGCAGAATTCCATCCCACCAACATGAGGTATCCCGCCCCTCTCCTGTCCAGGAAGCGCACCCACCCCCTGTGAACCATATCCGGTTGGCACCGCCACAAAGAGTCGCTGCAGGCCTGCCATCCACAACGAGCGATGCATCATAGACGCTTGGTCCGCGTGGGCTACGTCATTGAGCCTGATGGCGGACAGCCCCGCCAGGTGACCGTGGTTTCTGAAAATCAACGGCACGTCAGCAAGGAAGTTGAGGACCTGCTCATTCGGTCGCTCCCACCGGACCAGGTAGTCATAAGGAGTCTGGTGTTCATCCATGAGCTGGACTCCCCACTTCCTCTTGAAGCGAAGAAGTCCGTCATTGAGAATCGGCGGGGTGCCACCGAAGTCAATGCTTGTACATCTACCCTCTTGGGCGCACTTGATTTCGAAAATGTAGAGTGCCGCAAGGGCTCCCTGCTTCATCAGCGAGAGGTCGCCCCCAGCTGTGCCCAAAGCCACTCCACGGAAGACCTCACCCTCCCGCTCAAACAGCGCCGCGGCAATGCGTTGGTCGCCCCGCCGCAGCCAGATGAGTCCCCCACGACGAAACTTTCGACGGAGCTGATGCACCTTATGGATCACGGCGAACTCTCCGTGCCGCTTCTGGACGAAGGGAAGATACATCGAGGAGTAAAACGCCTCGCAGTCTGCCTCCCTATGTGAGACCTCCATCGTGAAACCCTCACGCCGGAGCATACCCAAATCTTCCTTTACGCTGCGGCTGGCCTGTGCAAGCTTGTCAAGATCGACCGGCAGCGATAGTCGGCAGCCGATGCTTTCGGGAACCACAAGGTAACCGTCTTCAAAAAAGAGGCGGGCAGAGACACGATCGATGCGCGCGACAATAATGTCCGCATCAACAGCCAAACGTTTTAGGAACGAAGGAAGGGCCCACACAGGCACGGATCCAACGACCTCTCGCCGAGGCGCACATGCAAAGAAGCGACGCGGCAGGTAATCGGCCCAGGGTTGAAGTCCCGCCACTACGATAATTCCCGATCGCTCGGAATTTCTTGGTGGCCCTCGCAGAATAGCGACAGGTATGCGAAGCGCAATCCATGGCAAAACCCATGGGGCACATCTCTTGGCTGCATCGTCCAAGCCGGCGGGAGCATGCTCATAGAGCCACCACGCCCAGTCGTTGAATCGGGGAAAACTTTGGTTAGCCACGCCCATTTCCAACTCCCAGAGACTCATTACTCAGATGACCAACCTCAAGCAAACAAGGGCGACGTCACCGGCGCATATTTCGTTCCTGTTCTATAAACCGAAAATGATGGCCGGTGCATTTGTTTGGATTTTCAACCATAATACATGTAGGGCATCCCAGTTATTGGTAATCGATGGACGACCGGAGCAACCCATCTCCTCGGCAATCGTTAAGGTGTCTCCGCTTCCTGACGCTCGATACGTCTCCAAAATGAACCGTTCGTTCTCATCGATATCGTGCAACGCAGCAAGACTGAAACCGTTCACAGAGATCAGCAAACACCTCGGACGGTTCGATATGAATGAGAGTCGCCGCTCGATCGAAAAAGATCCTCACGCAATCATCACCCGATGAGGCCTCGCAGACAACCCCTCCTGTCTTTATTGTCGGCCTATGCGGACATCATGACCAGGCTCTTCAATACGTGCCTGTAGAGACATCGTCATCGCTTGATGATTGAGATATCCGCGTTTCTTGAAAATTTCATGATAGGGTGCAAGCAAAAGTCACCCGGTGTTCCTTATTCACCCCACCATCGCCATGAAAATTAGCAGTCGTCATTGACTCCAGGAGGAACCATTTGTTGATCCGGCCACGCAAATGCGTCATAAGCCGATTGAATATGGGAACGATATACTCGAAATTTCCCGTTTGCCTCCCTCGGGATTGTGTTCACCAACACTACCTGGAACTGCACGTCCGATCCCAGCAACGCAATCACCGGTTGAACCAACGCTGCCATCTCCTGGGCGGAGGGTATATGAAACGGGACGACTTTCATCACGATGAATTCCAATCGTTCCTGGGTCACCTGAAACTCTCGAATCCAGGGGACCTTTCTGACCCCCAACTCATAAGGATGGACAACCCTGTCGCCGGGAAGCACGAAGTAATCGATCATACGTCCCTGGATCGATCGAATCGTCGAAAACGGTTGTCCGCATCGACAGGTTTGGCTTCCCTTTGTGACGACATCGCCAAGCTGGTATCGGATCAGCGGCATCGCAAACGAATGCAAGTCGGTTCCAACAAGCTCTCCCCTCTCTCCTTCGCCCGCCGGGACCCCATCCCGCAGCACTTCGATAATTAAGCCATCGTCACATGAGTGATACTCCCCGGTTGTTGGGCATTCCCAAGCCAGAAGGTAAAATTCGATACTTCCATATGTTTCATAAACCGGCGCGGAAAACCCGTCCTGAATCTGTTGGCGCATGAGTGGCGTCAGGACTTCTCCACCTGGATTCACAAAGTGGAGTCGAAGGGACCGTAGTACGTCGTGATTCACAGTCTGCGCGATCCTGGCCAACACGCCGGGATATCCCCCCACGACCGTAGGTTTGAACTTCTGCAGAGCCTGGACAATGTCCTCGGGTGGCTGCATGGCATCAATGACCTTTCGCCGGGCCATTCCGAGGGTGTCCAGGATACGCTTGGCGAGCTGGTCCTGTCGTTGGATATTCCAGTTCCCCATCACATAACAAATCTTGTCGCTCGCACGGAGGCCCAACGCATGGAGCGCACGCCATCGAAAGGCCCCATGAAGACGTTCCTCCAACCAAGTGCGGCGCACAATAAATGGTCGCCCGGAGGACCCGCTGGAAGTGCGGGTGATCAAAGACCCCGGGTCCACATTCCGAGCGATGACTTCATCGACCGGCAAGGTTTGCAAATCACTCCTGGAGGTGATGGGCACGGCCCCCAAATCCTCGACCGTTCGGATATCCTGGGGTTTCAGTCCATGTCGATCAAAGAGCCCACGGTAATAGGGGACATGGCGATAGGCATGTGCGACCAACCGGCAAACTCGTTCGTTTTGAAAGGCCACAAGCTGCTCCCGTCCGACATGCGGATGGCGAAGCATGGCATAGAGCGTGGACACAGGATTGGAGGCCAACACACTCGTGCATCTCACGACGGACGGCACCCTTGGACAAATAGGTCATCCCATAATTGAATATTGAGGACACCGATTAACTCTCTTCCAAAATTCGCCTTGCCGTTTTGATGTTGCTGAAGCATGTGTCGAACAGAATGAGGATTGAAATACCCTTTGGTGTGGAGCCTGCTTTCGGACAGAGCGTCTGCGACAAATTCCGGCAAACGACCTTGCCATGGCCAGAATGGGGCGGAAAGCCCCCTTTTCTTTCTTTTCAGAATTTCCGCGGGCAAGACACCTTCCAGGGCCCGTCGAAGAATATGCTTTTCCTGAAGCCCTCGCATTTTCAAGTCGGATGGAATCTGGCTGCATAATTCGACAAATTCATGATCGAGGAATGGCACGCGTGCCTCCAGGCCATAAGCCATGGAGGCGGCATCCAGGGTTCTCGTAATGAAGTCGGAAAGACGTACATTGATATCCAAATACTGTAATTGAGCAAAACGATTCCATCCTTCAAAAGCCTTCGGAAAAAAGAAATGCGGTTCTGAATCGGTGAAAGAACTATGGATGTTGCTAAGGTGATCGGAAAAAAGATCATCGTAACTTCGGTGTGAGGCATTATCGATTATTTGGGTGTATCGAGACCGGTCCATCGTGGCGTGGGCCGCGAATGCCCGGCTTGATCGAGAATATTTTTTCCTCAGGAACGGAATGTTTGCGATGAGTTGACGCACACTGAGTGGAAGATTGATGAATGGTTCAAGCAACCGCTCAACCCGGTACCAAGGGTAGCCCCCGAATATTTCATCTGAGCCCTCCCCGGTTAAGACGACTTTCACCTGCTGCGCCGCCATCCTGGCGAGCAACATATGAGGGATGCCCCCAGATGAGATATTGGGATCTTCGCGATGCCAAATCATTTCCGGCAACAGATCAAAATCTGCGGTTCTGCAGGTGGTGATGTGATTGCGGAGATTGTAGCCCGAGAAATCTGTGAGAATCCTATTCTGACCGATCTCATTAAACAACGGATCTTCAAACGCCGCAGAAAAAGTGTGGATCGGATCCGAGATTTCTCGGCTCATCAATCCCGCCATAGCACTTGAATCGATTCCACTACTCAAATAACAACCTAATGGCACATCGCTTCGGAGGTGGAGGCGAACGGACTCTTCAAGTTTATGCCGTACCGCCTCGGCCCATTCCTGGGCGCTTCGTTGAAAGCCTTTCTCACCCATTGATGGAAAGGAGAGATCCCAATAACGCTGGATCGTGATCTTCCCGTTTTCATGGAGAAGATAATGCGCGGGTGGGAGCCGCCGTATTGAACCCAAGAGGGTCTTCGGCGCTTGAACAAATCCGACCGCAAACAACTCCTTCATAGCACTGGCATCAACCTGACGGTCAATACAACCGCTTGCAAGGATGGACTTCAACTCCGATCCAAAAAACAGAGCACCGGGTTTGATGGCATAGCTGAGGGGTTTGATACCGAACCGATCTCGGGCCAACATGAGACGACGATGACGGGAATCCCAGATAGCGAAGCCGAACATACCTCTCAGAAAATCCACACAACGCACCCCATAATCCTCGTATAAATGGACAAGGACTTCGGCATCCGAATGTGTCCTGAAACGATGACCTGCAGCCTCTAGATCTTGGCGCAATTCCTTGTAATTGTAGATCTCTCCATTGCATACAACGGTGACAGAGTTATCCTCATTGGAAATGGGCTGATCGCCGGTTTCCAAGTCAATGATGCTCAGTCGACGGAAGCCGAGACCGATACCCGGTTCAACAAAGTACCCATCCCCATCCGGTCCACGATGGGACATCATGTTTGTCATATGATGAAGCATATCCCGATCGACCGGCCTCTTAGGATCGGAATACACCACGCCGCACAATCCGCACATAGGTACTCCTACTCTTGTGTGTCGCGTACCTCTTAGCCAACCCTCGGTGAAATGCGTTTGGTCGGGGTCCTAGTTGATGACTTTCAAATCAACGACTGAATACAGCGCATTCCTATAGTCAGAAACCATCGTCTAGCCAAAGGAGGTTTTCGAACCTCGCATCTCGCCACAACAGGTACCCTTACTGATCATCGGCGCAAAGAGCGGGAATGTTGATAGGGCCCTCGATGCCTCCCGGAGCATCATGAAAGGGTCGATGGGAATCGGGTGTGGCTCCGGCTACGCTTAACGAGAACTCCCTCATCTATCATCGGTTGGCGACCGGACTCAGTCAGGATGTAGAGCCGATGTAGCCCTTCAATCCAGAGAGATCGGCGACTCTGTGATTCGTCCGCATGGATTGCAGACAAGCGTCCTCCGTCCCGAAAGATAAGGCCCGTGTGAGAGAAGAAGTCCTTCACTATGCCGTTTACGCTATTCCAACGGATCAAGAGATCATAATAGGAATTAGGATTGTCAAATAGGGCATTTCCCCATTTGCGTTTATAGCGAAGCAATCCGTCATGCAGGGAAGACCGAGCGGCTCTAAAATTCACCTCGGCAAACCCCAACTGGCGGGCATGCTGGATGCTGTAATAGTAGAGCGCGGCCATAATTCCTCTTTTTTTCAGCGGGATTTCACCCGAAGCCATGCCTATGGCCAAAAGGTTAAATGTGTCCTGTTTTCGTTCATAGAGAACACCGGCAAGTGGCTGATTATCTCCCATAACCCAGAGGATTCCCCCTTTTCGGATAAACCGACGTAATTCCTGCTGGCCTTTGATGATGGCCATGGCTCCGTGACGGTCTCTCGAGAAAGGGACGTACATGGAGTCATAGAACTCGTCAAATCGCTCCTCCCCTTCGGTGACCAATGGCTGCAACTTATGTTTGCGGACCAGACGCATATCCTCCCGGATACTTCGGTTACTACGCACCAACTCATCGAGATCCCCAGGAAGGGCGAGCCGCATGTCAATCCATTCAGGAACCGCGAGATAGTCCTTTCCGAAGAATTTTTCCGCTGACAATCGGTCTGCACGAACGATAGTCAGATCGGCTGCTTCACGCAGGCGATCTAGCAGAGCCGGCAGGTCCCGTAACGACACATTTCCTACCAGCTCACGTTGGGGTTCCCCAATGAAAAACCTGTTCGGCAAATAGGCAACCCAGGGATCATGGCCCGCCACCAATAGTGTCCCGATATGCCCGGATTGAAGGGTGGGCCCCCTCAGCAACACAACTGGGACCCCTCGTAATCCCAGGCACGCCCACGCGTAAAAACCATATCGCGGAACCAAGGTTTGTGCCTTGCCGGAAAGGCGGGAGATGACCCACTCTACCATCATGTTTTTTAAATGATTCATCCTATCCGTGCCCACAGTTTTTATTCCGACTGGCCGCAACCACATTCGCCAGGTTCAGCTACCCTCTGACGTGGTTTCCACGAAACCATGGGAATGTCGCGTTTCAAGACGCCGTTCCCGTGGCGTCTCTGAGAGAACCCTCGTTGAGATTGACCCCCGAGAAGATTGCATGGGTCTTGCCCGTGCCATCTGCCGGCCACGGCTTAACGATCCTTATCGATAGATCGACCTCACCAAGGAGCTTGCGGAGATGACCCAGAACAGCTAGATGGACATGCGAATCGGTGTCTACGTTCTCGATCCCTGGATGGCCGACGAGGGCGTGGCAAGTGAGCTCAAGCCGAAACTTCTTTAGGCTTTGCTGGTAAAGACGGAATTCTCCGAGGTGGAGTGTTCCCGCGAGGTGATCAAGTATCTTTCGGGTCGTAAGGAGGCGCCCGTCTCCGAGTATAATTGAGGCTCGTTCGCGCCCTTCAATTGAACCCATCAAAGGCAGTTGCCGACCGCAGGAACATCCACCTGTTGCAGCTATGGCAAGATCAGCCGTATTGTACCGTATGAGTGGCATCGTCCGGGCGCGCAAATCTGTCACCACGATTGTCCCTAATTCGCCCGGATGGGCCGGCATCCCATCCCGCAATACTTCAACAAAATGTGTATCCGCATTCACATGGAACGACCCACGGTGTTCGCATTGCCAGGCGATATACCCGACCTCGGTCTGGCCATACAGCGCGACCGGTTCACGGCCGAAGACTTGGGTGACCAATTGACGGGTTTCGGGATCCACCAACTCTCCTGCGCAAAACACCACACATGGCCGTTTAAGTACGGCGTGAACCGCTTCGCTCGCTCGCGCAATGCGGCGAAGGGCTGTCGCCGTGCCAACTACCACATCGGCCTTTGCCTCCAACAATTGTCCCAACTGGTCCTCGATGGATCGTTCCGTCGAGATCCACGTCTTCCGAGAAATACCGAAGCGCTGCAGTATGTGCGAGGGACCCGGCTTTATCTGAAATTGGGCCGTGTTATGGCGCCAACGAAATCCGTGTTCAAACCATATCCGCAGTCCCACGGCTCTTCGCACACGTTCCTCGAGCGGCCGTTTCCAGATCCGTAGTGCTGCACCTGATGAGCCGCTGGTCTCAAGATAGGTGCAGGATGAGGGATCCACTCCCTGCGCCAGCAACTCACCACGTTTTGCCGCTTCTCGCACCAGGGGAGCAGTGATGATTGGAATTCGATCCAGATCTTGAATGCCTCGAATGGCTTGGACATCTACACCCGCTTCGTCCCAAACACGTTGGTAAAAGGGGACGTTGCTGTAGGCATGGATGATAGCGGCACGGAACAAATGATCTTGCAACGATCGGAGATTTGCGGGAGAGCGTCTGACGTTCAACCTCAGATCCATTAGGCACTTCCATGTGCGCAGAATTTCCATCTAAAGCTCTTGCCTTTCGGAGACAGGGTGCGGCTCATTTGCAGTCCCGACCTTCGAGATGATCATCCTGGTCTTCTCTCCTGGGCTTAACGGGATCGTCTCGACTCGCTCAACCCGCAGATGGATTTCCCCAGGCAAGACAGCTTGAAGATCCGATTCAATCCTCGAAAGAAGACCTCGAGCGTTATTGGTCACAACGATTTGGAGGTGGACTTCGTTTATCTCATCTTGCAAAATTCTCCACTGGCCTAACTCGTCATAGCGCCCCAGGACCTCGTGAAAAAATGGCCAGAAGATTCGCCTGCCGTCTTGCAAAGCCACTGAATCTACCCTGCGTCCATAGATTCGTCTGAGAAGGGGAAGAGTCCGCCCACAGGGACATAGTGTGGTCTCAACCTCGGCCAAATCTCCTGTTTCATAGCGAATCATCGGCATGGTCCACATGCCTAATGCTGTGGTGATGATTGGGCCAGGCTCCCCTGAAGCCGCAGCAACCTCCACAATGTGGCTATCAGCGCTTACGTGAAATCCAGAACGACGCTCGCACTCCCACGCGAAATTCGAAAGCTCAACCAACCCGTACACATCAACAGGATCCCTTCCGAGCGCACGCCGAACCAGTTGGCGAGTGGCCGGCGAGAGGGTCTCACTATCGGAGACGATGAGTCGGGGCGAGGGCAGATTGAGCCCCAGCGTTTGAACAGTTTCCGCCAAGGCATGCAGCGTACCCGCCCCGGCAACGATCACGTCCGGCCTCGTCTCAACGATACGTTGGGCCCAGAACTCTGGTGGTTCCAGAATCGAACACCACTCTTTAGGAGCGATACCAAGACGTTGGACGAAAAACTGCCGACCAAAAGTCATGCGAATTTCAAGCGTTCGGTCAGTCCAGCGGAAACCATGTTCGAAAAGAATGCGCCAGGCAACAACCCGCTGCCACTGCTGATCTATGGCTCCAAGAAAGATACGCAACGGAGTTCCTGTCGAACCGCTCGTTTCAACGACTCCACATCGGTGTGGATCAATCCCCTGTGCAACAATTTCTTCCGGACTTGCTTGCTTGAGACGATCCTTTTGAAGGATAGGGATTTTGTCTATATCATCCAACGAACGGAATTCCTCAGGGTGATACCCTGCCTCCTTGTAAAGCCCTCGATAGAGCGGAACGTTCTGATAAGCATGCATGAGGAGGGACCGAAGCCGCTCCTCTTGTACCTGCCGTAGATCCTCACACCTCCAGCGACTGGAAGCCAGGGCTTGGCGAATCAACCGAACCGTTTTCCATCCGTCCAACAACATCATTCGATCCAGTGCTGCGGGTCTTTTCTGATATCCTTTTGCATTTACCAAAACTGGGCCATAAGCATACCCGGCTGACCAGCCACATTCGCCCATACGTCCCAACTTCCAAGCATCCTATTTAAACAATATTTTATTCTCGTAGGCCCACGGCAGGCTGGCTCTATCTCCTTTCAGCTCTAACAGCAATAAAATGCCCGGTCAGATACCGCGTAGGCCAGCGCGACATGTTTTCGAATACCTGTATCCAACGCAAAAATCGTTGCTGTACTGAACTGTTCGCGCAGGAGCACAAAATTTTGGCAGCGAGCACGGCAAGAATCCGCGGACAATGGAGCACCGCTGTGACATCCCTCACGTCGAAGCCTACCTCCCGCAGCAACTGCTGTAGGCGCCAGGGACCGCAGGTGGCACCCACATAGTAAGGAAGGATACCCAACCGGTTTAATAGTTTGAAGGGAAGAACGTTGCGCGCCGCGATAATCGGATTGGCAGGATTATCCAATGTCAGGATTAGCTGACCGCCTATGCGAAGCACCCTGTGCAATTCCCGCAGGCTCACGATGATCTCATCTAAGGTTTGAAAATGGTCCAGAGTGGAATTCGACACCACCACCTCAAACGACTCGTTTCCAAACGGGAGGGCACGAACATCCGCACAGGCTCCACAAACGCTCGTCTGGCCCCGACAGCTTAAGTGCGCATTCCCGAAGGACAGATCCATTCCTATGACGCTATGCGCTCGGGCCTGCAAGAAAGGCGTGAGGCCCTCTCCCACCAATTCGTCAAACATGTCAGTCTTTAACAATCGACCTACTGGTTGTTGGGGGAGCCAACGAAAGAGAAGAGATTGGTTAATTGAATCGCTGTGTTGTCGCCAAAGCCGATCCGGGCGGGTCATTATCCACTCGTCTGCAATGGAATCCCAGTACCTCTTCCCTTCTGTTATCACGATGGGGCTTTCATGCCTGAAAATTTGGGATGTAGAGCCTTTAGGTCTGGTCTACAATTACTTTCCTCCCTAGCCCAGACCTCGCCAGTGACGCAATCGTAAAGGATGACAAAATATTCTCGCGCCTTGCCGGTCATAGGGACTCACCCGGGTTACACCTCGACATAATAGGCCTGAATTTCCCTTATTGCTCTGGCTATCACGAAGTATATTGGGTTAGGCGAATAATACTTCGCACAGCATATCTTGCATTCAGCAAGTTCCTAGCCAGAAGGCTTCTCACAAAACCGTCTGCCTTCGTGATCAAAATTTTCATGATTTTTTAATTTTCGGTGCTCTGAATTTCTCCACACGATAGTCCTAACGATTTTTCCTTTACAGGTAAGCAAACGATGAATTCATTCCCCATCTATATTCAATCAAGACAATCCTATTGGTATGGAGCTTACCGACCTCGGATTCCCACTACTCTGTTATATATAAACCCGATGGTCCAACCCAGAATCCCACCGGTCAGAGCCCCGTAAAAAAGGCCTACCAGGCTCCCTTGCCATGTGACTGAATAGCCGATGAAATAGTTGGAAAGTAACTGAAGATGGGTACCAACCTGTGGCCCCCCTTCGAGAAGAAGCCAGACCGTCATAATAAAAAGGCCTAATCCACCTATCAGCCCACAAACTACGGCCAAAACCCCTCCCTGAATTTTGGCCACAACCCGGCTAAGTTCTTCATCCCCCTTGGAATCCGTTCCCATATTTTCCCTCCAGGACTTTGCCTCTTGGTTATAGCTAATCTAGAAGATTGCGACGACGATTCACTTCCTCTCGCCACCGGATGAGTTTCGCATAGGCCTTCATGCTCCAGTTTCGGAAGGAGGCTCCAGAGTATCCTATCGCAAATCCCCCGACTCCTCCCTCTAGGAAACCTACCAATGCCCCCCCCCACGTCACTTGAAAACCAAATAGAAAATTCCCCAGCAGAGACAAGTTGGGCCCCACGACCGGCCCGCCTTTGAGGACCAAAATCACCGTCCCAATCAAGATGAGGAGGCCACTGATGGTACCGACAGCCACACCCATAGCGACAGGATCCAGCTTGGCAAACACGATCTCGATTAACTCTTCCTCATTTTCTAAGGGGAGTTCATCCCCGCTCACCTGAACCCGCACAGGCACTATTCGATCGCCGCCATTGCCGGAAGTCGTACGGTCTTCCTCATGGTATGCTTTTTCGGTATTCACCGCCCATACATCATGATGGGATTCACCCATGATATTTCTCGCGGCATACACCCCCGTCACCATGGAATGATCCTGATTGTTATAGCGATGCAGACCATTTCGTCCAATGGTCTGAAGATTTGAAAATGTTTCCAGATACTGTCGAATCGTCCGGACGTGATCCTGATAGTGATGATCGTATACTGGATAGGCCTTTTCCATACGAACCACAGTCCCGTCTTCAACCTCGCGAGGATTAATGAGCCCGAGTTGGGCGCATTCCCGTGTACCGAATTCGATCAATTGCTCGTTCGACCATGTCCACTCATGGTCTTTGTCCCAGAGAAAATACTCAAGGCCCAGCGAAGTCCGTGAGAGATCCGGCACCATATACGGGCTCCAATTTTTATAATTCTGTATTCGTCCCATTTTGACTTCAGGTGAATGGATATAGATCCAGTTATCAGGGAATACGTCTTCACAGTTAACCACCAGAACCACCGTTAAATAATCCCGATACCGCAGGCCAAGGGCGGCCTCTATAACCCTCTCAGGTGGTTGAGGATCCATGGCCTCGATTAACTCGCGCAGAGGCATCGTCGACACAAAATCGCTGCCTTCGAATTCCAAATGTTCCCCTGATGAGGCTCGCGCGGAAACACAATCTACTCGCCCATGGCGGTGCCTGATACGCTCGACTTTCATGCCTTTTAATGTCTGAGATCCAAAATCAGCCACCAATTCCTCGCACCGTTCCCACATCATCCCCGGACCTAAGCGAGGATAATGAAACTGCTCAATGAGCGAGGTCACGATTTCACCCTTCTTCCCACCCCTTTGACCAAGTAGGGCATTTCGAACCGCTTCTTTCAACGAGAGGTTTTTGATTCGTTGCGCGGCCCAATCGGCTGATATCTCGGTACAGGAAATCCCCCAGACTTTTTCCGTGTAGGTTTTGAAGAATATCTGGTACAGGCGATATCCAAAACGATTAATAACCCATTGTTCAAAATTT
This sequence comes from Nitrospirales bacterium, assembly GCA_049289415.1. Classification (GTDB taxonomy): domain Bacteria; phylum Nitrospirota; class Nitrospiria; order Nitrospirales; family UBA8639; genus Nitrospira_E. The sequence goes on from JBATLR010000077.1 coordinate 21,927, forward strand.
TCCTCCTGGGCATTTGGAAACACCTTAACCTTGGCATAACTGAAACAGACCAGAAGAGCCTCCACGACCCCCAGTCCAGCCAACGCATTAGTGGCCTTAAGCGGATAGTCGAAAAAATGTTGGTTGTAATGGATTCGGCTTATACGAGGTCGAAGGAGAAAGTTGTCACCGAGAATTTCATTCCATAACTCTGTCACCATCGGTACTTTCGAAAAAAATCGGTGGCCACCGATATCAAAACGAAAGTCTCGATAGTTGACCGTTTGTGATATGCCTCCTACCTGTTTCCCGGCCTCAAGGATAAGAGAGGAAGAACTGTTTTTCCCAAGTTCATAGGCCGCCGTAAGGCCTGCAGGACCGGCGCCAATTACCACTACAGGATGAGCTGCCACTACTGCCTCCCTGACGTTCTATTGATATCGAAGGATTCAGGGACAAGAGCCGGCATTCTCGACTCCTTCCGGTTGTTCTTCAAAAAAACATGGCGTGCAAGGCCTATGGCAAATGCCAAACCACTATATAGATAGTACAGCCAATGCCAGGGAACACTTTGCAGGGCAAACCGGAACCCACGTTTTTTTTGAAAGAAGCGATAGAGGGGTGCATTAATGATCACGAGCGAAACCATGATCAAGGCCGCCACCGCCAGCAAAGGAACCCACCAGATCGCTCCCATCAGGGCTCCCACGAGCCCATACGTCAACACGACACAAAGGCGCTCGGAATGCCGGATATTTAAGTCATTGGTGAACCTGCGATCCCGAAGAATTAATTCTGTCCAAGGGATTGCGCGGTAAAAAAAATCTGCTTTGAGCATTGAGCAGATACCCCATCGTTTCAAATGTTTCACATGGATATCTTTACACAACAGAATCTGGTGACCGGTATTTTTCAATCGATAGCCCAACTCAATGTCTTCAATAGAAGGACGACGATAATTTTCATCAAACCCGCCTATTTCCAGGAAAATATCACGGCGGATGGCCCCGCAAGCACCCCAAAACGTTGAAGCCTCTTTTTGGGCCTTTTGATGGACATAGTGGTGAAAAAGATTTTTGTATTGGGACAAGAAATTTGGTTCGGCAGGGGTGTCATCGTACGAACCGATCAACGCAGTGAGGTCTGGATTATTGTGAAAGGTTTCTGCCACCCGTCCCAGGGTATCCGGATGCACACACACATCGGCATCGACAAAGAAGAGGTATTCGCCTTTGGCCTGAAGTGCCCCAATGTTTCGGGGGTACGCCGGTCCTCCTGAAGTAACAGGAAGTCGAATGACCTGAGCACCAAACTGTTTCGCGACTTGCCAGGATCCATCGGAGTCACCATCGGCAACGACAATTATTTCCATGGGAGGAGGCTGTAAAGCGGCCAGGCTTATCAGGCATTGACGAAAGGCCTCACCCCCGTTGTACACAGGAACAACAATTGAAATTGTTATTTCCGGGAAGGAAAAATTCAACGTACCACTGACTTTCTGCTCATTGTCATTTCGAGAAATCTTGTTCATACCTTAAGCCTATTTGGCCTGACCAACGAAACTGTCTCCGGAAAGCACCTCACAGGCACTTAAGTAATAAAATAGGAGCAAATGCCCTGAAAATTCAGGGATGGCAGGATCAACCAAGCCGAAACGAAAGGGACGCTGATGGTCAATTCTTTTCCCTGTGCAAATTGATGTTAGAAATCGAAGGAACCCATTGAAATCGGGAACTCATCTCCCTAACGACAAGTCTTCAATGAAGTTGCTTTTCACCCCCACAAAATCTTTATCGGTTGCCAGAACGTAAACCCAAGAGAAATAAGCAACTATGCCCTTAAAATGGGTACTTATAGGACAAGAAAGTTATGGTCCTCTGGCTCATGGGCAACACATTTTTTGGTTTGAAAACAGGATAATCTGTAGGAGAACATAATGGAACTATGAGAGTTTTTTGATGGGAAATCGAGGTGGTTGCGGGGGAGGTATTTGAACCCTCGACCTTTGGGTTATGAGCCCAACGAGCTACCAGGCTGCTCCACCCCGCGAGTCGATAGTAGAGGAGGGGCAGCTGAGAAGTCAATGCAAAAACAGCAGTGTAGCAGAAGAAGATACTATGGTATCTTCACCGTCCTATGACATTTGCCGGAATCATTGCCCTCTTACTGTTTTTTGCTCTGATCATTGGCGATTGGTACCAATTTACCACACTGAAAAGTTGGGCATGCCAATATGGTTGTCCATTGGCTCACCGGAAGAACGCCCTGGACTCTCAATCTGTTTCCTTAATTTCCCCTGCCTTTCAAACTGGCGCACTTGCCTTGCCTCACGGAATGGCCCGCTGGGTCGCAGACCGACAGGTCATCGTGATCCGCCCATACTATCAACTCTTTTCCCTGCGTTTTCGCACCGCATGGCCATTAAAGGGGACAATCAATGTAAGTTCCGATGGCAGCCAAATCCTGCTACATTTGTCCAAGCGTATTCCCTGGTCGTCAGCTATTCTCACTCTCTTGTGGTTGCTCTTCGTCATTGGAGGCACTCTCACATTTGTCGTTCTGTTTATTCTTGATGGAGGGATAAGCACAGTCGGGGGAGTATTTTGGGTGATCGGAATGACCGCGTTGGGCTTATTAGTGCTGGCAGGAGGCTTGATTCTGTTGTCGTTTGCCTACCGGCTTGAGGATTCCCGCCTGATGCAGGTTTATCAGGAATTACTGGACGTCTTGACAGCTCCTCCCTTAAAGAATTCGGATAAGTCGACGAACCCTTAAGAAAACTGCCCCAAACACCATGCCACCCCTCTTGACTCTATATACAACACTGAATGCTGTAGCCTAGGGAATTGTCTCAAGAAGACCTTTCTTGGCCTTTGAAAAGTTCTCGACTCGGAACGCTGGCAATGCGTACGCCCAACCACCCACACGCTGATTGAACGCCTCAACTTCTCGCTGAACCTCTTCCGGTTTTTTTAATATAGAGTCTTCTTTGGAGGAAAGCTCTTCTTGAATTTCTGCCGTTTTTTTCGCTTCCGGAGATTCAGGGGCCTTTTCGTCTTGAGTAGAATCCGGAACTGGAACCGTTTCCCCTTTTTCAGAGGAAGGAGTGGCATCCACAGGTTGAACCAGGTTTTGATCATATTCCGCAGAAAATTTTCCAAAAACTTTGTCTTCCTGTTTGGCCGTTTGAACATGAAGCCTGAGTCCGTCAAAGGTTTCCAATACAGCCGTCACTTCAGAGCGGTCCTGAAAATTCACCTCTTGTGCTTTTTTCACATCCTCTAATGAGAGCTGCACGAGAGTACCCACCACGTTATTCACATTAAACTGGGAAGCCACTTTGGAGCCTGCAGGTATGGAATCCAACTGAAAATCAAGATTCTCAGGTTTATCCTTTGAGACAAGAAGAGTGTCCCCGCCGGGATGCCTGACCGTCACCCGATGCACGCGCTTAGTCGTCAGCGCTGTTATTTCCTTATCGAGCCACTCTCCCGCCACTTTTTCCAACGGCAAATTCCCTATTGTTAGCCAGGTTTGGGGATCTCCTGGTTTTCGCGCATAGATTTCACTCATCCGTGGGTTTCCCTTGGCAGGACGTTGATTCCCCAGAATCACCAAGGCTGCCTCAGGATTATTCGGGGTTTTCAGTGTCACAGTTGTCGAAAGTGAACCTTCTTGCTCTTTATCCTGTAACCCCAGTCGAGCGTATAACTCAGGATTTTTCGTTTTGGGTTCCAGTATCCGCAACTCCGCCAACCCGATGAGAGTCTGCTTTACCTTCTCCACATCAGCGCGATACCCTGCCTTCTCCTTAACCCGCCAGGTATTCTCCCCACGCATCAGCGTCACGGTCTGATCCTTGGTCTCCACAATTATTTCGTTCACATTATTGACAACCGACAATAATTCCGGGAACAACAGCTCACCACTCTGTGGAAACTGGGAGGCAGGCTTTTGATTCACGAAAATGGCTAGAACAATCCCAGCAATGGTTATGGCGGCTAAGATGCCTAGAGTTTTGGCTTTCATACGCTTCCCTTAATATTCTTAAATAGTCGAATAAGGTCCTGGTTGATCCATAACTGAGTTACTTAGCTTTTGGAGACCCCTTCTTTCTGATCCCTGAAGAACTAATCCATACCCCGACAATACCAATCAGCAACGGCACGAGCCCGATATTGATAAATTTTACCCAACGTTCCACACTCTCAATGTTTTTGCCAAGCTCATGCTGTACGCCACGCAGCTCTTTGCGAACCTGGAGCAATTCCTTTCGAAATTGTCCCATGGCCTCCTGCTGTTCAACACTCAGGATCATGGCATTGCCCTCAGGCTTTTGACTCTGCAGTTCCTGAATTTTACGTTCCGTCGCCTTGAGCTGTTCCTGGAGCACTTGCTCCTTTTGCCGGAAGCGCTGCTCCGCTTCCTGTTGCAACATCCGCAAAAGCGTGAATGGCCGGGAATATCCCGCCCGGCTTCTCACACTAATGAGATCATTGCTTCCCGTCAGATTATCCAAGGCGTTTGTAACAAACGTGCCATTGCCTGAGTTGGGAATGCCTATCCGTTGTCCAAAGAAATTTTGGACTTGAACCCAAAACCGGTCCTGCAAGATATCCGTATCGGCCACCACAATCACATTGATGGAATCTTTCGATTCCGTGAGGTGATCTTTGGTCTGGGTTTCAGCTTCTGAAGCCATATCCGGATTCTCACTCGTGTTCACCGCCGCTTTAGGCTTTCCCTCAGGAAATGCCGTTTTCACGTTTCCCGTTACCCTGGCGGCTACAATAAATTTTTCTCCTTCAGGCCGATAACTGTTGAGTAAGCCGCTGACATCAGGCATGACTGATAAACGTGAGGCCTCAATCTGCATGGCGGCTTCATCCGATTGGATGAGCGGTTCGACCGTGGTCCCCGTCTCCCCCTTCTTTCGGATGATGCCTGCTGATGCCACCGTGATCGACGGCACTTGAGCCGTGACGATATCTTTGTCGCTGAAATGGTCCTGGCGGAAATCAATCCAGACAGGATAATCTACCACCTGCAGACGGTTTTGCTGTTGGACTTGCACCTTTTTGGCCAACGGCAAATCTCCCAACACCTGCCCTTTCACCAACTCAAGACCCCAGGCGGCAAATAACGTAGGCATATCCGAATTCCGGGGGCCGCCGCCTCCCATCGGGTTCATGGGGTTTCCCCCTCCACTATCGGATTCCGCCAGAGGATCCACAAAAATCATGGCATGCCCGCCTCTCAAAACATATTGATCGATTGCATAGAGAGTGGCCTCACTCAGGGACTTAGGATGCACAATCATTAAGACACTAATCTCCTCAGGGATAGCCGACGCCGTCGTTTCAATTTTTTTCACTTCGAACATTTGTTCGATATGAGAGAGAATGAGCCAGGGTTGGCTTCCTCCCTGCTGTGCCATAAACGGCATCCCCCCACTCCCATCAATGGGCAAGGTACTCAGCAGGCCAAGAACTTTTTTCTTGGGATTGGCCAACGTGTGAACCATCTTCGTCAAGTCATACTCCAAAAACTCTTCCCGCTCTGGTTGAAAAAATGAGATCACTTCCAACTCATCCGTCGAACTGGTCCCGGCCAATCCAAAATAAAATTGAGTGCTCCCACCATCAAGCGGGATACCCTGCAGACCAAACGCGACCGCTCGGTCTTCTTCTTCTGAAAACGGTTCAGGATCTATCACCTCCAAGTACAGCTGGTCTCCCGCGACTTGGGCATATTCCTCCAACATCTCCTGAACGCGCGTTGCGTAACTTTTAATGCCCGGCAAGCCGGTTGCCAGGGCTTTGGAAAGATAAAACCGGAGTGTAATGGGTTCTCTCAAACTCTTAAGAACATTCTTAGTGCCTTCAGACAAGGTATACAGGTCATGTTCTGTCAGATCGAATCGAGCAGAACTGAACGCGGCATTACTCACCATGTTGAAGACGCCGAACAGAACGGCTGCCATGATGAGACCGCTTCCCGTGAGTACTTTTTTATTCATCATCACTCCTCACTTGCAAAGTTTCACACCGGATCCTTCAAACCGTCCCCTTACGATTCGGCTTTTTTGATATCAATGACCGTGGCCGTCGCAAACAACCAAAAGGCAATCAGCGAGAGAAAAAAGAGAATATCGCGCAAATCCAAGACACCTTTGCTGATTGATTGGAAATGCGTCAAAAAGCTAAATGAGCTGATGGCACTCAGCAGAAATTGTGGCGCCCAACCGCTGAAAAGTTCCAGAACGAGTGGGAACCCACTCAAGATGAACCCCAAGGAAATGACAACGCTGATCACAAAGGCGATCACCTGATTTTTGGTGAGAGCGGAGATGCAGGAGCCGATGGCTAAAAATCCTCCGGCCATCAGCAGACTGCCGAGGTAGCTGGCAAGGATAACGCCATTATCAGGATCCCCCAATAAATTCACCGTGAGCCACATGGGAAAGGTCAGGGCCAAAGCGATTCCCGTGAAACACCATGCGGCCAGAAATTTCCCTGCGACCGCCTCCCACATGGTGACGGGCAGGGTCAGCAGCAGTTCAATCGTCCCGGAACGACGCTCTTCCGCCCATAAGCGCATTGCCAACGCAGGGATTAACACCAGATAGAGCCACGGATGAAAATCAAAAAACGGCACCAGGTCAGCCTGGCCGCGCGCAAAGTAATTTCCCAGATAAAACGTGAAGGCTCCACTGAGCAACAAAAATATGACAATGAACACCGCCGCGATCGGCGTGGCAAAATAGCCGGCCAACTCCCGTTGAAAAATCACTCGTATACGTCCCACAATTCCTCCTTCACTCTCGAATACGTCTTTCAGTTAACCTCTTCCAAGGCCATTGGGCCCTCGGAGTCACATCAAGATGGGATCCCGTTGGTATGAGGATTTTCTGCCGAAGCAGGCCACCCGTCCAATGTTTGCATCCGTCTAAAACCAGGCCCTATTACGAAATCGTCTGCTTGGGAGTCGTCAACAAACGAAATACCTCATCCAATTGTCCCCGGTCGGGATAGAGTTCCCTCACTTCCCAACCCTGTTCTCGCGCGCAATGTCCAATATCCGGTAGGATCCACTGTCCGTCATCCGGGTAAATACGAAATTGCACTAAGTCACCGTCCCGGCCCAACTCTTCAATTTTTTTGACCCCTTTCACCGTCATCAGGTGATGATGTAAGACCATGGGATCCACGCCGGCTATCGTGCCAAGGACCGTATGGTGAGTAGGAGATTTTCCTTCCAATTCCGCTGGTGTGCCATCAAACACCACTTTCCCCTTCGCAATGATCATTGCGCGCGTACAGAGTGCATGTACTTCTTCCAAGATATGCGTCGAGAGAATAATGGCCTTCTCCTTCGCCATGGCCCTAATCAGCGTTCGAACCTCATGCTTTTGATTGGGATCCAATCCATCGGTCGGTTCATCTAAAATCAAAATTTCCGGGTCATGAAGAATTGCCTGCGCCAGTCCTACACGGCGCTTAAACCCTTTCGACAAGGTTTCAATCGATTGGTTCAACACCGATTGCAAATTCACCTTCTCGACCGTATCCGAAACCCTTCGCTGAAGCGTCGCCCCACGATATCCTCGCATCTCCCCAATAAATCTAAGAAACGAGGCTGGAGTCATATCCTGATAGGCCGGAGCTCCCTCTGGCAGATAGCCTATACGCTTTTTGGCCTCGATGGGTTGAACATCAATATTATGCCCACAAATATGCACTGCGCCGCTGGTCGGCGTGAGAAAACCCGTGATCATTTTCATGGTTGTGGATTTACCTGCTCCGTTCGGCCCTAAGAACCCGAGCACTTCTCCTTTTCCTACGGTAAACGACACACCATCCACTGCGACAATCGGCCCAAATGTTTTTCGCAAGTTTTCAATTTTAACCATGATGTCCATCCTACCCTCTTTATCTCAATAATTTCATGAAGTGATCTGTGGCACCTGTTGTGCTCTCGCTTTCTGATTTAATCGACCCTCTTTAAAATCAATGGAGGTACAATGGAGGTAACTCTTTTGTATGTTTATGAGATTTCCTTGGCTTGGCTGTCATGGCCGGCTTGACGGTTTCCCAAAACTGCCGACCATCCCAGCTCTGCTTTCCTGCCGAGGTCGTGTACAAGGTCCGATTAAGGTTCCAAATGGCCGCAGAAATTGCTGCAGGATCAGGAACCGGCTGACTCAATAGACGTTCCACTGATTTCAGGCTCCGACAGGGACGCCCTTCTTCCTTGAGGGAAGCCCATTGTAAGAGTGCCGCTCGCGTTTTTTCCGCTGATTGTTCGAAACAAGCAGCCTTCACGCCTTGAATGGCATTTCGTTCCGATTCAAATTTCCCATCATTCCTTTTTGCCATATCTTGACCTTGTTCATTCCGTTTTTGGCGCTCTCTCCACCAGGCCACCAGGGTCACCAACCACAACATAAAACATCCCCCTGTTATCCACGGCCATGGTAACGGCTTGACACTATTAGAGATGCCGAATTGGACATCCAACTGCTGACGATCACTTTCTGTTGAATCCACAGGAAGGGCCGGAACGGACGTGGGAATCTGTCCTGAGGATGCAGGTTGATGCGTGCCGAGAACCGTCAGAACCTTAGCGGGGAGAGTGGCTTCTTCCCACCGGTCAGTCTCAATGTTCCACCAGGGAATATGAATGGCGGGCAACGTCACTGTACCCGGCTGCGTGGGCACCAACACATATTTTTCCTCCCGGGACCCCACAACCCATTTCCCGTCAAAATCTGTCTGGGTTTTTGCCTTGTCGGGATAAATCTTCACAATGGGTTGTGCGGGCACGGTCACTTCAGGCAATTGTTCTCCGCGCTGACCTGTCGCACGCATCACGATCGTTCGAGTGGGGGAATCCCCTATCTGAAGTGTATGGCTATCATCCGACCATATTTCTGTGAGGGTGAGATTTTTTGCCGGTAGCCAAAATCGCCCATTCAGATCTGATGGAAAGTTTTTGACATTGATCGCAATTTTCGGACTTCGCCTGTGAATCGAGCGTGAGGTTGTGAAAGGATCACGCCCCAGACTCCCGGGCCGATTGCCAAATAATTCCTCAAAAAGCGTTCCACGGGTTCGGCCTTCCTGCACGGTTCCGGAAAAGAGGATCGGAGGAATTACCTGCCTCCCACTTTGTTGTGGTGTGATCACATATCGACGTTCCGTGATATGATATCGTCGTCCGTTTCGGGTCGACTCGTACGAGACGTCCTTGCCGACGCGTTCAACAATTCCCCAATCCATTTCCGGTTCATCTAAACGGCCTTCCTGCACGGATATGGCGCTGACTAACCTCAGCGTCAGAAGGACTTGCCCCTGTAGATAGGGAACATGTGAATCCACATCTGCTTCGAGAAAAATATCCTGGCTTTCGTTGGCCTTTCCGGTGTGATTCGGCTCATTAACCTCCAGTTGAATGGGGTCGGTCTGATAAGCGCCCACGTGAATAGGAGGAATAGTCACGGCTCCTGTTCGCTTTGGCGCAAGCGTCGCAATCCATCGGACCAATGAAGTGGTCCGCATATTGATGATCGAAGTTTGTTGACTTTGGGTCGTACCCAATACATCGAAGTCTGGGTCTAAGATATGCCACTCGGGGGATTCACCCGAAGACATCTGATCCGTCTCCACGAAGAGCTGGAAGGTCTCATCTGCCATGACCGGATTCCGATCCACATAGGCCCTGACTGATTGGGCCGGAACAGGAGTAGCAAGCCCCATAAATCCAAGGCAGACCACCATCACCCATAGCCATCCCAAATTTCTCACCAGCGTTTACCTTGAGAAATGGTGGACTTTCCAGCCTCTACACGGCGTTGATGCTCCAAAAGAAATTTTCTGCGTAACAATCCGCCGGGGTCATCAGGGATACGGCGAAGCCATTGCTGGAGGACCTGTTCAGACTTCTGACTTTCCGTTGAGTGGGCAGCGTCCCCCGCAGAAGATACTTCTGAATGTTCCACCTGATCTTCCGACTTTTTCTCCATTGTAGTTGGTGCGGACCGCGGCTTCTTAGATTGTTCGGCTTTCAAAGGGTCCAGTCCTTGCGCCTCTCTCTCAATATTTTCTTCAGAAGATTTCTGATCTCCATTCGACTGATTAGAGGTCCGGGCAGAATCCGACCCGGACCCTGGCACCTGGTCTGCCTCTTCTTGTTTCTCTTTTTGAGAGTCAACAGTTTTCGAATCGGATTGTTTATGGGTCGGGTCTGAAGGATTCTCTGATTTTTCTCCTCCTCCTCCTGTCTCATTCCCATTATTATTCTGTTTGGCAGAAGAGCCATCCGATTGTTGGGGTGATTCTCCTGCCTGTTCCGCAGATGATGATTTATCCAAGAGTTGTTTGATGATTTCTAGATTATGTTGGGCGTCCGCATGATCGGGCTGCTGAGTGAGGGCTGTTTGATACGAGGCCAGGGCTTCTTCGTAGCGACCGAGATTGGCCAAGGCATTGCCTCGATTGTAATGACCCTCCGGCGTATCCATTATGGAAAAGGCTTCTTCTGCTTCCTGATATTTCCCTGCCCGATAATGGGCTATGCCCTTCCAGCCGGGGTCTTGAAACAAGGCCGCCGCTTCCTCCGGAGCGTCACGCTTTAATGCCTGAATCCCCTGTTGATCGGGACGAACCCAGAGATTTTCCCAGGAAAAGGCCTCGCTTACCTGAGGAATAAGCAGGAAGGCCAGCAGCATTCCTAACCATCCCGGTCGAAATGCGGGCAACGCCAAAACCAGAAGCAGAAGGACGAGCCAGGGTCCTTCCTCTCGCCACAGATCGATTGTTCGCTCTTCAGATGTTGAAGAGAATAGCGCCCTCCTGGGCACATCGGAAGGAAAAACCCGATTGATATCCTGGTCGTCAGCCGTTACCGTGGCATAATGACCACCTCCCGCTTGAGCGATGGTTTGAAGAGACGGAATATCCAATTTGGGAATAACCACAGTTCCGTCCTGATCTTTGAGGAATCCGCCTGTCTCAGGAATAGGAGCCCCATCGACCGTCCCAATACCAAGTACCGAAACACGCACCCCTTGACTGTGTAACTCGCCTACCACCTTCAATGTGGCAGGATCTCCCTGGCCGTCCGTTAGCAATAGCACATCACCACGCGCCTGCCCGACGTGCTGAAAGAGTTCATGGGCCTTCTGCAAGGCAAGATCAGTACGGCTTCCTTGGAGCGGCATGAGTTCCGTCTCGAGAGATTGCACAAGGGTCACTATGGTGTTGGCATCATTGGTTAATGGCGAGACGACGAACGATTCACCGGCATAGACCACAAGAGCCGTTTGTCCTTCTTTCCGCGCCTTAAGCATATCAAGAATCTTGTGTTTGGCTCGCGTCAACCGGGAAGGAGTCACATCCTGCACATCCATTGAACGGGATAAATCCAGGACCATCACCAACGCCGATTCCGCCCTGAACACCGGCTGGGGTAATTGGGACCAGACCGGCCCGGCCAGTGCACAGACCGCCACAATCCAACCTGATCCGAGAAGCACGAGAGGCATGCGACGCGAAGCTCCCTCCGCTCCCACCAACAAATGCGGGAGTAGATGGGCATCACACACAGATTCCCATATCTGACCCGTTGTCCCCTTCTTGGCGACTAGTAGAAAGAGCCCGAATAAGGGAAGTAATCCCCATAACCATTCCGGTCGTAAAAAATGAAACATTGACATCTTATCGTCCGGCGCCTACTTGTGCTGGGATCGCTTCCGCCTTCCATCTCGATCGGAGAAACCAATTCCTATTCCAGATGAAAGACATGGCCAGTACACAGGAAAGGGCCAACGCGAATCCTAACGGCCATATATATAATTCGATCGTCGGTCGAAACAGTTCCGTTTCCGTAGCCGCCGGTTCAAGACGATCTAATTCTTTATACACCCTCCTAAGCCCCTCCGTATCTTTGGCACGCAAGTACAACCCACCGGTACGTTGCGCGAGGTGACGAAGGGTATCTTCATCCAAATCGCGAGAAGGATTCACCGTCTGTGTGCCGAAAAATGATTCAATCTCCATTCGATCCGCGCCAACTCCGATAGCATAGATTCGAATACCTTGTTCCTCAGCCAACGCCGCCGCTTGTGTGGGCGACACTTCTCCCGCAGTATTGGCCCCATCGGTTAATAGCACCAACACCCGGCTTCCCGCCGGCTGTTCCTTGAGTCGTTTCACGGCAAGGC
>JBATLR010000078.1:0-2811 GCA_049289415.1 Nitrospirales bacterium
GCACAGCCCCTGAGATGTTTCTCCCTCTCACCTATGTGCGGGCATGGGACCCACATGCCACGGTGGTCATCTTCCCTGCTGACCATTTTGTGTTTCCGGAAAATCGTTTTCTGGAAACGGTTCAGCGTGCCATAAGCGGGAGTCGTATTCTTCAGGATCGCCTCCTGCTGTTGGGGGTACGTCCCACGCATCTCGAATTGGACTATGGCTGGATGAATGTGGGTGGGGTGTTGGGTTGGAGTGGAGGATCCTGTGTTCGGCAAGTCGATTCCTTTGTTGAGCAACTTGACCCCATTCAGGCCCTCAATGCCATGGCCAAAGGCGCACTCTGGAACACGTCGGTGATCGTGGGGAAAGTTTCGACCATCTGGAAGCTGGGCTGGCAATACATTCCTGTCATCATGGAACGGTTTGAGCGATTAGGAAAAGCCATCGGGAGCACTCAGGAAGGTCGCATGCTTCGTCAGTTATATCAGAAAATGCCCATATTAGATGTGTCTTCCGAATTGCTCCAGCGCGTTCCGGAACGCCTGGGGATGATTGAGCTGGAAGACGTGCTTTGGAGTGATTGGGAAGGCTCAGACCGCATTCGTGACACGCTGAATGTTCTTGGAAAGGAGCCTGTGTTCCCCTCTGAGCTTGTCACCATGCCCTATTCCTCTCCTCAGGCACTCTCTTTTCTTGAGGTGACCCGATGAGTGGCACACGCATATCAACAACGAGTGACCGCAAGGAACCGGAGGAACAGTCCGGCGCAACTCGTCAAAACAGGAGAATGACGGGTAAGCAGCCACCCGCGAAGACATCTCCCAGGGGCAAGAATCGCAAGCCTCTTCGGCCGAATGAGGAACATGAGGGGGAGACTCCATTCGCGAATGAGGATATTCAGCCGCGAATTGCTGAACGGGCCTATGAGCTCTACCAGCGGCGGGGAGGCCACCACGGCCAGGACCTTGATGATTGGTTCCTCGCGGAGCAAGAGGTCATGGCTGAAGAATCATGGGAGAATATTGAATCATAGAGCGAAATCCGGGGCAGCCATCCTTGCGCCGTTATCGAGTGGAGGTCAGCAGAGCCCCGTTCCAAATGAAGACTTGATGGTTTTCCGAAGTATAGGGTCAGGGATGTCCCCGATGGGACTCAATTGTCGATATACGATATCAATTGGGCCGACTCTCCTCCGGTTTCCCCCGCCGATCCTGATGGGTTCCTCATAATCCTAAAAACGGCAGTTACAGGGCCGCGAGCCCGTTCATGCTTCGAGAGCCTCAGCACGAACGGAGTGTCGAAGTGGTCACCCGTTGGGTGAGAGTCCGTTCGCCCCTTCGGCAAAACTCAGGGCAGGCCTGAGCGCCGCGCCTTCCGCGGCAGTCGAAGGGTTCCGATATGGCCAACTGCCGTTTTTAGGATAATAAATCCTTGGAATGACCAATGGGTCTGATTCCCGCTTTTCCCCCCTTGTTGTTGCAATCTTCAACAGTTCCCCATTCATCCCTGTAGCTTTTTTGGCCAAGGAACGGTATCCGGCCTGATCCGTTTCCTCAGAACCCATTGTGAACAGAGAGAATTGGTCCGAGGTCCTCTCCTGGCATAACCCTCGCTAGAGAAAGGAGGGTGGGTCTATACCATCAGGGGCTGGTGAAATGTTTCCAGGGCAAAGGAGATGCGAGTAAAAAATAATATTAAGCCATTAACCGGGTGGTTTTCGCTGTAAAATGGGCAGTAAGCGCCGATAACGACTTTCTGCTAGGGGGGAAGGTAAAGGTATGTATCGGATATTAGATGAAAGTGAAGAGGGAAGTGTGGGAATACGGGTTGAGGGTAAATTATCAGCCGAAGAGTATGATCTCTTGAATTCGTACCTGGAACATCTGATGCAGGAAGTTGGGCCGATTAATTTCTTATGCGATATGGCAACCGTTGAAGGCGAAAATGGGAAAACCTTATGGGAGGAGATGACCGATAACCTTCAGAACGCTCAAGATTATCAACGAATTGCGGTGGTGGGAAACCGACAATGGTTGGAGGACGGACAAAAGGTTTCTGTTCCCTGGCCCAGTACTCAATTCAAATATTTCACACCAGACAAGACAGACGAGGCCTGGCGCTGGGTAAAGGGATGAGTTGATCAAAACCCACTGCTAACGGGTTTCATCCGCATTCCATTCCGCAGAGAGGGTGGCCGTGAATGAGTGTGCGACGATTTTGGTTAAATAGCCGTTTGATTTGAAACCCCTCATTCTCTTCACTCAACGAGGCCATGCTCAGCTTCGGACCCATTTCCGTTAACCCCTCTGGCAGCCCCGATACCATATATTGGGATTCACTGCTGAATCCTAGGGACTTTTTCCTCGTTGACTAGGGAAATTCCTAGTTCCTTCCTTGGGTAAAATGTTTTACAAAGAACATTCCATAATGGGGTAAGACCCTCATTGTACTTTGGCATACATGACCCAGGGAGGGAGATGAAGAACATGCTGAGAGTCGGGGCTCATCCATTGTGGTCGATTATCTTAGCTGGTGGGGAGGGGGAAAGGACCCGCCCGTTTATCGAACGGTGGTTGGGCGGGCATAAACCCAAGCAGTATTGTACCTTTGTCGGAAAACGATCCATGCTTCAACATACGCTGGATCGAGCAGACCGATTGGTCAGACCAGAACAGAAGGTCACGGTGATCGGTCGGAACCATCGGGAGTTTTTGAATAAAGCCATTGATGGAGATACGTCCGGACACGTGATTGTTCAGCCACAGAATTGTGGAACAGCGGCAGGAGTGTTCCTTCCGCTGACCTTTGTTCGAGCATGGGATG
>JBATLR010000079.1:0-5910 GCA_049289415.1 Nitrospirales bacterium
CGGCCAAACGGAGCCGCGAACTCCTGACCGGCGTGCATACGGTGATTGTTGATGAAATCCATGCCCTCGCCCCCAATAAACGTGGGGCGCATCTGACGTTGTCTCTTGAGCGGTTGGATGCCGTGACCTCCCGGCGGTTGGTGCGCATCGGTCTGTCTGCTACGCAGCGACCATTAGAGACCGTGGCACAATTTCTATTGGGTGAATCCGCGCATCGCGCGAAGGCTCAGCAACCTTCTCTCTTTGACTCCTCCCATTGCCACATTGTGGATATCGGCCATCGTCGGCAGTTGGATCTGCAAGTTGAAGTCCCGAAGGATGAGTTAGGCGCGATTGCGACGAATGCCATTTGGTCGGAAATCTATGATCGTATTGCCGACATCGCCGGGCCGCATCGTTCGACCCTGGTGTTTGTGAATACACGCCGGATGGCGGAACGGGTGGCGCATCATCTGGAAGAACGTTTAGGCGAGAACCAGGTGGCCTCCCATCATGGCAGTTTGTCACGCAAACTTCGTTTGCATGCTGAGGAACGATTAAAGACGGGTCAGATTAAGGTCATGGTGGCGACCGCGTCCTTAGAGTTGGGGATTGATATCGGTTGTATTGATGTGGTGTGTCAGATCGGATCGCCTCGCGCGATTGCCACCTGTCTTCAGCGGGTGGGGCGGGCGGGACATCAGGTGGGCGCTGTTCCACAGGGACGACTGTTTTGTACGACTCGGGATGAATTAGTCGAATGTGCGGCGGTGGTCCGGGCGATCCGCCAGGGGCAATTGGAAACCATTGAGATTCCATTTGCCCCACTGGATATTTTGATTCAACAGGTCATTGCGGAAGTCGCGGCGCAGGAATGGGATGCGCGTGATCTGTTTGCGTTGTGCCGGTCGGCCTATCCGTATCGGGAGTTAACGTGGGAGAGCTTTGAGTCCTTGTTGCAGTTGGTGGCCGAAGGATTTGTGCCGGGGCGCAGACGGCTGTTTGCGTTGATGAGCTATGACCGTCATGAAGGCCGGCTTCGGCCGAAACGTGGAGGCCGGTTGGCTGCGTTGACCTCCGGTGGAGCGATTCCTGAAACGGCGACCTATCAGGTCGTGGCGGAACCGGATGGAACCGTGGTGGGGACGGTGGACGAAGACTTCGCGATTGAGAGTCTGGCTGGAGATATTATGCTGCTGGGTACGACCTCCTGGCGCATTCGGGGAATTGAAACGGGAAAAGTCCGTGTGGAAGATGCGCATGGCGCTCCGCCCAACATTCCTTTCTGGCGAGGGGAAGCGCCGTCCCGATCGCTGGAATTATCTCAGGCCGTGGCCGACGTGCGAGAGCAGATCTTTCAGTTGCTTGAACAGGGTGCCGCTCCCGGAGATGAGTCCGCGCGGCGTTGGTTGTATGAAGAATGCGGAGTTGATGCAGCGGGCGCCGATCAATTGCTGGCCTATGTAGCCGGAGGGACACAGATTCTCGGAGGGGTCCCGACGCAGACCTGTGTGATTGCGGAACGGTTCTTTGATGAAGCCGGGGGGATGCAACTGGTGCTGCATGCGCCGTTTGGTGGCAGGCTCAACCGCGCATGGGGGCTGGCGTTACGCAAACGATTTTGTGTGAATTTCGATTTTGAATTGCAGGCGGCGGCAACCGATGACGGGTTGGTGCTGTCGCTTGGTGAGCACCATAGTTTTCCACTTGAGGCCATTTTTGGATTTGTGCATCCCAATACGGTGCGGGAAGTGCTCATCCAAGCGACGCTGGCGACTCCGCTTTTTCTCACACGCTGGCGATGGAATGTGACCCGTGCGTTGGCGTTGTTGCGGTTTCAACACGGCAAACGTGTGCCGGTGCATCTTCAACGCATGCGGGCGGAAGATTTATTGGCGGCGACGTTTCCGATGGCTGCGGCTTGTGGCGATAACCATGTTGGAGATATTCCGGTGCCGGATCATCAGTTGGTCCAGGAAACGCTGCATGATTGTTTGACGGAGGCCATGGATCTGGCGGGCCTGCGCCAGGTGCTTGAGCGAATCGAGAATCAGGAGATTCAGGTGCGGGTGGTGGAATCGCCTGTGCCTTCTCTGTTTGCCCATGAGATTTTGAATGCCAATCCCTATGCATTCCTGGATGATGCGCCGCTCGAAGAACGACGCGCACGTGCCGTGAATCTTCGTCGGACCTCGTCCTCTGCCTTTGCTGGAAACATCGGAACATTGGATGCGGCAGCGATTGGGGCGGTGGTGGAAGAAGCCTGGCCGTTGGTTCGTGATGCCGATGAACTGTTCGACGTGCTTCAGGTTCTGGGATGGTTGCCATTCGCCATGGGTGAGTTGTGGCATGAGTTGGGTGATGCGTTACTATCGTGTGGCCGTCTCCTGGTGTTGCGGGTGCCGGTTGAGGGAATTCCGGAAACGAAGGCCGTTGAGGGATGGACCACCAAAGAACATTTGAAGCGTCTTCAGGCCCTGTTCCCAGAGGCAAAGGTGGTGGCCGGTCTACAGGATTCACGTGCCGTCTCTGTGGGAGATGAGTCGGCCACGTCAACATCTGCTGCACGTGATGTCGTGCAAGGCTGGATGCCGCACGTCGGTCCGGTGACTGCTGATGAATTGTCCCGAAGATTAAGTGTGCCTGCGCGACTCGTGCAGCAGGCTCTGCTGCAATTGGAAGGAGAAGGTCAGGTCCTTCGAGGTCATTTTCGTCCTTCCTCCCGCATTGCTTCTTTGACCGGATCTTCGACGAAAGAAGAAAAGAGGATAGGTAACCATGCCGTCGAAGAAGAATGGTGTGACCGGAGTCTTCTCGCTCGTATTCATCGACGTACGGTCACATCTTTGCGCCGGGAAATCGAGCCGGTCGCCGCATCGGATTTTATGCGGTTTCTCTTTCGATGGCAGCATCGAGCGCCTGGAACACAATTGCACGGAGAAGCCGGGCTCCGTGAAGTGATTTACCAATTGGCAGGGTTTGAAGCACCGGCTTCGGCGTGGGAACCTTCGCTCTTCACAACTCGCCTGGCTCACTACAAACCTGAGTGGCTGGATCATTTGTGTCTGCGCGGGGAAGTGGCCTGGGGACGCCTAACCCCTCCGGAAAGCAAGGGCATCCTCTTACCTGTGGTAGGGACAGGACAGGGAACAGGCGCCTTTGCCTTAGATGCTGGTGTGGCCGTTCCGGCATTCCGGCCGCTGACTCCGACCAGGCTGGCTCCCATTAGTTTTTTGCGCCGGCAGGATGTGAGTTGGATCTTGGGTGTGGCCAAACCTGGAACATCTGCAGGGCCGCTTGGAGTGGGGTTGCATCTGAGTGGCGTGGCACAAGCCGTTTGGGATTGTCTGGATCGTCGTGGTGCATGTTTTTTTGCGGATCTGACCGGTCGAACGGGACATCTGGCCGCGGAAGTGGAGCAGGCCTTGTGGGAACTGGTGGCCACAGGGTTGGTGACCGCTGACGGGTTTGATCCCATGCGGGCCCTGCTTGATCCTCGACGCCGGCGTGCCGAGGGCAAGGATCGCGCGCGACGGCCAGGGCACAGCGTCGGACGTTGGGATCTCTTCCAGGGTGATTCTGGGGCACATGATGAGGAGCCGCGGGTTCGTCCTCACCCACATGAGCAGTGGGCCAGGCAATTGGCGCATCGGTATGGGGTGGTCTTTCGGGATCTGCTCAAACGGGAATCATTGCCGGTGACCTGGCGGGAACTGTTGGTGCAATACCGAAAGCTGGAATGGCGGGGTGAGATGCGGGGTGGCCGGTTTGTGAATGGGTTTACGGGGGAGCAATTCGCATTGCCGGAGGCGGTGGAATCGTTGCGGGCGATACGCCGTGATATTCAAGCCGGGGCGCAAGAGATTCGTCTGTCGGCCGCCGATCCGTTAAATCTGATCGGCATCATTTTGCCGGGCGAACGGATCTCCGCTCACACATCCAAACCGATTTTTTTCCGCAACGGTGTGCTGTCCGCCGACATAGCCTCAGTAGTGAGTCTGGCTTGATCGAGCGAGTTGTTCAAGGCCCAACAGGCCAGGGATCCAATCAGCGATACCTGGCATCCCGGTTCATGGTCCCTGGTCTGGCGTTGGCCCTTTTGGGATGTATCGCCCTCCTTTGGATTCCGGTTCCTTCTCCTACCATTCTCCTGAAAGCTTTCTATGATTTTTGTCATTTTCCATTATTTGGTGGCGTGGCCATCATCCTTTTGTATCTGGCACGGCAGCTTGGTGAGCCCCGAGGTTGGTCTGTGGGTAGCCAGTATGGCATGGCTTGTATTGGGGCTGTGGTTCTGGGGGCATTGACCGAAGGGATGCAATCCTTCAGTTCGAGTCGTTTTGCCGAATGGTCGGACCTTTGTCGGGATGTTTCGGGAGCTGTGGCTGCGCTGGGATTGTATGTCACGTACGATGCAAGATTTACGGGACGTGTTGCAGTATGGCGGTTGTCCCCAAGGAAACAACTGGTTCATGCCGTGGTCGGATTTCTCGTGGTGATAGCACTGAGCCCGGTGCTCGTCTGGACCTATGCCTATTGGGACCGGGCTGCCAGATTCCCTTCACTCGTTGAGTTTTCTTCCGCATGGGAAATGATGTTTGTCAAAGAGAGGGACTGTGCCGTTCAGATCGTTCCTCCGCCCTTAGGTTGGGGGAAACCACGGGTCGATACCGTGGGGCACGTGGTGTGTTACCCGGCACGCTATCCGGGTATTCGCCTTGAGGAGCCCTATCCGGATTGGCGAGGGTTTTCGCGTTTCCGCGTTGAGGTGTATTCCGAATTGCCCGTAGCGCGATCGCTGATCATCCGAATTGATGATGCTCATCATAATCACGAATATGCGGATCGGTTTAATCAGGAGGTCATCATTTCGCCAGGCCTCAACCATATTCACATTCTCTTGGATGACATTCGCCACGCCCCGCTTGGACGGGAATTGGATCTCGGCGCGATCAGGAATGTTATGTTCTTTGCCATAAGCCCACCGGAAGAATTTTCCCTGTACGTGGATAATATTCGACTAGAATAGAGTCGCCAGTGCGAATGGGGATGGAGCCCTTCGCCGCCATGGAGAGCATCTCAATCACTGGCAGGACCCATGTGTGGCATTTGCAATGACCTTAAACACAACAATCCTGGATGGTCCTTGACTGGAGTTGAGTGAAAGTCGGTTTGGTCATCGGAACCTGCTAGACAAATGGACACATGTGGGTACAATACAGGCAGGTCTTGCTGTTTCATGTCCCGATAAGGTCGTTAATCTGAAAGGGGCCCGCGCAAAAAAAAATCCTGTCTCGCGGGCGATTCTCACCTGGAATCTCAACAAAAAAAGGTGAATTCTCAATGGTATCTGACATCATGAAATTTCCCTCCGCATTTGCTGCTCGATGGGTTCTCTTGGGTTTGGCTTGTTTGCAATTGGGGCTGGTTGGTTGCCACGTCACGTTAATTTCTTCTTATGATCCGGAAATGGATCGGACGGCAACCTCGCTCCAAAAAAGGATGGATGCTTTTTTAACTAGACTCGAAACCCATGCTGGGGAATCGCAAGCTCACTATTCGTGGGATCAGGTCTTTTATCAGGACTATCTGGTCGAGCTTCGCTCACTGCGACTGCGGGCACAGAGTGATCACGCGAATGAGTTCGCGGCCAAGCAGTTGACGCTCATGATGGATAATTTTGAGCAACTCCGGTTGGCCCATGAAGCGGGGCCCCTTCCCGTTCCCACGATACAGGCCACGCGAGATTTATTTAATCAAGGCTGGCAGGCCATTATCGCGCAAGAAATCGCCAAGCGGCGAGGAGTGGATCCACAGTGATCGGATTCAGCGATAGGGACCTGGTGTGGGTTGGTGTGAAACCTGAGTGGGGGTGTTGAAAAATGCCGCCAGCGGCGTTCTCGCCGCTTGGCCGTGCTCACGTACTCCTCC
>JBATLR010000080.1:0-16457 GCA_049289415.1 Nitrospirales bacterium
AGCTCACATCCTTCGGATCGATAGCCCCCTCTTCCGATGGTTGATCTCCCATAACCTGCCGGATCTGATTCATGGTACTCCAAGCGGGCAAGGGTCCGGCATAAATAAATGTCTCGGACAAATTTAATTGGCCATTCAGTGCTGACAAGGCAGGAAAAAATTTCTTCCCGGACTCATCCAGAATCACCCCGGTAAATTGTTGAGAGCGCATGGCCGCTTCCAGGGAAGAGCAGTCATCCAACACCGTAATGGTGTTCTGAAGATCAGGACCTTGAACCCGCGACTTGAGATCGGGATCCTGGGTTAACAGAGCAAACCGTATGTGAGAAGGGTTCAAAGACACGTTATTTGGATAAGGTGAAATGCAAACGAGGATTATGTCGGAACATTATTTAAAAATCAATTGAGGTCTATCTCCTAGGTTGAGAAGCTCAATCAATTCCCAAAAGTGGACCCACTATCCGTATTGTGCCCCAAATCAACACGCCACCAATTGCATCCAACAACAATCCGGCTTGCACCATTCGGAGAATCGGAATTCTTCCCGTTCCATAAACAATGGCATTCGGGGGAGTTGAAACCGGCAACACAAATGCCAGACTAGCAGCCATACAAGCTCCCAGGACGGGAGGAACAGGAGAAAAATTGGCCGTGTGGGCAATGGCAATGAGCACCGGCACAATCATACTGGTGGCTGCGGTATTCGACGCGAGTTCCGTGAGAACCAGGGCCGTAAGAATGGCCACACCCGTTAAACCCCAGACGGACTCAATGCCAAACATAGCCACCATACCCAGGCCAATCGCATTCGCCAATTCGGTTTCCACCATTAGCTCCCCAAAGGCGATGCCTCCCCCGAATAACAGGATCGTTCCCCAATGAATATTGGCGGCTTCTTTCCATGTTAAGGTGAATTTCCCCTGCCGAAAATTCAAAGGCAGAAGAAACAAAAGCCCAGAGGCAAAAATAGGCACCAATTCTTTCGGCAAATGAGCACGAACCCATTGCACGACCGCATGATCACCTTCAAACCATATTGAGAGTATGGCCGGGAGTAGCCACAACAGGACAGCCAACACAAATACCGCAAACGTATATTGCTCCCCCCGAGTCCAGGGAAGGGGTGCCGAAATCTTGAGAACAGAAGATCCTTCATGAAAAGACGAGTGAGAAGGGGGAGGATGTAACCAATACATAAGCGTAAACATCACGAGCAGCATCACACTCGCCAACGGCAATCCAATCAGCAACCATTGGTCAAATGAAATCGTGAAATGGGCTTGCTGAGCTAACAGCCCCACCCCGATTAAATTCGGCGCGGTGCCGACGAGAGTGGCCACTCCCCCAATACCGGCGCCATAAGCCAGACACAGCAAAAACCCGGTCTCAAAGGTCTTCATATTAGGATAGCCCTGCCGAAGCGCCCGTAATACACCAAGCGCAATAGGCAACATGACCGCCGTTGCCGCAGTATTGTTAATCCACATAGACAGGCCGGCAACAGCCAAACTCATAGCCATCATAATACGAATAGGATTGGAACCCACACACTTACGTGACAACAGCCAATTGCCAAACCGGCGGTCCAACCCATGAACGGAGAGGGCCTCCGAAATAAAGAAACTCCCAATAAACAGAAAGATGATGGGGTGGGCAAAGGCAGAAAACACGGATTGCATGTTTCCTAACCCGGCGACGACACACCATCCACAGCCCAGCAAAGCGGTAATGGGCAGAGGAATAGGCTCCGTAATCCACATCACCACTACCCAGCTTAAAATTGTTGCCAGAATTTTCGCGGGGTCGGGCAGGGATTCGGGAAGCAGCACAAACATCAACCCGGCAATGAGCGGGGCGGCAAAGAGACCAAATTGATGCGCCGGAATGGCGGTATGGGGACCTTGACCGGATTGGCTCATGCAGCTCTTGGAATGGACGCGCTCAGGCTCAGGACATCCGGTTGGGCCTGAGACCGCGCCCGCATATCCTGTTTTCCTATTTGCCGAAGTGGCTTGTTGGGTAACCTCTCTAGGATTTGGCGTATACAGCAGGTATCATACAGAAAACGGGATATGTGAGATAGGGACCCCAGGAAAGGATTCAAGGATTTATTCTTATGCAATCAAAAATTCATACCTTGGACAGTCTCTTACAACGCATTTCCGTTCATCAGCAGGCGGGGGAATCCATTGTCTTTACGAATGGGTGTTTTGATTTGCTGCATATCGGACATACGCGATATCTGGCAGAAGCTAAACAGTTGGGAGATCGATTAGTGGTCGGAGTCAATAGCGATCGTTCAGTCCGTCAACTGGATAAGGGGAAGCATCGACCAATCCAAACCGATGCCCAACGGGCAGAGGTCATCGCCGCATTAGGTTGCGTAGATTACGTCATACTTTTTGACGAGCCGGATCCCTTGAATCTCATTAAGGCTATCCAACCCAACGTCCTTGTGAAAGGAGGAGATTGGACCTCCGAACGAATTATCGGAAAAGATTTTGTTGAGGAACGGGGAGGATTTGTGCGAACGATTCCACTTGTCTCCGATGTTTCGACCACAACGATTATTGAACGAATTCTCACCACTCATGGAATAAGCCCATCCTGCTAGTTCGCACGTCGAGAACCTTTTTCGTGGTGTATTTCAGATTATGAACGTTCCTTCCGTCTTCCATCATTTTGCAAACCAGCTGCGCACGGTCGTTCCAGCGATCCCGGAACAAACGCCCCCGCCCTGCCTGCTTAGTACGCAACAGGCCTGCCTCGCCCTGGCCATGACGCTGTTCACACTTCCGGAGAAAAAGACCGCCGGCACTGACAGCCAAACACACCTCATCATCACGCCCACACAAGAACAAGCTGAAGAATTGTATGAAGATTTGGAATTTTTCTTCTCGTTCATCAGGCGGGATCACGAGACATTGGCATTGTTCCCTCCATGGGCCACCATTCCCTATAACCCTGCACTGCCGGCCCACAGCGTTATTTGTCAGCGCGTTCGGTCCCTCCACCGGTTGTCTCGGGGTGAAAGCACCGTCATCGTGAGCTCACTTCCGGCCATCTTGCATAAACTGCTTCCGCCGGAGGTCTTCGCTCAAGCAAGTTTTTCCCTCAAGATAGGCGAGACGTGCGAGCGTGAGGTGCTTCTTCGTTCATTAATCCGGCTAGGGTATGAACGTGGATCGTTGGCTGAAGTCCCCGGTGAGTTCAGCGTCCGTGGCGGTATCGTGGATATTTTCTCCACAGCTCAGGACCATCCCGTCCGTGTTGAATTTCTTGGGGATACGGTCGAATCCATCAGGACATTTGATCCCTCAACTCAAGAATCCATCACCCATCTCAAAGAAACCTGGGTCTTACCCACTCGGGAGTTCATTCCTCCCGATTCCGGCCAACCGGATAGCGCTATCGAACACATTCAGGCCAGCATTGAATGGGATCTTCCCCGGTATTATCCCAAACTTGTCACACTGTTTGAGTACATTCAGACCCCGATCACCGTCTCTTTCTACCGCCCGGTTGATCTGGATGCTGCAGCTGCGCAATTTTGGAATGCGTTGTTAGAAACATGGGAACACCTTCAGCCTGGCCAGGAGGGCGCCTCCGCCCACGCTGACCCCGATCAACTCTATGAAATGTGGGAAACCATTAAAACCTATACCAGCATGTGTCCAACGGTATGGTGGGATAGCGTGTCTCCTGATACCGGCACCATGCCCTGTGTGCCTGTTTCCTTACAGGCTCAGTCTCCCAGCAGTGTCGGGGTAGGCATTCGCGGGCTTCCCTTTAAGGAAACCCTTTCCAAGCTGGACCAATTGCGGGCAGACTCCGAGATCTTTTTTGTCGCTCGCAGTCCGGGACAGGTGGAACGCCTGTTGTCTCTCTTGCATGACCACGGCTTCCCCGCCAACAAGTGGCAGCACCCCTTCCCTCAACCAGCCACCGATGCCCGCGCACCCTTTTACTGTCTTGAAGGAGACCTCTCGGCAGGGTTCCTCTCACCTGACGGGCACATCGCGTTCGTCACCGAGGAAGAATTATTTGGGAAGGGCATCCGGCATCGTCCCCACACAAAATCCCCCACCGCCAAATTTTTCTCGTCGCTGGAGGATCTGAAAGAAGGCGATCTCGTCGTCCATCTTCAACATGGGATTGGACGGTATCTGGGTTTGCGACGGTTGGAGGTGCAGGGCTTTACCAGTGATTATTTGCTCCTGCAATTCGGTGGAACCGATACCCTGTATGTCCCCCTGGACCGCCTGAACCACATCCACCGCTATCGGGGAGCGGAACAACGGTCCCCGCGACTGGACCGCCTGGGAGGCACGGCTTGGGGCAAAACCAAGGCGAAAATCAAAAAAGGCATTGAGGATATGACCGAGGAACTCGTTGAACTCTATGCCAACCGGGAAGTCGCCAGACGGAGCGCATACCAGGAGGACACGCTCTTGGTCCATGAATTTGAAGCGGGCTTTGAATATGAAGAAACGCCTGACCAGCTTCGAGCCATTGAAGAAATAGGACGAGATATGGAATCCCCGAAACCCATGGACCGCCTGGTCTGTGGAGATGTGGGATACGGCAAAACCGAGGTCGCCATGCGTGCAGCCTTTAAGGCGATCCAGGCCAATAGGCAGGTGGCCGTCCTGGTTCCCACGACCTTGCTGGCTCAACAACATTTTGAAAATTTTTCAATACGGTTTGCCCCATTCCCGGTCAAAATCGGTATTTTGTCACGCTTTCAATCAGCCAATGAGATCAAAGCTACACTGAAAGACCTGGCCGGCGGGGTGATCGACATTGTGATCGGGACGCACCGGGTCGTGCAGAAAGATGTCGGCTTTAAACAATTGGGCTTGGTGATTATTGATGAAGAACAATCGTTTGGTGTCCGCCATAAAGAACGGCTAAAGCAACTCCGGACCCAGGTCGATGTGCTCACGCTGTCCGCCACCCCTATCCCCCGAACTCTGCAGATGGCCTTTTCAGGAGTCAGAGATTTATCCGTCATTGAGACCGCGCCTCCGGGTCGTTTGGCGGTGGAAACCCAGGTCCTCCGGTTTGATGCGACAGTGGTACGGGAGGCCATTGCCCGGGAACTCGCTCGTGGAGGGCAGGTGTACTACGTGCACAATCGAGTGGAAACCATGGAGCAGACGGGTGCCTGGCTACAAGATCTGGTTCCGGAAGCACGGGTATTGATGGCCCATGGCCAAATGAACGAACAATTATTGGAACGGGTGATGTTACGATTTTTTCACCAGGAAGCCGATGTGCTACTGGCCTCGGCCATTATCCAATCAGGTTTGGATATTCCAAGCGCGAACACCATCCTGGTTGATCGGGCGGATTTATTCGGGCTCTCCCAGCTGTATCAACTTCGCGGACGGGTCGGGCGAAGCGGGCAACAAGCCTTTGCCTACCTCTTCATTCCGAACGAGGAAACCCTGAGCACCGACGCACAAAAACGCATGAACGCCATTCAAGAATTTGCGGAACTCGGCTCCGGGTTTCGGATCGCAGCCGCTGACCTTGAAATCCGGGGAGCGGGAAATTTACTGGGGAAACAACAGTCCGGCAATATCGCCGCCGTCGGGTTGGACCTGTACTTACAAATGGTGGAGCAGGCTGTTCAGCAGCTTAAAGGCCAGGAAGTGGAAGAAGAATGGGAACCCACTCTTCAACTTGATGTTTCGGCCTTCATTCCCGAGGAATATGTGGAAGACGCCTCCCAGCGCCTGGGACTCTACAAACGGTTATCCGGAAGTGACCGGTTAGGGGATTTGGCCTTATTATATGGGGAGACGCTTGACCGGTTTGGATCCCCCCCTGCCGCCATGGAACGACTATTTGAAGTCATGCAAATCAAAGTGTTGGCCAAGGCCCTACAACTCGAGTATGTCGAAGTCCGGGGCGGGCTGATGAACCTGCGCTTTCATGAACGGGCCAAGCTCCCGGAACAGGGAATCCGTGCTTTGATGGACAGATGGAAAGATCGCCTGGACTGTCTTTCTCCTCGTGCCTATCGTTTGACTCTGCCGGAGCAGGATTGGGCATCCATGTACCCCAGGGCTAATACGATTTTACAGGAACTCCATCAGTCGATGGCCAAAGAGGAAGTGAGAACGTAACGTGAAGGGCATGCGGGTATGCCTGAAAGACGGGCCTTTACAGACGCTCACCGTCTGGGTGACGGCGATCCTTCTCTTTTTTCCTGGAGTTAGCTTGAGTCTCACCGACCGGATTATTGCCGTGGTGAATAAAGAGGTGATTACGTCGTCTGATCTTGAAAAGGAATTACGCGATGAGTATAAGCGCCTGAACGCCAAATATCACGGAGAGGAACTGAACCGGCGGTATTTCCAGAAACAACGAGAAGTCCTGAACCACTTGATTGATGATCACCTCATGATTCAAGAAGCTCAAGCCAAGGGGCTCTCTGTCACTCAGGACGAGATCGATGACGCCTTACGGCGAACTCCGCTGCCACCCACCCAGACCGAAGAAGAATTCGGGCATCAAATGCTCCTCAAAAAACTCTTTGACTTCGAGATTCGCCGGAACATTGTCATAGAGGAAGAAGAAATCCGGCGGTATTATGAGGCCAACTCCACGCTTTTTCTCTCACCGCCCCGGTACCGCCTCCAGCAAATTCTGTTAGCCGGACAGGAAGGCTATGAACGGGAGAAAGCCAAGAACAAGGCCCAAACCATGTATGCGGCATGGGCACCGAATACGACGCTCGAGGATTTCGCCACCAGGCATTTCGAGCAAATTCATGAATTAGGCTGGGTACAGGAAAACGAATTAGTGGCCCCTCTGAGGCAGGTGGTCAGGGAACTGAAACCGGGACAGATCTCGGCCCCTATTGAAACTCTCTTAGGATTTCACCTCATCATGGTAGAAGAAATTCAACAACCCCAACCGCTCCCGCTTGAAGTCGTGGAACGGGATATCCGTGGGATGCTTACGAAGCAACGATCCGAGGAAGCGTATCGGAATTGGCTTGCCGATATAAAACAAAAAGCTTTCATCGATGTGAGGCTTAAATAGAGGATTCATTTCACCGCTGATCGCTCAAGACCTTCTCCCATCACGAATCCCTGTCATACTCCATCCTACACCTGGTCTAAGCGCCGATAGGTCTTTTGGGCCAGATTGTAAATCTCAATAAAACCTGCAGACGCATTCTGGTTGAAACTCGCATCCTTATTAAAAGTGGCCAAATTGGCATCGAATAAGGAATAGGGGGATGTCATCGCAACCACATCAGCTTTTCCTTTAAACAGCTTTACTTTCACCATTCCCTTCACACGCAGATTGGCGGAATCCTGAAAGGCATGAATGGCATCCATTGACGGATCAAACCATTTGGCGCCATAACAGGTGTACGCCCACTTTTCATCAATGATTTTTTTCAATTCGTTTAAATCCCGGGTATTGACGAGTTTTTCCAGATTGAAATGCGCTTTGATCAGAATTTCCGCTCCCGGAGCTTCATACACACCACGAACCTTCAATCCGACTAAGCGGTCCTCCGTCAAATGCACAATGCCTACCCCATGCCTTGCCCCTGCCGCATTGGCGCGTTCAATGACCTGACAAAGGGGCAGGTCCTCACCATTGATTGAACAAGGAATTCCTTTGTTGAACCCGACTTCGACAATTTCCGGTTCATCCGGCGCCTGTTCCGGGGGAATGCACACCTGCAGAAATTTTCGTAAATCAGGAATGCGGGCCGGATCCTCAATATCCCCTCCCTCATTAGTCGAGCCCCACATATTATCATCATGCGAATACAGGTACTCTTTATTTTGTTTAATGGGAATATCGTGTTGTTTGGCATAATCAATCTGTTCATCCCGGCCCATACTCCATTCACGTACGGGCGCGATCACTTTCATAGTGGCATCCAATGTCGTGATGTAATTTTCAAAGCGAACCTGATCATTTCCTTTTCCCGTGGAGCCGTGCGCAATGACCTTGATTCCCCGTTCCTTAGCCACACGAACGGCAATTTCCGAGAGCGTCACTCGGGCAAGGGGAGTTGAGAGAGGATATCCCCCTTGATAATCGGCATTGGCTTTAATTGCCCGGGACAACAGTTTTTCAGCAAATTCTTCCCTGGCGTCAATGACCACCGCCTCCTCGGCACCGAGCTTGATCGCCTTCGCTTTTACCGCTTCAAGATCCTCATGTAATTGGCCCACATCGACCGTAAGCGCCACGATGGAACAGGCATACGCCTCCTGAATCCATTTGAGCATAATGGAGGTATCCAGTCCTCCCGAGTACAGTAAAACACACTTATCAAACGTTCCCTTTTTGGCTTCGTGAGATGCAATTTTCTGATACGTGATTTTTGATTCCATGCTGTGTTCACCTAAAATGAGGTTGGGTACATTTATTGAGCCCTCACTATTTGTTCATCCGCAAGCGCTCACTGTTGAAGTGGATAATAACCCAAGAAGATGGAGGAATTCGATGTTAGGCGGTGATATATCGATCGACTACGGCGGCACCCACGGCATCCCCCCAGACATTGACTGCGGTCCGAAACCGATCGATCAGCCAGTCAATGGCCAAGAGGAGCCCAAGACCCTCGAGTGGAAGCCCGACTGCCTGAAAGACCACGACCATCGTCACGAGCCCAGCTTCAGGGATCCCTGCAGCGCCAATGGCAGACACCGTTGCCACCACAAACAGGACAATAAGCGCCTCACCACTCAAGGCAATCCCCCAGGCTTGGGCGATAAACACCGCGGCGACTGCTTCATATAACGCCGATCCATCCATATTGACCGTCGCACCAACTGGAAGGACAAACCGGCTTGATCGACTGCTCACCCCAGCACTTTCGACCCCCTCCATGGTCAGAGGCAAAGTCGCAGACGAACTCGCCGTGGCAAACGCGCTGGTGAGGGCCGCGCCAAGCGCGCGCATATAGGCCAAGGGATGACGTCGACCGGCCACATGCAAAATAAGCCCAAGAATAATTCCTGCATGGATCGCCAATCCCAGAAGTACCGTAACCGTGAATAACCCTAAACCAACTAACAGCGCGACAATACCTTCAAGTCCGCCGGCACTCGCTAAACGCCCTCCCACCAAGCCAAATACGCCAATGGGACCGATCCACATCACAAGGTGAATCAACTTCATGATCGCCCCGAATATACCTTCAAAAAATTTGAGCACTAATGTACCATTTTCCCCGACCGTCGTCAGAGCCGCCCCGAATGCCAAAGAAAAGATGACCAATGGTAGCAATTCACCCTCTGAAGCGGACGCGAATAAATTCGGGGAAAAGAATCCCTTTATGAGATCCAGCCATCCGATGTTCACTGCTGCCGCAACTCCGGTAGGGGCCACCGCTACGCCAATATCGGCTCCCACTCCAGGTTTAATGATACTGACCAGGATCATCCCCAGCACAATAGCCATACCTGAGGTGATCAAATAGTACGTAACTGTCGCTCCTCCCAATTTTCCCAATTGGCGAATATCACCCAGTGATCCAACCCCCTGGATAATCGAAGCCACAATCAAGGGGACCACCAGCATCCGCAACATCCGGAGCCAGAGTTCACCCAGGACTTCCACATGGCGAGCGGCTTCTGGAGCCAGGGCACCCAGCACCCCGCCAGCGACCGCACCGGTCACCATGAGCCACACAAGAGGACCATGGCCATTTCCACGATCTACAGAAAGGGGTTGTTCGGTAATGGGACGAACCTGAGGTTAAGGAAAGGAAAAGTTACTTGGTTTTTTTAGGTAATTTCTGTTCGGGTACCCGGACTCCCCGAGTATTGGCCTTTGCCTGCCTCACAAGGTCATCGGAACTATCGTGGGAAATAATGGGCTCAAGCTTATGATGCAAGTAAATGAGCGCTCTGGAGGGTTCCACACCAATTTGCCAACCAAGATCCTGGTCAGGCTTAAGTTCTTGGATATAGGCAATGGCTGATGCACTGATAAAGGTCTGTCGTTCCCCTGTCAGTGTCGATTGCCTGACTTGTAAAAAAGACATACTCCACCACCCCTTTCAAATATCAAAGGCCCATAGGATTATAACCAGGTGAAGGCCTGTCCCCATCCTTCCTTCGCATGTGCGGTCACCTCGGCGAGGATTTCGGCCGGAACGGCCTTGGGGTCCCCTACTTCCATCTGATTATAGTGAAACGCATAGATATGAGCGGCAAAATGCTCGAAGGGTAATGACGATTCTCCTGGAATTTCCCAGTGACCGACCACAGACGGCTCAACCCCTTTTCCCCAATTTTGACGGCCCTCGTTATTGGGATTGAAAAAATAGACGCGAACCTTCCCTTCTTCATCCTCGGCAACACGCTGGATGGAGACAGCGTGATATCCTAAAAAAACCCCGTGGACGTTGGTAATGAGGAGCCCGACAGGGTTGGGGTATACCAAATCATGACCACCGTCATACAAAGGGTGATGGGTGGCATAAAATAACCGTAAAAAATCTTCGTACCCGGAAACGGTCTGATTAACCATCGTAATGGAAGCAAGACTGGTCGCCACCCACCGACCGTACAAAGCCGGGTTCACCCATTTGTGTGGGTCCTCACCCCGTAAAGCCGCCCGCTTCATCTTTTCATCGTAAACCCGGTCGAGATGAGGCACCAGAATGCGTGAGACGGGATCGAGCTTCAAATCAAATTTTCCTTCGGCGACTCCTCCTCCAATTTCTCCGGATAAAATCGGCACTCCCTCAAACACAAACTCAACAGTGTCGTCCCGAGCCGCACTGGTCAGCAATTGGAGCAAATATCCAGGATCATGAAGACTCCAGAGACTCAAGGCTCGAGCGCCCTGACAGGTCGGGTTGTTTCCCTGCCCCACTCCCAACGGCTGCCCTAACATGGCGATGGCACCACCCACAATGGCAGCATTAGCCGTAATTCCACTCCCCCGAGGCAACTGTTTCTTGATCACTTGTTGGGCAGTAGGACATAGATCAAGATTAATCAATTTGGTCAGACCATCAGCGACCTCTGGTCGTGCCAGCAGCATCCGCTCCAACATCTGTTGAAATCCATAGATGATCCAACTGGTGGCGGGATGAATCGTCAGGCGCATCAACTCAAAGACCTTTTCCCGATATTGTTCCATATGGGCCTGGCCGACCTCGGTTAAATCCAAGGCGATCGCCAAGATTCCCGTTTCGTCATTCTTGAGGAGGTGCTGAAGGAACGCGACATGGTATTCGCTGGATAAACCGGTCAGCGTCAATAATTTTCCAACCACCTTCGCCTCATTTTCAATCTCATGTGGGGTGGCTTTAGCCAAAAGATTGCGATAGTTCGTGGGAGAGCCCGCTTTCTTGGCCAGTGGCGTAGGAGGACCTGTGGCTTTGAGGTACCGGTCGAGTCTGGCGGCCAGCTTGGGATCAGGATCCCCCTTGATGTTTTCTGCCTGCTCGATCATTTTTAGGGTGAGGCTCACATCAATTGGTCGCTGAGCCACTCGCGCATCGATGTCATCAAGAACCTGTTCCAGCAAACCTTCCGAGGAAATCTCATGCTTAATCATGGCTAATATTCTGTGCGCCCGTGCATAGACCTTCGGACGAAGGCGGGACTCCTCGGTCTCACTGCCATACAACAAATCGAGATTAAGCCCCATGACTGTCCGTAAAAAGGTTAGGGCTTGCTCCGCAGAAAATTTCGGGTGGGGCGATTCACCTGCTGCAATGGCTAACACCCGAAGCTCACTCAGCATTTCCAAAGACGAATACTGCCCTTCGGCACGGAGCCCCGCCCCCACCAACGCCGGGAGAAGCCGGTCGGGATGTTCCCAGGGTCCGGCGTGAAAGACCCCAGCGGAGTCAAAGCGATGGGCCTGTGCCCTCACAAATTGCAGTCCTGCGTCGGTTTCAAATAAATCCGTGGCACGACGGATGACCTCCGGCTGGTACTTAGCCTTCACAAATGGCGTCGCCTGTTCCAAGGCCTCAAGGGCCTGAAGTAAGGCTTGCTCCTGACGGGCAGTGGCAGCCTGCGATTCAGTCTGAGGGGAGCCCTCGGGGGAATCACTCATAGAAATCATACTCCTCATAACGCTGGACGAGCTCACGCAGAGCTTCCGGATCTTCTCCCGCCAGGAAGACGGTTCCATAATGATTACCGAATCCCACGCGCTCTGCCACTTTGGCGGTGACGGGTTCAAACATGGTATGCCGGTCCATATACGGATGGGCTTCCAATTCTTTAGGAAACTGAAGTTGATGGACGCTGGCTTTCCGAGGATACACCATTAAGTTGGCCGCAAATATTTTGTGGTCTTTTTCTTTTGGGAAAAACCGGTCTAATTCTGTTTTGGAGGTATTGGGATCGGAGCATAACAACAGAGCCGCATAGGGATTAAACCCATGGGCACGCTGAATGAGTTCGAAAATATGGCCGCCGGGAACACGGGCCGCCACCTCCCCAAAGTGCAACTCCCCCTCCTGGTCCAAGAAATATTCCGGATGAATCATACCATTAACAATGCCAAATGCCTTCAAAAGTTTTTCAATCGCCTTACGAATCTTTGTCCGGTGCTTACTGAGCCTCGGCGTTTCCGGCACGATCTGGGAATAGCCCAAATGCACGTACTCGGTAATATTCATAAATTCGATTTTTCCCTTATGGATAAAGGCTTCGACCGAAAATTCCTGCCCGGCCAAATGGCTTTCGGCCAGACACGGAAAGGCATCGTCGGGAAGGGAGGTGATGTCTTGCCGGCTTCGAACAAACACATGGCCCACACTGCCCGCCGCCGACAGAGGTTTCAGATGAACCGGTTCGGGCGCTTCCTCCTGCAAGCGGAGTCTGGCCTCATTGATGTCATCAAAAAACGCGAGGGCTTCCTCGCGCGAGCGAATCTCTTCAAACACGCCGACTCGAATGCCATTCATTTGCGCATTACGCTTCATCATGGCCTTGTCCCGGAACAGCAGAGCCCGTTGAAAGGCACGTGGATCTTTCAATAGACGAGTGTTGAGGGACCCGGCCCATTCCACCGTTTCTTCATACAGCGGCACGGCATGGCTTACCCCTCGCTCCACTAGTTTTTCATAGAGTCGGTCGGAGTTCTGGTTATGCACATAAAAGTCCCAGGTCACCACATCAACTCCATCCTCTTTCAATGCGATATCGAAACCCTCCGGTACCACCGCGACGAAGGGAATGTTGTGTTCCTTTGCGGCTTCCATCGTTTCCAAGCTATAGCCAAGCAGAGCCACCGGCGCCCTCTTTCCTACCCGGGCTTTTTTGACCACTGGTGCGTTCTTTTCCATGCAGACCTCCTTTAGTGGGGGACATATCGAATAAACTCCTCCATCCTGTCCCTGCTTGCAGACAAATGGAAGAACCCATCAGCAATAATGATTCGCTCGTGTGTGAGGAAAGGTGTGTTAGAAAAGATATTGGTACAGTTCAAAACCCTCTTCATAGTAGGGTTTCAACCAACCGCCGCGCCACTCTAAGACCTCGTCACGAGTGGTCGCAATGCATTCAAAGCCGAACCGGCGATAGGAGCGCGTGGCCCAGTAGGCCTTGGGATGGGCAATTAACACCATGCCGCGTTTTCCCTCGCGCCAAGCCACATCACGAACGTGATTAAGTAATTGAGGCCCAAACCCTTTGCCAGTTTGGTGATCATACACATAGATATATCCGATATAAAACATGTCTCCGACTGACTGCGTAGACACGATGCCTACCGGTGCCTGCTCTTCCCGCCCGATATAAAACTGCCGCCGCTCAAACTCTCTCTCCCCCCAGGATTCATCTACCTCATGCTGCGCCATATCCTTTTCATGAAGAAAGGGTCGATACCAGTCGGCAGAAGACCTGAGGATATTGGCCGCAATAACCATCTCATGACGTTTGGCCGGCTGAATGTCCAGGCCTCGATGAATAATTCTCCTTCCGCTTCTTCGATGTAGCCGTTCCCCAAGTTCCGTTTGATTTTGCATCATGAAGATCGATCCTTTTTTAAAAAATTTGTGCCACGGACTCATACTCCTCAGGAGTTGAGCCGGAGGGTCATTGCCTATTGTGTATAATTATTTTCAGAGAAAAATTGGTGTGAGTATCCCGTCATTCACACCGGAATTTTCACCTTGTGTAAGATCTTGAATTTTGTTTGTTACGAAAACTAACAATAGAAGCCTTCATTACCGTTTTCGTAATTTACGAGGGCGAATGCGAAGGTACTGCACACTCTCTTCACATTGCCTCAGCACAGGTTTTCAGGCGCAACCAGACAAAATGGTCTTGGCCCGATCACCGAATTGAATTACAACCAGTACCCCTACAATCATTCAGACCGTTTATTTTTGGGTAATTTCTTATGGCAATCGAGAAACTTCCTCGATCCATACCTCAATATACCTATATACCTCGCAAGACCTGTTCCATCAGTTAACCCGTTGATATTTGTGATTTTGTGGAATTTTGGGACTGTTATGTCCCTATATTTGGGACATACTTGACTCATTTAAATATTATGAGACACTATTGTCTCAATGACAGAAACTTCTTCCATAGTAATCATGGGTTCCCCGGATCTGGAAAAGGCCTTAAGTCGTGAAGGCCTTGGAGTTGTACGGCTGGAAACCCCGGAAAATGTGAAAACCTTGGAGATTGGTTCTCAGACACGCCTGGTCATACTCGATGGACAGTACCTTGGAGACTCCCTGGCGTTTGACATGATGACGACCATACAAGAACACAGACCCTATCTTGATGTCTTGGTGTTTAAACCGGGAGCCGATGCAGCCTATGTCCATTCGGTTTTGAAAAACGGGGCATCGGATGTGATTTATGAGGATTCACATGAAAAACTGCATCAAGCCATAGAGGCCATTCAGACCAATCAAAAGTTTTCTCCGGATACACCGGATTTGCGTGATACCCGCAAAAGACTGGGAAGCTTTGAAGGCATTCTCAGCCGTAACGGAGTCATGTGGGATATTTTTGAAACCATTACCCGCACCGCGAGTTCTGACGCCACCGTATTAATTGTGGGGGAAACCGGAACGGGTAAAGACTTGCTGGCTCGGGCGATTCACCGGCAGTCCGGGCGAACCGGGCGATTTGTGGCGGTCAATTGCAGCACGATCAGTCCGGAAATTATTGAATCGGAACTGTTCGGCCATGAACGCGGGGCCTTCACCGGAGCCCACCAACAAAAGCAGGGATTATTTCGGTATGCCGATGGCGGCACCATCCTTCTGGATGAGATTGGGGATATGCCGGTTCAAACCCAACTCAGTCTTTTGCGGGTATTGCAAGAACAGACGGTGAGACCGGTTGGATCTCATCATGAAGTGCCAATTGATGCGCGTGTCATTGCCGCAACAAATGCCTCATTGGCCAACGCCGTCCAAACCGGCTCCTTTCGCGAAGACCTCTTTTACCGGTTGGATGTCATCCGGTTAGAAGTGCCCCCCTTACGAGAGAGACGGGAAGATATCCTCTATATGTTCGGACATTTTCTGAAACGCGTGTGTGCGGACTATGGAATGGACTGTCCGGAATTACACCAATCCTTCATGGATCTACTCTTAGAGCAGTCCTGGCCAGGCAATGTGCGGCAACTGGAAAACCTCACGCAACGCCTGGTGTTAAAAGGGCACACCCGAGAATTGACTGCGGAAGACCTGGCCGAAGTATTGTATTCCCAGGATATCCCAGGATCCTCATCGGCTCTTCCAGCTCCTGAAGCGGAAAGCGTGGATCAGCCTGTCCCAAGCCAAGTTGATCACTCTTCATCTATCAATCCGTCCCTCACGCTGGCGGCCTACCTCGAGCCACAACTCATCACTCTCGAGAAGGAGTATTTGGAAACCGTGCTGTCAGAAAATAGTGGTCGCATTGCCGAGTCGGCCAATCAGGCCGGAATAAGTCGACGAACACTCCTGCGTAAGCTCAAGACCTACCGAATCAACAAACAATATTTTCGAAACAAGAATTCAGCATCAAAGGAATAATCCTGTTTTCTAGGAGTCTGTCGGACTTTGGGAATCGATAGGGAAAATGTGACTGAGCGAGGGCAGATTTTGTCGACTTTGCCTGCCCATAGTGGGACTATGGGCCAAGGAGGCTGCAAAATATGGACCGCTTAGGCACTTTTGCAGCCGATTCATCCGAAGACCGACAGGCTCCCAGGATGCTTAGGATGCTGATGTGGCCATACACCATTCTTTTCGCTTAACTAGTTGTTTGGCGTGGAACAGGCGAGGGTCATTATTTGAAGGCTGGTACCCGCGCACCTGGCTTCTCTCTCAACGCTTGTGAAACGCCTGTGCAAGGTTCTCGCCGGCTTGCTTGAGCACCTGGCTCGTTTTAGCAAAGGCAAAACGGACGAGGTGTTGTCCAAGATCTGTCGCCTGGTAATAAAACGCGCTGCCTGGAACCACTGCCACCTTCGCTTCGGTGATC
>JBATLR010000081.1:0-1994 GCA_049289415.1 Nitrospirales bacterium
TCCATGATGTCCTCCTGTTCTGGGCAAACCGTCCGTTTGAAATGTGAAAAGGTGTTGACGCCATATGAGCACCAGTTTGCAGATTGAGGCCCATATGCTGAAATGACCAGCCACTTGTCCTTCCGGAATCCAGTCTGTCTGCCCTCCTTTCATTATTGTGACACGCCATTCATTGGGAATCTACCGTGAACCTGTTTTTGTCTGTACACGGACAACTTGAAAGGTAGATGTTGACGCTTCTCATGGATGTGTCCAAGGTCTGTTTGCTTAAATCGGGAAAATGGTTGACCCTGGCCTCCGGATGACATGAGAGCAGAGGCGCCTTTCTGTTGGTTAGCGATGGTGTTGCTGCGGGCATTTGATTTCTTAGTGAAAAAGTGGGTCAGGATTACCTGTTGTGTTGATGTGCCCGTTGCCCTTATCAAACGGAACTCCTTGAGGCTGCGAACATATGGACAGACCCATGAAAGGATCCTGTGAAAATTAATCAAAATTAATAGTCAGTTAATCCTCAGCTTATTCTGAAGGGATAGGATGCAGATACGAAATATCTCAGTGTCGGCTTTCTAACTATCAAGGAGGAATGTCAATGGGTACTAACAATCGTGGTTCTCGTGGTTGGCAGTTTCAATGGCCCTTGTTTTTTACCAGAATGAATACCCGGAAGGCGGGACTGGCCGGCATCGGTTTCCTGGCTGGAATCCTCCTGCTCGGGTCATGGAATATGCCGTTTCATTCTCAAGCAGCAACTTCCCAAGCGGCAGATCCTGCATCCCTGGGATCTCCCCCAAACATGGATAAAGGAGGTTTTGCTGACATCGCCCAGGCGGTGACCCCCGCAGTGGTCAATATTACGGTTCGGAAAGAAGCGCCAGTCCCCATGTCGGGAATGCCGTCTGATCCGATGAGAGAGTTTTTCGGTCTCCCAGGAAGTCCCGAGATGCCAGGAATGCCGAACAGGCCCAATGGGCCTCCTGCTCCTGAAGGGCAGGGAGCCGGTTCCGGTGTCATTATCTCTAGTGATGGCTATGTGTTGACCAACGACCATGTGGTCGATGGGGCCAAGGAAATCATGGTGACCCTCCCGGATAATCGGGAATTCACCGGAAAAGTGATCGGCCTTGATCCTCAAACTGACTTAGCCGTCATTAAAATTGAGGGGAAGGATCTCCCGTATGTTCCATGGGGAAATTCGGGCGAGCTTCGAGTCGGAGAATATGTCCTGGCGGTCGGCAATCCTTTTGGACTGAATTCCACCGTCACGCTGGGGATTGTCAGCGCATTAGGTCGAGGAGGCATGGGGATCACTCAGTATGAAGATTTTATTCAGACCGATGCGGCGATCAATCCGGGGAATTCCGGTGGCGCGTTGGTGAATACCCGAGGTCAACTGGTCGGAATTAACACCGCAATATTTTCCCAATCCGGCGGGTACCAAGGCGTGGGATTTGCGGTTCCCACCAACCTTGCCAAACCGGTGTATGACAGTTTGGTCAGTACCGGAAAAGTGGTACGAGGATTTTTGGGCGTCGGGATACAAGCCGTCACGACGGATCTCGCAGACTCATTTAAATTGGATCAATCCAAAGGTGCGCTGGTCACGAATGTTGTTCCTGGAAGTCCTGCGGACAAGGCAGGCCTCAAGCGGGGTGATGTGATTGTCGAATATCAGGGAAAACCCGTGTTGGATCCGCGTAGTCTTCAGCATCATGTCATCAGGACTACTATCGGAACGGAAGTGAAGATGGTGGTGATCCGGGATGGTCAGAAGCATACCCTGAAGGCGGAGATCCGTGAACAAGACAAGCCGGTCCAAGTGGCCCAAGCAGGCCAGATGGGCACGACGGAAGGACCGCTCGCCGGGGTGGCTGTTCAGAATCTCAACCCTGGCATGGCCGAGCAATTAGGCGTGGAAGAAAATGTAAACGGAGTGGTGGTCATGGATGTCGCTCCGGGAAGTTATGCCGCACGGGCAGGACTGGCTCAGGGTGATG
>JBATLR010000082.1:0-1662 GCA_049289415.1 Nitrospirales bacterium
CTTCATCACTTGGGCCAACT
This sequence comes from Nitrospirales bacterium, assembly GCA_049289415.1. Classification (GTDB taxonomy): domain Bacteria; phylum Nitrospirota; class Nitrospiria; order Nitrospirales; family UBA8639; genus Nitrospira_E. Next base: position 21 of record JBATLR010000082.1, read on the forward strand.
GTTTGTAATGGGGGCACCCATTAGCAGGCTCTGTCAAGTGGGCACACGACTCCTCTCTTTCTCACTCGACTTTCTTTTTTCGCGCTTCGCCTTCCGTGACGAGAAACCTGATTCGCACCTGGGTCTTCGTTGGAATCGGTGTCGTCCGTCTCAACCTGAGACGCACCAGTCACCCATCAGGATCAAGGCGTGGTCGATTGACCATGTGTGCCGATCTTTCGCCCCGGCGCGGGGTCAGGTCTTGCAATGACACATACCTCGCCGCCCTTTTTTAGCCGACCCAACCCTTTCAGGAAGGCCTACAGGCTTTCTCGATGCTCCCGAACCAGCCCAATCACCTTGTCCATCACCTGTTGGGACCGTTGTTGCTCTACTAATTTCAGTATTTTTGTTTCAATTTTCGAATCTGGATCTGGTCGCATTTTTTGATACTGAATAAAATCCTGGAGCACCTCTTACATTTCGTCGAATGCTAACCGCTTTCGTTCCCTCAGCACTTTGTCCGTCACCTCGAGAATGGAATTACCGGCGATTCGATCATACTGGTTAATAATGGATGCCCTCATCCCTAGTTCGAGTAAAATTTTTCTTTCAGGTTTTTTAAAGTTTTGGGGTCTTGCTTGAACTTACATACATAGTTCTTTCTGGGCCAAACGAGTTTGGAGGGCCAATTGGTCGTTACGGATGACGCAGACTCGCAGTATCAAGCGTTAGGCCTACCGCACTCCCAAACAGGTTCATTTCGAAAAGAGAACGACGCCCGAATAGGGTGAAACCATGATCGGAAAGCTGACTTATTTTTCCCCATCGGTGCTTTATAGTCATTCAAAATAATTTCCAAAGCTTGTTTCTTGAAGATCTGCTTCTCCATTCTGAATTCCGACGCCTGCTGTTCGGCTCTTGGGTCGGACGCTCTTTGTTTTCGGCGGGCCTTGTTTGAGCGCAGCAAGTTGGTCCGCTCTTCTTCTGCGCGACCGTTCCATCCAATATGGCCGAACTGGGCGTCAATGGCTTTGTCTACTTTCGCCGAAACGAAAGTAGATCGGCTGCCGGGCCGAAACCCGGCAATTACCATGGACTAAACTGATTCCATTTTGTTGTTTTGGAGACTCAAAGAAAACGGAAATTATCTGGAAACGCTATAGACATTGGGCTCCACTCTCATCCCCCTGTCATTTAAAATAGTATCGGCTTGCGTGACTGCCTATCTTGACGTTAGTCCTGCTTGGCGTTACCATTAGGTATGATTAAGACATTCGGGGACAAGAAAACAGAATCGATTTGGAATAGAACCTACGTGAAGAAGCTTCCAGAGGTCTTGCAACACAAAGCCTTCAGAAAATTACGAATGATCGACGCAGCCAGGAATATCACCGATTTAAAGATACCGCCCAGTAACAGGCTGGAAAAAATGAAAGGCAAGTGGGGCAAATATCATTCGATCCGGGTCACAGAACAATACCGGATATGGCTTATCTGGGAGAATGGGAACGCTTTAAATGTTGAATTTGGCGACTATCATGACAAGCTCTAGGAGGAGAACATGAGAAAGATACCAGTAGAACACCCCGGCATTATCCTTCAAGAGGAATTTCTTGATGAGATGGCAATTTCACAATATGCCCTTGCGAAGGCAACGGAC
>JBATLR010000083.1:0-1981 GCA_049289415.1 Nitrospirales bacterium
GAAGTCAATAAAACAATTTTCTCTCTCTTTTTCTCAAATTTCAATATCTTCCCTTTCCCACGAAAAACGGCATAGTTACCCTCTCAATGCTCCTTTTACTAAGCCTATAAAAAGACATCTTCCAATGCAGCTGTGAAAAACCCTTGATACCTTGAATTATCTACTTGCGAAGTATTTTAGAAGTATGTAAGGAATGACAAATACGAAGAGTGACTTGAAGGTTGAAAAAACATTCCTCCTCGCTCCCCTTTCGATTCAGACGCTCATTATTACGCCTAAGCATATACGATATCTGCGTCAATTTTTCTTTCTCATCCTACCAGGAGCCAGGAGAAATACGGCCGGACTAAACTACATTGTTTTGAAGTCTCCTATCCTCATCTAGACTCTATGTGACTTTCCTCTGCCCTCCCCTTCTTCCATCGGCCCAATTTTTTCATCAATGCTGTGGGAGCCGATGGGTACGGGCACTCGGAGGGGGTGGTTCTTCCTCTAACTTCTGAGCGGAAACCCCACTCAGATGTACGTTGACCTTTTGGCCCTCCGCATTGACACAATGAAATTGATCAAAGGTCACCTGAAGCGAGTACCTCCCCGAATGGTCACGCCCCACCGACAGAAGATGCCATCCTTCAATGGCCGTTCCATCCGGCCCAAGAAGTTCCCATTCACAGGGATCTGAAGCCTCAAAAACCCTGACTGTGAAATAGCTGTTCGATTCTGAATTCATGCACCAATCCTCATGCCCTCACAAAGACCAGGATGTCTCACTTTCCACTCTCAGTATGATCCAACCCCTCACCCTCTCCCGCATCTCTGAGATTTCCCCCTCAATAAACATGTCCGTCTTGTAGATTCCGTGGGCTATCCCATTCAGGAACAAACGCCAATTCATTGATCTACTCATTCCCAGATTCTATTCCTAATCCTAATCCAATCCAGGCCCGCAAAAGATCATGCCTCGTCACGGTATACATCACCTCCCCATTTCGCTCTACCGGCAAACTCAACAATCGATTTTCTTCCATGAGATGCACCGCATCCTTGATCGACGTCGTATCAGCAATTGAAATATGATCTTTTTTCATCACGTCTTCGACCGTCACTTTGTTCAGGTCTTTTCCCGCTTCCAAAGCACGGAGGACATCAAATTCGCTGATAAAGCCGATAAAATGGTTTTTTTCGTCGACGACCGGCCCCCCCGAGGTATGATGAGAAAGTATCTCGATCGCCGCAGCCAGGGCATTCAGTTTCCTACCGAATTTCAATTCATTGGTTGGCACAATCTGCCCGACAGTCTTAAACCCTGAGGCTGGGACACCTTGAATAGTCATATGACCTCCTCACATTAAAATGTAAAAAATTCAACATCCATAGACAGCACCAAGCAAGACATTGTTCATGAAACTCCAGAATAGAATCGACATCTCATCGAAACAAGATAGGAAAATGATATGTCCACTTGCTTGCTGTCCCCGGAAAGGAGTATCTACCTCACCCAATGAGCCCTCACCACCAACCGAACCCGGAAACGAAGCCTCTCCCCCAAAAACACTCATATGATCTCTCACCCTTTTCCAATAGTAACCCCGAGGCAACGCCACGGAATACAGCACGTTTACGTGGAAACCGGATCATAGATCATGAGGATGGTTACTCCGTCTTTTGTGGAAAGAGGAGACACATTACAGTGTTCCGGCATCATCCGATAACTGCCCTGTTCACATAGCTTACCGTCCGTCTCGTACTGTCCATCAAGAACAAAATGCTGAACGATGCCACGGTGGCTATGAGGCGTAATCCGGCCGCCGGCAGGAATCCGAACAAGCATGGTTTTGGCGCCAAGGGATGGGTCATCTCGAACAATCTTGACGTCTGCGGGCCCCGGGAACTCTTGAAGTTTCTCCCACTTCATTGTAGCGGAATGGTGCATGACTTCTTTGCTCATCGGACTATCCTTCCTTGGTTTTTACAGAATGGT
>JBATLR010000084.1:0-2687 GCA_049289415.1 Nitrospirales bacterium
GTATGGAGTTTCCATTCTCTTGACGTGAGGCCATCCGTTCGTAAAGCTTAAAGCCAGTCAGCACATTTTGACGTTGATTATGGCGGCGTTCGCGGAACTGAACAACTTGCAGCGTTCGTGGACAGTGAGAATTGGGCCGTGGCGTTCTGGTTGTATCCGACAACGGTTGAGGAATTGATGGCGGCGGTGGCCAATGCCGATCGCGTTATGCCCCCCAAAAGCACCTGGTTCGAACCCAAACTCCGCGATGGCCTATTCGTGCATATGTTACAAGATGAATGGGTAACATTTGTTATCCCCCGCAAATTAAATGGCCGTTTTCAAAAATTCATGATGAAAATTGGAAACATGAATAAAGAGGGCCAAGAAAGATATGCCAAAGTTGTAAATTGGTCTTGTTTGGTCTGCCTCCTGTTCTTTTCTACGACAGAGCATGTCTTAGCCAGTGACAAAAAAGGATCATTTGATGTTCAAGTTATTCTGAAACAGGTGGCTGGTTTAGTGAGCACTCTAAAGGATAGTCCAGATAAATACGTTTTATCGGGAGAGCTGGGTGTAGTACAGGCTAAAGCCGGACAAATTGGCGATGCCTTACGGTCATTGGCGGGAATTCCAGATGGCTTTCAAAATGATTATCAAAAAAACAGACTAAAAAAAGAGATTTCTCTCGCGCAAGCAAGGACGGATAAGATGGCAGAGGCATTGAATATAGCTGCGAGCCTTTCAAGTCTTGAACGAGAGTTCACATTAGGGGGAATCGCTTTGGAGAAAGCAAAATCGGGAGACATCCCTGGAGCACTCCTGATTTTACAGAGAATTAGGATGGGAACGAATGCAAAGGCCGATGCCTTAAAAGCCATCGGAGAGATCCAGGCCAAAAGGGGAGACCTGCGTGGCGGTATTCAAACGGCTCTTCAGGCCGCCGATAAAGATCCTCAGGCCCTCTGGGGAATTGCCAAAAAACAGATTAAGTTGGGTCATCTAAAGGAAATGTTGGCGGAGATTCGCAGAATTCCGCCGGAACTTTCCCGGCAATATGCCCTGTGGGGAGTGGTCCTGGCCCAAATAGACAGCAAAGATATTCCCGGCGCCATTGAGGTTGCCAAAACAATTCCGGATGGACATGCCAGCGCCAATGCATGGGAGGATATTGCTTTTGTACAGATTGAAGCCGGAAGCAATCAGGAAGGTCTCGCCAATCTTAAGCGTGCCCTTGGCGGAGCATCCGCCTCTCAAAATAGCTTGGCGAAGTCAGATATTCTGTGGCGGATTGCGGTATGCCAAGCCAAGGCCGGAGACGTGGCAAGTGCCTTACAAACAACTGAGTTGGTTGAGATCGTTGCTCATAAAAATCATGCCTTACGAGAAATTGCAGTCTATCAAGCAAAAGCTGGAGATGTGAAAGAAGCATTGCAGACTGCTTCTCGCTTTAATGCAGAAATTTCCGGGCCTCCACCATATGTTTTCATATTACAAGGCCTTGCGAGGTCAGGTAAGGTCAACCAAGCATTACAGATTGCCGATTCGTTGGACTCTGAATTGGAATATTCTCCATATGAAGCAATTGCAGTTGGGCAAGCCGAATCTGGGGATATCGAGGGGGCGCTAAGGACTTTGGATGCGATTAAAGGGAAAGGCGAAATGGCTCCTTACAATCGAGCAATGGCGTTTGAAAAAATTTCTTACGTGCAGGTCCAGAATGGCCATTTGGAAGAAGCTGTACGAATTGTTTCAATGATTGATGAACCGCACCGGGTTAGAGCGCTTAGGGACGTCTCCTTGACTTATGTCAAAGAAGGAAAAGTGGATAGGGCGTTAGAAATTGTTTCTTCCATTAAGGGGGAGCAAGCTCTAGCCGATCTTTCACAAAAAATTGCCTACGCTCAGGCATTTCAGGGGGATACACAAGGAGTCATGAAGTGGACACAGAAGATTGCTTCCCCATTTGTGAAATCAACTGTTTTGTTGGGTGCAGTCCAAGGGATACTTGATGCAGGTAACCGACCCATTTTACAGTGAAGTAAGTTGGATAGGGGAAAAGAGACATGAGGGATTGCCAAAGAAGAAAAGAGAGCCTGAGGGAATCCCCTTTCTAATTTATCCTCTTTAAGTATATTCAATAAAATTCCAAAGGTTTTTCAGCTCGCAATTCCGTAGAACTAACCCATTTCACTCCTTAAATTCTCATCAGAAGCCATGGCTAACATACAATGGGAAGCCAAGACCTTTCAGCATTTGACTGTCCAACAGTTGTATGACGTCTTGCAGTTGAGGGTGGATGTGTTTGTGGTGGAGCAACACTGTGCCTATCGGGAATTGGATGAGTATGACCGACACTCGGAGACTCAACATCTCTCTGGCCGCAATGAAGGTGGAGAATTGATTGCCTATGCGCGGATTCTTCCACCTGGACTCTGTCATCCTGAGGTGAATCTGGGGCGGTTTGTGGTGAAGGCTGATTTCCGTAAGCAAGGGATTGGGCATCAACTGTTACAGAAAGCCTTGCAGGAAATTGGGGGTTGGTGGCCTGTGATGCCTATAAGAATGTCGGCACAAACGTACCTACACAGATTTTATGCGCAGTATGGGTTTATCCAAGTGTCCGATGGATATCTCGAAGATGGTATCCCTCACGTTGATATGGTGAAGGATATGACAGTATGAAAACTCTCCCTCTGGGCGATCTT
>JBATLR010000085.1:0-6857 GCA_049289415.1 Nitrospirales bacterium
TCGAGAGACCATCGCCTGCCGCTATTCCCTGGCGGTCTGTTCGAGGAGAGTGCTCCCCCGGACTTTTCGCGCTAATGTGGTTCAATATTTGCTTCCAGCATAGTGAGCAATTTGCAGTGCGTCTTGGCAACGTCGTATCCGCTGGCAACAAGCAGGCGTTCCAACGGTTTCTCATACGGGATCAACACATGGTCGCCTTGGATAAACAGGGGCAGGTGCTTATTCCCGATCTCGTAACAAACCATACCCATTTCGTAGATTGATCTCGGAGTCACTTGAATCGCATCGCAGGGCAAGATGTTGACGACCACGACCTTGTCGCGATCTTCGTAAACAATATCCCCTTCCCTCAGCCGCGTCCCTTCCTTGCGTAGCTTAATGACTACTTCGTGACCATCTTCCGCGCGCTTGCGCATGATTCGCTTTGTGACTTCGAACCACTGCAAATTGAGCAGAACCCGTGCCTTGTCACCCGTGTGGTATGTCTCAAGATTGCCGATCACTTCTGTACAAATCATGGCTCTGTCCTGCACAATCGTTTTCAAAAAAGGAAGTATCGCTGTCCCAATGGGACGGTTACCGACGGTTCACAGGTGACGACCTCTCCATCAACGGTCACTTCATAATTTTCGGGGTTGACCTCAATATTTGGTGTCCGATCGTTGTGAACCATCTCCTTCTTCCCGATCGCCCGACAGTTCTCCACTGGCACCAGTTCCTTCGTGATACCGTACTTTTCGGCAATGTTGTTTTCAATTCCTGCCTTCGATGCAAAAGTTACTGAGGTCCGTTGGACAGCACCACCGAAAGAGCCAAACATATTGCGCATGATTCTCGGCTGCGGAGTGGGAATCGCAGCATTGGGATCGCCCATTTCGCTTGCTGCAATCATGCCGCCCTTGATGATCATTTCAGGCTTGGCACCGAAGAATGCTGGTTTCCACAATACCAAATCGGCGATCTTGCCCGGTTCAATCGAGCCGACGTGCTTGGAAATCCCGTGGGCCACGGCCGGGTTGATGGTGTACTTGGCAATGTACCGCTTCGCCCTGAAATTGTCGGCTTCGATCCCCTCATCTTCTTTCAGAAACCCAAACTGCTGTTTGTTTTTGTGAGCGGTCTGCCACGTTCTCAGGATCACTTCAGCAACCCGTCCCATGGCCTGGGAATCGGAACTCATCATGCTGAAGATGCCTAGGTCGTGCATGACATCCTCGGCGGCCATGGTTTCCTTGCGAATCCTGGAATCCGCGAACGCGACATCTTCAGGAATGGATTTGCTCAAGTGGTGGGCCACCATGAGCATGTCCAAGTGCTCGTCGACCGTGTTGACGGTGTACGGTGTTGTCGGGTTCGTGGAGCTGGGGAGCACGTTGGGATACGATGCAATCTTCATAATGTCCGGCGCGTGACCACCACCCGCTCCTTCGGTATGAAAGGTGTGAATGGTTCTGCCGGCGATGGCATTGACGGTGTCCTCTAAAAACCCTGCTTCGTTCAAGCTGTCACTGTGGATGGCAACCTGAACATCGTATTTGTCAGCAACGGTCAGCGCGGCGTCGATGGTAGCAGGGGTTGTGCCCCAGTCTTCATGGATTTTCAGCCCGATCGCACCAGCTTCGACCTGCTCTTCCAGGGGAGCAGTGGTGCTGCAATTCCCTTTCCCGATGAACCCCATGTTCATGGGAAAATGTTCTGCAGCCTGCATCATTTTTTCCAGGTGCCAGGCCCCCGATGTGACCAGGGTGGCGCTGGTGCCATCGGCGGGGCCTGAGCCGCCACCGATCATCGTTGTAATGCCGCTAAACAGCGCGTGCTCAACCTGTTGCGGACTGATGAAATGGACGTGTACATCGATGCCTCCGGCTGTTAAAATACAGCCGGCCCCCGAATGCACCTCGGTGGAGGCACCGATGATCATATTATCGGCAACCCCGTCCGTGGTGTCAGGGTTCCCGGCTTTGCCAACGCCAACGATCCGGCCGTCTTTGATACCCACATCGCCCTTCACAATACCCCAGTGGTCGAGGACGATCACGTTCAGGATGACAAAATCAAGGACACCTTCATCTCTTGTTTTCGTCGACGATTGCGACATACCATCCCGGAGGGTCTTGCCGCCGCCGAACGTGCTTTCCTCTCCATAGTGGTCGCTATTGAAGTCCTTCTCAATTTGGATAAAGAGGTCAGTGTCACCCAGACGCACTTTATCACCGACTGTCGGTCCGTAGATATTGGCATATTTAGTTCGGCTGACTTTGAAGCTCATGAGTTTGTGTCCTTAAAATTCTCTGATCGCATCTTTTTCATGGCCTTTGCCAAGCTGGCTTCTGATGTGGTGTCACCCTGGGTCAGGTTGCTTGCACCAAAGGCCCGCCTATCACCGCCCAGGTCAATTAGATGCACCTCGGTAGATTCGCCCGGTTCAAACCGCACTGCGGTTCCCGCCAAAATATCCAGGCGCTTTCCGAATGCTTTTTCGCGGTCAAAGGACATCGCTCTATTGATTTCAAAGAAGTGAAAATGCGAACCGATCTGGACAGGCCGATCTCCCGTGTTGGTGACCTGAATGGCAATGCTCGTGCGCGTTGGGTTGCACTCTATTTCTTCTTCTCGTAGAACATATTCTCCTGGTATCATGTTGATCTTCCTTTGCTAACGAATGGGGTTCTGAACGGTTACCAGCTTTGTGCCGTCGGGGAAAGTAGCTTCGATCTGCACAACAGGAATCATTTCCGGAACACCTTCCATGACATCTTCCCTTGTTAGAAAAGTGGCACCGGTCTGCATCAGCTCGGCAACCGTCTTACCATCTCTGGCCAACTCATGCAGCTTGGCACTAATGAGAGCAACAGCCTCCGGAAAGTTCAGTTTCACCCCACGGGCTTTGCGTTTTTCAGCCAGCTCGCCTGCCAGAAAAAGCATGAGCTTTTCTGTCTCTCTTGAAGTTAGTTTCATATTCTACTTATGCTCCCTTTTGATTTGGGCGTGCTCAAACTCATTTGCAACGCGCCCGATCCGGCACGTGGGCGTGTCTGCTCCACATCAACCCATTCTGAACACGCCTTCCAATTTTCGGATTTCAATTTGATTCCAGGCAGCCTTTCAGAACGCCAACTACTCTCAAATATTTTCCAGTATACCAATGTAATGAAAAAGGTGGCCTACACCTGCTCCGACCCTTCGACCGACTCAGGATGCTACGCTATCCGTAAATCAGGTCATCTAAAAACTGGAAGGTATTAGCTTTGAGGTTCCCCTCCAGCCCTGGCAAATCGACCCAGAAGCGCTTTATGCAGATCGTTCTGATAGGCAACCGCCACCAAAACAATCACAACACCTATACCTTGCAACACAGAAATCGTCTCGCCACTCGTATAGGGAGCGACGAGAACGGTCGTGATCGGACTCAACAGCAATAAGCCAGCCACAATCGTAGAATCCAAATTAACAGAACCTATCTGAACAAACACCCAAGCCATAGCGTGACCAATCACGGCCAAGGCAAGCATCCAAAGCCAATTGGTTGCCGTAATGGGATCGCCCAAAGTAATTTCAGGATTCATGGGGAGTTTACCGGCGACCAACGTGCCGTGCGACACATCAAACCCGAGGTCAGAGATAAAGAACATCGTGAATGCTTGCGGTATGAGCTGTGCCAGGAAAACCCACATCAACGGCTGGACATAAATACCAGGGTTCATCGTGCTGGACTTCTTGCTCATGAAAAGATAAATCCCATAGCAGATTCCAGAGAGAACGCCCAGCAAGGTGCCGACAACGGCAATAGGATAACCGTAGATCGTCGCAGGCCCTTCTATAGGATCGCCATCAAAAATCCCCCCGGCAAGAACAATCCCGAAGATCATAATAGGAGCAAGTACCCAAAAGCTTTTGGCTGGTTTGAACTTGTCAAATGTCATGGCCAGCAGTGGCAAAACAAGGATCTGCAAGTTCAGCAGGATGGATGATATTCCGGCGCCGACATAGAAGATGGCGTAGTTCCAGGCCGTCATGTCAATTCCGAGAAACACACCTGCCCCGATAGCGATTATCAATCCGTTCCTGTTGAGCTTCCCTTTTTTCTTCCACTCCATATAGGCAAAAGGGGCTAAAACCACAAATGCGATTAGGCAACGAAGAAACGCGTTAGTAGCTGGCTCAAAATTGGCTTCCTTGACCATAATCGCCGAAAAAGCCAAGGCCAGGATTCCAAGCATGATGACGGTATAGGCGGTTGCTTTGCTTATGTTCTTGTCGTTAAGCGAGTCTGGCATAGGTCTTCCTTAAAGTTAGGGAGCCATCCGGCTCTGTCTTCGACCGCCGCCAATCGCATTAGGCTATTCCCAAATTTTGTGTATCCGCAGATTACACAGAATCAAAGAGAAAAGTCTGCGTAATCTGCGGATATTTATTTTTCTGGGACAATCTGACGTGATTAGAGCCTGTGTAGAGGCAGAACTTTTTGGTACATTTTCCGTTGTACTTGGGCTCCGGGAATCGGCCCCAGCATCTTTCAGTTGCCCTGCATTGCCTGACCGATTCCCGGAAACCCGTATGCAAAACCCCTGCGCTATTTCTTGACGTTTATCAAGCGCAAGGATTTGTTAGCTGCCGCTTACGCCCTTGGCAATACGGTCGCCGATCGTACTGTCGACATTGCGCCAGTATGCGAACGCACGCTGCAACACAGGCTCGGAAACGCCAGCCTTAAGGTGCCCAACAACGTTGGCTACCAGCCGGTCGCGTTCCGTATCGTTCATCACATCGCGAACCAGGGTGCCGGCCTGACCGAAGTCATCATCATCCTTGCGCAGCGTGTAGGCTGCGCGGGTGAACTCGCCATCGGCTGCCCAGGTAGCCACCTCAGGATAGCGTTCGGCGTCCGCCTTCGGCCCGCCCTTCGAGTTCGGTGCGTACACAGGGTCCGACACGTTTTGAATCCGCATAGGCCCGTCCTTGCTGTAGCTATGCACCGGGGAGTGAGGGGCGTTGACCGGGATCTGCTTGTAGTTGACCCCCAGGCGGTGACGGTGGGCGTCGGAGTAGGCGAACAGCCGCCCCAGCAACATTTTGTCCGGGCTGACACCGATCCCCGGCACGAGATTGTTCGGCTCGAACGCGGCCTGTTCGATCTCGGTATGGTGGTCCGTTGGGTTGCGGTCCAGCGTCAGCCGACCGACCTCGTGCAGCGGGTAGTCGGCGTGCGGCCACACTTTGGTCAGGTCGAAGGGGTTGAAGCGGTAGGTCCTGGCTTCCTCAAAAGGCATAATCTGCATTTTCAGCGTCCAGCTGGGATATTCACCCCGCTTGATGGCCTCGAACAGGTCGCGGCGATGATAGTCGCCATCCACACCCGCCAGTCGGTCGGCCTCCTCCTGCGTGAGGAAGTCGTTGCCCTGGTCGGTCTTGAAGTGGTACTTCACCCAGAACCGTTCGCCTGCCGCGTTGACCCACATATAGGTGTGGCTCGAATAGCCGTTCATGTGACGCCAGTTCTTGGGAATGCCGCGATCTCCCATCAGCCAGGTGACCTGGTGGGCTGACTCAGGCGACAGCGTCCAAAAGTCCCACTGCATGTCGTGGTCGCGCAGGCCATTATCCGCGCGACGCTTCTGCGAACGGATGAAGTGCTGGAACTTCATGGGGTCACGAAGGAAGAACACGGGGGTATTGTTCCCCACCATATCGTAGTTGCCTTCGGTGGTGTAGAACTTGAGCGCGAAGCCGCGTGGGTCACGCCAGGTGTCGGGGCTGCCTCGTTCGCCGGCCACCGTAGAGAACCGGATCAACGTCTCCGTCTTCGTGCCCGGCTGGAAGACCGCGGCCTTGGTGTAGGCGCTGACATCCTGGGTCACCTCGAAGTGCCCGAAGGCACCAAAGCCTTTGGCGTGGGGCTGGCGCTCGGGAAGCCGCTCCCGGTTGAAGTTGGCCATCTGCTCGATGAGGTAGTGGTCCTGTAACAGAATGGGGCCATCGGGTCCGACGGTAAGCGAGTGTTCGTCGCTGGAAACCGGGATCCCGGCATCTGTCGTTGTGGGTTTGGGATTGTTCTCTGTCATACCTAAATCTCCTTTGCAATCTCGGTTTGACTCGATCAATGTGGCGAACGGTCGAACTGACCAGCCGTCCGCTTTTATAATTCAAAAAATAGACCCGGCAAGCAGAATGTGGCTCACCCAACGGCTCAACGCCAAAAATCTATTGTCAGATCTATATTTTTGCCTTCAGCCACGAATGGTCGGGCTAAGCGATTTATTAGGGCAACAGCGCACCGATCTTCCGCTGGAGGACCCAGCAGACCCATCCGCGGTACTTCTTCTGGAGTTCGGGTTTCCCCAATCCTTTCTGGTTATCGCTCCACGGCAGCTTGGACTTCTGCATTCCATCCCGTAGCCCAGATCATCTGTAGTCGCCCAGCCGTGGGTCAATCCCGCCTCCGGAGCCTGCATCCCGCATGGCAACGAGCACAATCTGCCCTGGATGGCCATATTGGGGCCACAGCCGTAGCTCAAGTATAGCATAGAGCCTTCCTTCTGCTCATTCCGGGGTAGTGCAGCAAGCAGATCCGCTTAAATCTGGAACTCTGCCGCTCCCGGATCAGGCTCCAATGCATTCCAATCGCGCCGAGTCAAAATGTGGCCGCCCTTGACTGCCACGATCTCGCCCGCCACGAATCCCGCTGTTCCGTTCCGCTGTTGAGCAGTGCGATGGCAATGGCTGCTGAGTTAGTACACTGTAAATAAAGTAATTATCTTACCGTAGGCGCTGCTTGTAGCTGCGCAAGGGACGAATACCCCTTCGGCTGTCTGTGCAGTTCAAAACTGCACCTACAGAAACGTCAAATCACTTATTTT
>JBATLR010000086.1:0-14033 GCA_049289415.1 Nitrospirales bacterium
GCCCCTTCGACGAGTCAAAGCTCAAATCCGCAGAATTGGACAAGGTCAATTTGGAGGGACGATCTCCCTTTCTGTTCCACAGGAGTTACGTGAACTGGTTGGCCAGGTAAATTGGATGGGCGAAAAACTACAAAAGTTAGATGAGATGAAGTCGGAATTTCTGGCAAATATTTCCCATGAGTTACGGACACCGTTAACGTCTATTCGTGAGGGCTCACAGCTTCTGCTGGATGGAATTCCTGGAACGCTGACGAAAGACCAGCGAGAAACGCTCACCATTATTTCAGAGAGTAGTCAACGGCTCAATCACCTAATCGGGAATCTCTTAGATTTATCCCGGATGGAGGCCGACATGGTCTCCTACAATTTTAGTCCCACCGACTTAAATCGTTTGGTCGTCCGTTCGACAGAAAAAGTCAAATTTCTCGCAGAACGAAAAAATATTCATCTGACTCTCGATTTGTTTCAGAACAAGGTGAGGTTCTACGATCTGGATGGGCCAAGGATGGAACAAGTGTTGGAAAATCTTTTATCGAATGCGATTAAATTTAGTCCCGAAGGAACGACCGTGTTAATTCGATCAAGGCCGGATAGTACCGGAGAAGGGTTGCAATTTTCGGTGTCTGATACGGGACCGGGAATTCCCGAAGCTGATTTGCCTCATATTTTTGAACGATTTTACCAGGGGAAAACCCAAGAAGGCCGTGTTTATGTGGGGAGTGGAATCGGGCTGGCTTTGGCGAAGCGGGTGGTCGAAGCCCATGGTGGAAAAATTTGGGCTGAGAGTATTCTGGGAACCGGGACAGCGTTACATTTTACCATTCCCAAACGAAAACATACGGGGAATATCCATTGACACGCAAAAAAATTGAGTCGGTGATCCTGGTATTTTTTTTGTCCGTACTAGTCCTGAATCTTCTTGAATGGGGTGGGTTTACCCTCACCAATTGGAATCGTTCTGCCATGGCTCAATCGGTTTCAACCGGCTACTCTGCGGTGTCCTCGGTGTTAACTCCTGACCCTGAAGATGTTCCATTTTTTCGGGCAATTGCAGATGATCAGGAAAAGAAGCTGAGTACTTGTAAAAATGAAGATGAATGCCGTGCGGTTCATTTTCTTCGTGGAGTCGTTGCGTTATATGAAAATAAGGAATTAGCGGCGCTGCATTTTCGAAAAGTGGTGGCCTCCAACCCCAATAGCGTATTGGCAGGTGAGAGTCGGTTTTGGTTATGGTTGTTGGACGTATTGAATGCTTCAGGAGGAGGAATCGCTTCCGAGGGCTTAACTAAACGCTTGGTTCGTGAAATAGTGAATAAGGAATTACTGGTCCATGAATTAAGTCGTCAATTGGAAACAGATTCGGTTGACGTACTGAAGCAAGAACTGACGAACCGGGAAAAGGCTGTCGACGAATTGAATCAGGCACTCTCGAATCTTTCCAAACAAACAGAACAATTAAAAAAGGAGCAGGCGCTCCGCCAGGATGTGCAGCAGGAACTGAAGTCCAGTGAGAGAAAAGTTCAAGAACTAACGAATCAATTAGAGGCCTTACGACGTATCGATCAGGAAATTCGCGAGAAGGCCCCACCGACTCGCCCGTCTGAAAAAATGGCCCCAACCCCAAAACTCGAAAGAGCCGAGGAGAAAGAATTTCCACATGAAGGTGAAGGAAAAAAATAGAGGAATTGTGATGGCTGATGAACGAATTCTTGTTGTTGATGACGATCCAAGTTTACTGACCCTTCTGAAAATGCGCCTGCATTCCATGGGGTTTGTGGTGACGGCGTGTGGCTCAGGGGGAGATGCGTTGAGCCGTGTACAGGAAGATCCCTATGATTTTGCCATTCTGGATCTTCGATTGCCGGATGCTGATGGCTTGGATCTGATGGAAGAATTGCATCAGCATCAAACGAATCTTCCAATCCTGATTTTAACGGCCCATGGCTGTATTCCCAATGCGGTGGAAGCCATGAAAAAGGGTGCGTATGGGTATTTAACCAAACCGTTTGATGACAAAGAGTTACTGGAGAGTATTGATAAAGCCCTCACCACCAAACGAATGAGTCAGGAGATTCATCGACTACAACTGCTTGTGAACGAATTATATGGGCTTGAAAATGTCGTGGCCCGGAGTGCGGAAATGCATACGGTGTTGAAGCAGGTGGCTCAAGTGGCGAAGACTGATACCACCGTCTGTATTTCCGGAGAAACCGGAACCGGGAAAGAAGTTATTGCACGCGTGCTTCATTGTAATAGTCCTCGAGCTTCGAAACCTTTTATGGCTGTCAATTGTGCAGCTATTCCAGAAACGTTGTTCGAAAGTGAGTTGTTCGGGCATATGAAGGGTTCCTTTACCGGGGCCCATCAAAATAAACGGGGTTTAATCCAAAGTGCTGATAAGGGAACATTATTTTTAGATGAAATTGGTGAAATGCCTTTGTCATTACAGGGAAAACTCTTGCGGGCCATTCAAAATCGAGAGGTGGTGCCTGTCGGAGGGCAAGTGCCCGTGAAGGTGGATGTGAGAATTCTGGCCGCAACCAATAAGGATCTGGAGTTAGCCGTTCGGGAAGGACGATTTCGAGAAGATCTGTATTATCGGATTCACGTCGTTCCCTTGTGGATTCCTCCGCTTCGGCAACGACGGGAGGATATTCCTTCTCTCGCCCAGTTTTTTCTCAAACGGAGCATAGAGCATCACGGTAAAATCGTCAAAGGATTTTCCCCGGAAGCCATGCAGGCCTTAATTACGTATCCTTGGCCCGGTAATGTTCGAGAGCTTGAGAATATGATTGAACGTGCGGTTGTCATGTCTCCTCAAGACATTATTACGGCAGAGTTCCTTGCACTTTCTCCACAAGAACAAAGCAAGCCAGGTGGCCTTCAGCCATTAACTGATGCGAAGGAGGCATTTGAGAAGGAGTACCTCCAAGACTTGCTAAAAGCCACACAAGGAAACATCTCTAAGGCGGCACAAATTGCCGGGCGCTATCGGGCAGATTTTTATAAACTGCTCAAAAAATATGGACTGCATCCCTCCGATAGACAGGATGATGCGTCTCATTCAACCGGTCAACCAGGATTCCAGTAATTTGGGTACAGCTGTCAAGAGGATTATGTCTCGCTATGGGGTCGGGAAGGTGCCCGATTCCCTTCACTTTTAAAACGGCAGTTTCGCAGTCACACGCTGGTTCCTACTTCGATATTCTCGGCAGGAATGGGCTGGAGGACCCATATGGGCTCGGTATGTTTCATCCCAGCAATGCTGACACGTCTCTCCTGTCGGATAGCCTCATGTTCCTATTTCTGCATGATTAAATTTATTGGCTGAAACGGGACTGCCCTGTCCTATAGCTGGAGAAAAAATAGTCCTGTTCATCAGAATCGAACCCTAGCTTTCCTTGTCAGGCGAGAGGCGAGGTCGATAACCCTACAGTCCCCCTCCTCATCTTCCGAAAAAACTACTACAGTTTCATTCTAATTAATGTCCTGTGAGGCAGGCTAGGGTGGTGCTCCATCTTAAACTCGTTCTCCATGATGGAGGTGTCAGAGAAACCTGTTGGGAGAAATTACTTCATCTATTAACCCAAGCTTTAGTGGCTTGGTGACTGAATCCTCATTAGCCTGGCCAGAAGGGATAATCTTGCCTTGATACGCAAAGGGCTCGATGGCCAGCGTAGGTAGTGGGGCCTCTTCCATAAACCCAGATGCGCCCGAGTGCTTAAAATATGGGTTACGCAGCATGTCTCCATCAATCAGAATAACGAAAAGGCTGTGTCCTTTGGTAGCACCGAGAAATGAACTTGTGTCTGTCTCTAACTCTCAATAGGTATTAAGGGTCAGTATGAGTGTGTGGGTTATTCCATCTATTCTCACGGCAGGAGTTTCCCTGTTTTTGGCGGCCATGATATTTGTGAAAAGAAAAGATGGGGCACATTTTTCCCCTTTACTCTTACTGATGGTGGTTATGATTTGGATTCATGGGCTGAATGGGATACAAGAAGTGTTCCCAGCCCATCTCATGACCTCCAAAAAACTTATTCTCATTGGTGAGGTCATGCTGCCGGTCATGATCGGCTTTGTCGGATTTTCATTGTTGCATGAATTTTCTGCGAATTCTGTGGCATTGGGCAGAGGGTGGTGGAAGATCATCGCGGGTGGAGCTGCTCTCTTAGCAATGGTGATCGTGGGTACTCCAGATGGATTCATGCAGGTCAATCCTGAGGGGGAAATTGTGTTCAGACGACCAGAGGGATTGATGATCTGGGGGTTTATCGTATTGGCCTCCTGTGTGGGAATATTTCAGCTGGAACGAATCCTTCAGTCTTTTCCCGATCCTCTACGATATCGATTGAAATACGTGCTGATTGGATTGGGAGGTCTTGCCTGCATATCTATCGCGCAGGCCTTTCATTTGGTTGTGGTCTCGGTGTGGCGACCGGAAGATGTGTGGGCAGGGGGACTCGCATCGTTCAGTTCTCTGGTTATCATGGCACTGGGATTGAGGCGATGGCGAGGACCGCAGGTGATCCAGAAGATTCAAATCAGTCACCAGGCATTATATGCTTCTCTGGTCGTAGTGTGTGTTAGTGGATATTTCCTTCTTGTCGCTATGGTGACCGTAGTGGTGCAACAAACCGATTGGGAGGTCAAGGAATCACTGGGAATGGTTCTCATGTTTCTTGCCGTTATGGGTTTGGTGGTCGCCATGCTTTCTAGGCGTGTTCGTGCCGAATTTCTGCAAGTCGTTTCTCGGCATTTTTTTAAGGCGAAATATGATTATCGAGAGAAATGGTTAGAGGTCACTGAGACATTTTCGGCCTGTCAGGATGGCTCCGAACTTTTAAACCGATACCTTGAGTGGCTCAGTCGAACATTTGGAACGTCTCGGGTCACAATTTGGAAACTTTTTGATGTTGATGGACGGTATCATCAAATTCGAAGGGAACGGCGTCGAAGGAAATTGACGGAAAATGATCCGTCACCGAATGTGTCAGAGCCGATTCCCATTCCTGAAAATCACCCTCTTATTCATCATTTGAAAGGACAGCAAGAACCCTTGTTGGTACAAGTGGGGCAGCGGGCGGCTGAGGATTGGAGGGAATTTCTTGACATTACTCACGCTCATGTGTGTGTGCCCTTGGTGACGGAGCAACGCAGGCTGCTTGGGTTTTGTACGCTTAGTCAGGAATCGGTTCGTGACGATTACGATCAAGACGATTTGGATTTACTGCGAGCCATTGCGCACCATGTGACGATGCTGCTCATTCAATTTGAGTTAGTTGAAGAGCGTAGTTCATCCGCTAAATGGGAAGCCGTGCATCGGTTTTCTGCATTTTATTTACATGATTTAAAGAATTTGGCGTCGAGTTTATCTCTGGTGGCTCAGAATGCTGCGCAATACGGGAGTAATATTGAATTTCAGGCATCGGCCATGCAGACCGTTAAAAATACGGCTCAGCGAATTATCGATTTAATGGGAGAATTATCTCGTCAGGCGAACGAACCGAATTTGAATGAAGGAGTCCCGACAGAGTCGGTGGATGTGAATCTGTTGATTAAGGACATTCTGGCCGCCGTCAATGGCCCTGGATGCGAACCGAATTTTTCCCCGGGACCAGAGGTTCCGGTCCTTCAGCTCAAAAGAGAGGCAATCAAACAGGTGTTGTTAAATCTCATTCTTAATGCGCGCCAGGCGATCAAGGGGCAAGGCACGATTGATATATCCACCGCCTATGATGGCAAGCAGGTGATCGTTGAATTGGTCGATACAGGGGGTGGAATGTCTGCGGACCAGCTTGAAAATATTTTTCAGCCATTCAAAAGCTCCAAAAAGAATGGATTGGGTGTAGGACTGTTTCAATGTAAACGAATTGTAGAGGACCATCATGGCGTCATTCACATTGAGAGCCACAAAGGACGAGGCACAACGGTGATGATTACATTTCCCGTACAAAGTGCCGATAACGCAAGTACTATGGTGTTTGGTGTGTCTCAAGTTGGGGTAGAATATGACTCAAGAAAAAACAAATGACCATGAAGTCTGATCCGCTTGCTGAACATTCCCATCTTCCTTCACTCCTTCTGGTTGATGACCGGCAAGAAATTCTTGAACAGATGAAGTGGGGATTAAAATCCTCCTATATGATCTTTGAAGCAGATCACCGGGCAGCAGCTGTCGATATTCTTCAACGGGAGAAGATCTCACTGGTCACCTTAGATTTAGGTTTGCCACCTGATGCCGGTGGGGTGACGGAGGGCCTGTCTGCCTTGGAACAATTGCTTGCGGTGAATCCTTTGGTGAAGGTGGTCGTCATCACCGGAAATCAAGATCGAGCGAATGCACTCAAGGCTATTCAATTGGGCGCATATGATTTTATGGAAAAGCCTGTAGATTTGGAAGTGTTAAAAGTTGTTCTGCAGCGGGCCGGGTATTTGGCCGGCCTGGAAAAGGAAAACCAAAAACTTCTGGAGCGTGAGGCGAAACGGGGATTTCCTGAAATTATCGGGAGCAGCCCGGTCATGGTTAAAGTATTCGATACCATCCGGCGAGTGGCCGGTTCGGATATTTCTATTTTAATCGTCGGAGAAAGCGGTACAGGAAAGGAGTTAGTGGCTCGGGCGATTCATCAGCAAAGTCACAGAAAGGGTGGCCCGTTTATCGCGATTAATTGTGGGGCAATTCCCGAAACGTTGCTGGAAAGCGAGTTGTTTGGACATGAGAAAGGGGCGTTTACCGGAGCTCATCTCCAGCGTCCAGGGCGAATTGAGTCGGCCCAGGGCGGGACGCTTTTTCTAGATGAGATTGGTGAGATTTCTCCTGCATTACAAGTCAAGTTACTCCGGGTTTTACAAGAACGAAGTATCGAGCGGGTCGGCGGACGCGTAGAAATTCCAGTTGACACAAGGGTCCTGGCAGCCACCAATATGGATCTTCAGCTGGCAATGAAAGATGGCCGCTTTCGGGAAGATCTGTATTATCGATTGAATACCGTGACCATTACGGCTCCTCCCTTACGGGAGCGGGGTGGCGATATCGTGATGTTGGGCAAATCGCTGCTTCAGCGTTATTCAGAAGAAGCGAAAAAGAAGATTTCCGGATTTACGAGGGAAGCCCTGATGTCTCTCGAGCAATATCATTGGCCCGGGAACATTCGAGAATTAGAAAACCGGATTCGTCGCGCCGTGACGCTAACCGACAATCCAAGAATTGCTCCGGAAGATTTAGATTTATCCCCTCCCGATGAGAGTCAAGATGGGCTTACCTTGAAAGTAGCCAGAGATACGGTCGAAAGGCGAGTGATTGAGCAAACTCTAGCCAAGACAGGTGGAAATATAACGAAGGCTGCGACCATCCTTGGTGTGAGCCGCCCGACACTGCATGATTTAATTTCCCGCCATCACATAAAAAAATAACTATCCCTCGTCGGTAATAGACAATTCCCAACTTCCAAATTGAACAGAGAAAAAGAATTAGGATCGATAGGATGCGTTGATTTTTACGTAATCGTAGGTCAGATCCGTGGTCCAGATCTTGGAAGATCCTTTGCCCATTCCGAGTGAAATAAAGATCTTCAGGAAGGGCTTCTTCATTTCCTGTTTAATTCGGCGTTCCACCTGAGGCCCCAGCCCTTTCCCGTTTTTGACGATGGGAATCTTATTGAATCCAATAAGAAGTTTCTCCGCTTTAACAGGGACACCGGCTCGTCCTAATGCGGCCACAATTCTCCCCCAGTTGGGATCCGTCCCAAATATAGCCGTTTTGACTAAAGGGGAGGTGGCTAGGGTATTGGCACATTGTTTGGCGGCCCGGTCACTGGAAGCCTGAGTGATCTGGAATTCAATGATTTTGGTGGCACCTTCGCCATCCCGAACAATTTCCATGGCCAGATGTTGACAGACTTGAAATAAAAGCGCTTCAAATTTGCCATGTGCCGTCGTTCCGGTTTTGATAGGTAAGTTTCCAGCTTCCCCGTTGGCCAGACATAAGGCCGTGTCATTGGTGCTGGTTTCCCCATCAACAGAAATACAGTTAAACGTTTGGTTGGTGACAGCGCGAAAGGTAGTTTGTAGCGTTTTTTTGTCAATGGCTGCATCTGTGGTGACATAGGCCAACATGGTCGCCATGTCAGGGTGGATCATTCCTGAACCTTTGGCGATTCCCCCTATTGTCACTATTTTTCCGCCAATTCGGTCTTGAACCGCGATTTCCTTAGGATAGGTGTCTGTCGTCATGATCGCCTTGGCAGCTTCCTGGTGTCCAGCCTTGCGTAGACGTGAAATCAAAATGGGAATGCCGTTTCGTATTGCCGGCATCGGTAGGGGAACCCCAATGACACCAGTGGATCCGACAAACACATGGTGAAGGGGAATTGTGAGTTCGTCGGCAACTCTCCGACCCATTTCCCTGGCATGGACCAATCCTTCCTGTCCGGTAAATGCGTTAGCATTGCCACTATTAACAATGAATGCTTGACCTGTGCCTCTCTTAAGATTAAGCCGGTCGAGAATCACGGGAGCGGCCGGGAGCCTGTTGGAGGTGAACACCCCGGCAATAGGTCCAGGCTTCTCTGACACGATCAAGGTCAGATCAAGCTGCTTGGTCTTTTTAATTCCTGAATGAATCCCTGCGGCTAGGAATCCTTTGGGGGCAGTGATCCCGCCTTTTATGCGTTTAGACATGAGAACATCCCCTTCTCGTCAGGAGAAACTGGTGAACAATGGTTTAGGGAAAGAGGCCTGGCGCGGTCAATCCGAGTGTTTCGGGAAGTCCTAACATAAGATTCATACATTGAATCGCTTGTCCTGCTGCGCCTTTTACGAGATTGTCCAGCGAACCTGTGGTGATGAGATACCCCGTTCGGGGATCATAGGTGCAGCTGAGGTCACAAAAATTTGATCCTCGCAGATTTTTGGGGTTTACCCCCTCGGAACTGGGAAAGAGTCGAATGAAATATTCGTCTCGATACTGACTGTTATAAGCTGCATCCAGATGGGTTTGCTCAATACCAGGTTTCAATTTGGCATAGGCCGTGCTCAGAATGCCTCGGTTAATCGGTATTAAGTGAGGCGTGAAAATTATGGATGAACTGGAGAAAGCTGTTTTTGAAGATGGAGCAGGAATCAGTCGTGCTAACTCCTGTTCGATCTCAGGCACATGGCGATGTTTGCCGATCTTATAGGCATGAATGGCTTCATGAGATTCAGGAAAGTGGGTTCCCAGTGCAGGTGTGCGACCGGCTCCTGAAATTCCCGACTTTGCGTCAATGATAATCGAGTTGTGCTCAATGAGGTCTTGGGCCACAAAGGGCGCGAGTTGCAAAATGGCGACGGTGGGGTAACACCCGGCAACGGCGACAAGGTTGGTCTTGGCGATAGCCGCGCGATTGAGTTCTGGTAGTCCATACACCGCATTTTTGAGCAGGCTAGGGTAAGTATGGGGTGTTTGATACCATTGCTCATATATCATTGGATCTTGAAGACGATAATCGGCACTCAAGTCAATGACATGTTTCCCCTGTGAGAGAAAATCGGCGACTGGTTGCAAGGATTGCGTATGAGGAAGCGCGAGAAAAACCACATCGACTGCCTTGGCGATCGAGTCGATATTCAACGAAGACAATGAACAGTCATAAATCTTCGTCAGATGAGGAAGCAGCGAAGCGACAGCGAGGCCCTCAGATTTTTCAGACGCCACCACACGGGTCAGTGTGACCTGAGGGTGGAGGGTGAGTAATCGAAGTAATTCACCACCTGTATAGCCACTGGCTCCGATTACAGCGACGCGAATTTTTCTATCCATGGCCATTTTTCAAGAAAGTTGATTGAGGGGGAGAAAGGTTGAGCAGGATACCTATTGGGAAATGATTTTCCTTTGTGACGATTGATTGTTTGCGAGCAGTTAGATTGGAGTGGAAACGGCATCAGACAGAAGTCGGATTAAAAAAAGGGGAGGCTGGAAGGCCTCCCCCATAATTCTGCGTGAATGGTGAACCGGCCAATTATCGTTTGGAGTATTGGAATCTGGCTCTGGCGCCTTTTTGTCCGTATTTTTTCCGTTCTTTCACCCTGCTATCTCTGGTGAGCAATCCATTTTTTTTCAAGGGATCCCGTAGTGAAGGATTATATAAGGCCAAGGCCTTGGCAATCGCATGGCGAAGGGCTCCCGCCTGACCTGAAACGCCTCCCCCTGTCAACGTGGCTTTGACATTGAATTGCCCGCTGGTTTTGGTGACCTCGAATGGCGTTTGTATTTGGATTTGATGCGTCAATCGTGGGAAATATGAATCGACTGATCGTGCGTTGATGAGAATGTCGCCTTGCCCTGGTTCTACCCAAGCTCGGGCAATCGCGTTTTTCCTTTTTCCGGTTGCGTATTGAATGGTATCGACCATGTGAGAATAGGTCTCCTTTTTTTTTCGTTGGAACAGTAACTGATGAATTTAGAGATTCAGAGGCGTTGGGCTTTGCGCTCGATGCAGATGCTCGGCACCAGGGTAAATTTTGAGCTTTTTGGCCATTTGTTTTCCTAACGTACACTTTGGAAGCATCCCACGAATGGCTTTGGTAAGGACTTCGGTTGGTTTCTTTGCATGAAGATGCTCAGCGGTAATGGCTTTGATTCCTCCAGGGTAACCGGTGTGATGATAATAGATCTTTGTACGAAATTTATTGCTGGTGAATTGAATTTCACTGGAATTTATGATGACGACATGATCGCCTGTATCGACATTCGGGGTAAACGTCGGCTTATGCTTTCCACGAAGGATAGAGGCAACCTTGGCGGCCAAGCGTCCAACGGTTTTCCCTTTAGCATCGACTAAGAACCATTGTCGTTCAACTTCCAGCGGTTTGGCTTGATAAGATCGCATGAGTGTCTGAGTTCCTTTCCTCTACTTGATTACATGTCTAGATATCAGTTTGTTCTAATCCTTTTTGATCGAGCTTGGAAAGCCAGGTATCCAGATCTTCACCCCCGCGACGTTCCAGCACATCCGGAGTAACATAGATGGGACATTGACATCGGAGAGCTAGGGCAATCGCATCACTCGGCCTTGAATCGATCGATTTTTCCAAGTCATCTTTGGACAAAAACAGCGTTGAAAAATACGTATTATTTTTGACTTCCGTGATTACCACTTTGTTGAGGGTAAATCCAAGGTGCGAGGCAAAGCTGCATATAAGGTCATGGCTCATGGGGCGGGGTGGGATGACGTTCTCCAAGGCCAACCGAATTGATGTTCCTTCGGCGGTTCCAACCCATATGGGAAGAACCTCTGAGTTTTTTTCATCCCGTAAGACCACGATTTGGGTGTCGGTATTCGGATCGACCAGGACCCCATGGACCTTTAACGGAATTAATGTGTTTATTTCAGTCATCACCCGCACACTCACTATCAATCGTAAATATTTCAGATGGCCACATGAACATCAGCTAGACATCTGATTTGCCAAAATCCTCAGGCTTGAGATTTTCCAGCCATCGTTCCAATTCTTCTGAGTTTTGTTTATGGAGCACTTCCCCGGAAGCAAAAATAGGAGCATCCGTGCGAAGAGCCACGGCAATCGCGTCACTTGGTCGAGAGTCAACGGTGAACTCGGAATCTCCAAAAAGGAGATGGATTTTGGCGAAATATGTATTGTCCTTCAGATCTGTAATGACCGTACTGATGACCTTAGCATCCATATTATCAAGTACCGTTTTCATGAGATCATGGGTCATCGGCCTTGGAGGAGCGATCCGCTCTAAGGCAAAACTAATCGCGCTGGCTTCGGCCTTCCCAACCCAGATTGGGAGCATGTCAGAATTTTGTTCATCTCTCAGGATGACAATATAGGCATTGTTGTAGGGGTCAAATAAAAGACCCCTCACGTTCATTTGGTTCAACATACGCTAGGCCAGTCATAAATAAAGGACGTGTGCTTTACTTGAAAATCAAACCTTGAAAAGTAGCATTCAATAATATGTATTGTCAATGAAAATAAGGGCTTGTCCATCTATGCTCTGGATTGAGATCTCCTAATTGGTTGTCCTCAAGAAAGAAAGCATTTTGGTTTCAAAAAATTATACCATGCATGAGTGGGCATCGGTAACCAACCTGCATTTGATCTGTTTTATGTACTTTATCATGTCTGAAATTCGAGTTTTCCTCTGACTGCGGCAGTTATCCACTCACAGGCCTTCTCACAGGAAATGTGATGCTTTTCGCCGGTTTTACGGTCTTTGATTTCAATGGTATTCTGTGCCAGTCCCTTATCACCAAGGATAATATGGAAAGGAATGCCGAGCAAATCCGCATCGTTAAACTTCACTCCACCTCGTTCCTCACGGTCGTCAAGTAACACCTCTATCCCGTTTTGGGAAAGGTCCTGATAAAGCTGCTCGGAAGCTTGACGTACATTTTCTGATGCGGTGACCGAAAGAATGTGGACCTGAAAAGGGGCAATAGGCATGGGCCAACAGATACCTTTGTCGTCATGGTTTTGTTCAATGGCTGCCGCCGCGGCTCTGCTGACACCAATGCCATAGCATCCCATCACAGCAGGAAGGGTCTGGCCTTGAGCATCAAGGTAGGTTGCCCCCATTTTTTCACTATATTTCGTCCCTAGCATAAAGATATGCCCCACTTCGATTCCTCGGGCTGTTTGGAGCGAGCTGCCTCCACGTGGGGAAAGGTCACCGGCCTGGGCTTGGCGAAAGTCTCCTATGCTCTCAATGGCAAAATCCCGGTTAATATTGACATGAATGAGGTGGACGTCTGGTTCGTTTCCACCCACAATGAAATTGCTCAAAACGGCCACGGCCTGGTCAGCCAGAATTCGAATTTTCTGAAGACCGATCGGGCCGACAAAGCCGACTGGGGCCGTTGTGAAGCGGACGACCATCTCTGGAGTCGCCAAGGATAATTCATGGATACCCAGATGTCGTTGAATTTTAATTTCGTTCGCTTGATGGTCCCCTCGGATCAGGACTGCGGTTATCTCATCCGTGCCAGTCTGATACAGAAGAGTTTTCACCAGGCGGGAAGGAGGCACGTTGAGTAAGGCGCATACCTCTTCAACTGATTTAGCATTGGGTGTGGAGACCTTTTCTAGCGGTAGTGGGGCCTCAGGCTCCCCGATGGTGGGTGGGGCAATCTCGGCCCGTTCGACATTGGCTGCATATTGCGTGTCCGGATCAAACACGATGAGTTCTTCTCCGGTATTGGCTAGGACCATAAATTCGTGAGAAGAGATACCACCGATTAAGCCGGTATCGGCCTCCACTGGACGAAATTCGAGGCCCATGCGGGAAAAAATGCGGCAATAGGCGTCGTACATGTCCTGGTACGTACGTTTGGCTCCTTCCACATCCTGATCAAAGCTATACGCATCTTTCATGATGAATTCACGCCCTCGCATGATGCCAAACCGGGGGCGAATTTCATCGCGAAATTTTGTTTGGATTTGATACAGAGTGACGGGCAATTGACGATAAGAACTGACCTCTCGACGGAATAAATCGGTGACGACTTCTTCATGAGTGGGGCCCAGGCAGAAGTCCCGCTCATGGCGATCATGTAATCGGAATAGTTCCTTTCCGTAGAAATCCCAGCGATCTGTTTCTTTCCAAAGCTCGGCCGAGGATAGAATCGGTAGTAACAGTTCTTGTGCTCCTATCCGGTTCATCTCTTCGCGAACAATGGTCTCAATTTTCCGAATGACCCTCAATCCTAGAGGAAGGTAGGAATAAATACCGGCGGCGACTTTTCGGATCATACCCGCGCGAAGCATGAGCCGGTGGCTGACCACTTCGGCTTCCCCGGGATCCTGTCGCATTGTTGGAATTAATGATTGTGATACACGCATGAAGACACCTGGTTATATGGTTGAGGACAGACTGAGTCGCAGGGAGAACTCACATGGATAGCAAAAGGCAACGAGACGTTCAACTAGGTGGAATTATTGGAGTAGGCGGCTAATGTCATTCCAGGTCGCATAGGCCATTAGGAAGACCAATAAAACCAATCCGATTTGTTGGGCCATTTCTCTCG
>JBATLR010000087.1:0-6636 GCA_049289415.1 Nitrospirales bacterium
GAATGGCTCTCCCCTCCTCATCAAAGACATTCTTCCTCTAGCCATCAAACAAACAACTTAATGCTCAATTATTAGGCAATTTATTTGTGTGGTCATACCAAGAAGACATTCTTATCCCTGCCCCATAAAAATGGCTTGTTTTTACCATTTGAAAATTTGGGACTGAAAAATCATGGAAAACCAAATTTTTCATACAGTTACCCCTCCCTATTTGAAGAAGGTTCTGGTAGGTTAGAGTCTTCTTTTTTGGAGCAAGCTATGGCAGCGCGCGTGGTCATTACCGGGCTTGGCATCGTCTCCCCTATCGGGGTTGGCGTTCCTACGTTTTGGAAGTCCGCCCTTCAGGGTAAAACGGGGATAACGGCGATCTCATCTTTTGGGGATTTCCCCATGGAGTCCTATCGCTCCAGGGTTGGGGGGCAGGTTTCCGACTTTCGCCTTCCCGATCCTTCAGAAGATAAATTCTCATCGCGTGTGGACCGCTATGCGCAATTTGCCCTCGCCGCTACACGGGAAGCTATCCATGATAGCGGACTGGACCTTGAGAAGGAGCCGGCTGAACGGATGGGAGTGATGGCCGGGGTGGGCATGGGTGGCATGATGATGGGGGAGCGTGAACTCACCACCCTCTATCAGTCTCGTAAGCCCCATCGGGTCCACCCGAACTTTATTCCGACTATTACCCTCAACTCCGCCTCAGGCATCCTGGCGTTGGCTTTTGGGGCAAAGGGACCGAATCTCACCATTTCTACCGCCTGCTCCTCCAGCATTCATTCTATCGGACAAGCCATGCAGGCCATTCGCCTGAACCAGGCAGATGTCGTCATTGCCTCTGGAGCGGACGCCAGCATTACCCCGTTGGTGTTTGCCGGATTTTGCTCATTACGCGCCTTATCCACCAAATATAATGACCACCCCGATCAGGCCTCCAGGCCATTCGATCGAGGGCGGGACGGATTTGTGATGGGGGAAGGGGCCGGCACCCTGATCTTGGAATCACTTCGCCATGCGACCCGTCGAAAAGCGAAAATATATGCGGAACTGGCCGGATATGCCGCCACCAGCGAAGCGTATCATATGGTGATTCCCAGAGAGGATGGCTCCGATATTGCGCGAACCGTTACTCTGGCGTTGAAAGACGCGGGGGTTTCGCCCTCACAGGTGGACTATGTGAATGCCCATGCGACATCCACCGTGGTGGGAGACGATGTCGAGGTCAAAGGGTTACGGGCGGTGTTCGGAAAACGCCTGAATACCATCATGGTCAATGCCACCAAATCGCTCATTGGACATACACTGGGAGCGGCCGGAGCGATCGGGACCATTGTCTCGGCCTTATCCATTCAAACTGGTATAATACATCCCACTGTGAATTATGATGACCCGGATCCCCATTGTGCCTTGCCGGGACTTTCTACTAAGGTACAAAAAAAATCCGTTCGGGTGGGCTTGGTGAATGCCTTCGGATTCGGAAGTAACAATGCAGTCTTGGTCTTAAAAAAGTTTTCATGAAATCTTCCTTCAACAAATCCTCTCAACTCAGTCTGCAGGTGTACCACACCCTCGGTAAATACCTGCAACGCGATCCGAAAAATCTGCATCCGGAAGATTCGCTCCGTGATGATTTAGGGTTGGACTCTTTGCAAACCATCGAATTGGTCTATGAAGTCGAATCGGCCTTTGATCTTCAAATACCGGATGAGGACTTCGGGCGATTAACAACCATCGGTGCGGTCATCCTTTATCTGGAAGAACGAATACATGGCCAAGAGAACACCCGGTCCGGCCCTCAAGCCACACCTTTGGCCAAGAATTCACGCCCAACTCCACTTGTCAAAAAACCCAAAAGCCGTCCCACTTCAAAAAAATCGCGCACATGACGATATCGTCTTCCTCACGAACCGTGAATATTCCTCTTCAAGAATTAGCCCAAGCCATTCACGCCACCATTCACGGATCCTCTGACATCCTGATATCCGGGCTCTCCCATCTGGAAGGCGCCTCCTCCGGAGATGTCTCCTTTGTCCTGAAGCCTTCGTTTCAGAAAGCGGCCCGTCAGTCACAGGCCGCAGCCTTCATTGTGACAGAGCCTATTCCCGACGACCCTCGACCACAATTAATTGTCCCTAATCCGCTGGTCGCCGTCACGACGTTGGCGCAGAAATTTTTCCTACCCCCTCTTCCACCCCGTGGCATTCACCCCAGTGCTGTCTCCGGACTTGATGTGCGCATTGGTCCGGATGTCTCAATTGGCGCCCTCGTCACGATTGGAGACCGCGTGCTCATCGGCTCCGGGGTCACCATCCATGCCGGGGTTCATATTGGCGACGATGCCATTATCGGGGATGAGTGCATCCTGTACCCCCATGTCTCGTTGCTGACCAAGTGTGTCATCGGCAGTCGCGTCATTGTCCACAGCGGCACCGTCATCGGGAGCGATGGGTTCGGCTATGTGCAACATGAAGGCCGTCACCACAAAATTCCCCAATTGGGCCATGTGATCATTGAAGATGACGTTGAACTCGGGGCCAATGTGACCGTGGATCGGGCAACATTTGGGAGTACCGTTATTAAGCGCGGCACGAAAATCGACAACCAGGTGCAGATCGCCCATAACGTGGTGATCGGGGAAGACTGTATTCTCGTCGCACAGGTCGGGATTGCAGGCAGTACCACATTAGGCCGCCACGTCATGGTGGGTGGCCAGGCCGGCCTGGTCGATCATGTTACCATCGGCGATCAAGTGAAAATTGCGGCCGGCTCGGGGGTGACCAATGATGTGAAATCCGGTCAGATTGTGGGTGGTCGGCCGGCGGTCGAACATGGCATCTGGCGACGGTCACAGGTCATTCAATACCAACTCCCCGAATTACGCAAGGAACTCCGGGCTCTTCAGAAACAGGTCCAACATCTTGAATCGCTTCTCACGGACCAAACTGCATCCATGTCCACACCTGTCAAACGTCGTTCAACCTCAAAGCCCTAATCCCTCAGAGCGGATCCGGGACTCAGCAGCCGCAGGGCTTCATCTCTTTTTGCGTTCCGGCAGCAACACCACCCCTTTCCAAAAAAATAACTTTGCCCAAAAATAGCCTGCCCAGGGCAGGGCAAACGCGGCGACCGGCTGCATAAAACCCGTGGCCACGGCTAACCCGGAAAGAGCAAAAAACATCACGATCCCCAGAAAGTACCAAAGCGGAACCAATCCACGACCTCGATGCTCAATGTCATGCTCCGTGATGGCCTTCTTTGCCTTACGGACCGACCGTTGGCTATAGGCTTTCATGCGACTGGCAAAATGTCCGGGAAACTCCCGCAAAAGATACTGTTGGTATTTTGTTTGAACGATTCCCACAAGCACGCCGGCGATGATGAGTGCCGAGCTGTAGGTAAACGTTTCCCATCCATACGTTCCTGCCCAGAATTGAAATCCTAAGGCGATCACTCCGACGACGACCGAAATCAACCCCAACAAACTGGCAGGAAGCAGGATATTGGTCCGGACAAACTCCTGGGCCTTTTCCGTGTCGTCCTCATGACGTTTAGCCGTGATCATTTTTGGCATTCGCTGGTCTCCATATACGGTCTAGTCGGAAGATGTTGGGCTTGCCTCAGAATTCGTCTCATCCAACCCATCTTCTTCCGCATCGGGAATGCGATAGCGCTCACTCAACCATCCCTCCAAATCCAGCATTTGACATCGTTTGGAACAAAAGGGTCGAAAGACATTTCCTTCCCATTGTTCCACGTTGCCACACATCGGACATTTCACGGTCATGTCGTTCTCCTCCCGAGGGAGTGTGGAAAACACGTGTTGCACCCTTGGAGGGACTTATATCGATGCCTTCTCGCCCTTTGGCCGGGCTCACGTCCTCCTCCGTACGCTCCGCCCGCCCGAATTAGCGGCGGCCTTCCCTTCGATGGGCCTCAGGACAGGACTGGAGAAGCCTTTTTGTACCCTCACTTAGGGTTTCCCGTGCGGGGTTCTTTCACTCATCTAGTCATGAAAAGAAAAAATTCGAAAAATATTCAACAGTCCTTCCGATACACCCGACCCCTTCGTTCATGCCTGCACTCATAGGATAGACCACATGCCTGGGCAAGTCAGATGTGTGCGATGCCATGTTAGACATGAAATTGGGCCTCATACAAACCGGCGTACAAGCCCCCTCTCGCCAGTAAGGTTGCATGATCGCCTTCTTCCACGATCTGTCCATGTTCCAAGACCACAATCCGATCCACGGTTTGCAGGGTCGACAGCCGATGGGCCACGATAAAGGTCGTCCGCCCCCTCATCAACTCATCCATCGCAATGCGAATCTCGACTTCGGTTTCGGTATCAATATTGGAGGTGGCTTCATCCATGACCACAATGGGTGGATTTTTGAGCAGCACCCTGGCAATGGCGATACGCTGTTTTTGCCCAACGGACAATTTCACCCCGCGTTCCCCGATCCAGGTGTCATACCCGTCAGGAAGCGCTTGAATAAATTCATGCGCTTGGGCAGCGCGCGCCACGGCTTCTATTTGATCGTGCGATGCCGATAAGTCTCCATAAGCAAGATTGGCCCGCACCGTGCCATTGAATAAAAATGGCTCTTGTTGGACAAAACCGATTTGTTCTCGAAGGTAGAATAATGGGAGATGACGAATATCGTATCCATCCAGTTCAATCGCGCCCTCCCTGACATCGTAATACCGGAAGAGCAGTTTCATGAGCGTACTTTTTCCCACCCCGCTCGGCCCGACCAAAGCCACATGCTCCCCCGGCTCTACCGTCAGTGAAAGATGTTCATAGACCGGCATCTCCGGCCGATAGGCAAATGCCATATCCTTCCATTCAACTTTTCCCGACAACCGGGGTTGAACGGGACGAAGGTGTCCCCGGTCCGGCACGGCCGGCTCTGCATCTAGGATGTCGAACACCCGTTCACTGGCGGCCAAGGCATGCTGCAATAAATGATTCACGGAATGAATTTGATTGACCGGGGTATAAAACAACACGAGGTATGACAAAAACATGACCAATTCACCGGTGGAAAGACGACCGGCTACCACCTCCCCCGCGCCATACCAGACAATCAAGACGGTTCCCAGGCTTCCGATGAAAATCATTCCCGGAGAATAAATCGACCATAAATACATCGCTTTCAGATTCGCCTGGCTGTACTTGTGGCTCATGTCACCAAAACGAGTCTGTTCGTAGGGTTGTCGATTGAATCCCATGGTTTCCCGAATCCCGGACAAGGAATCCTGCAGATAGCCATTGAGTTCCGCCGCCTGCTGACGGATTTCGTGATAATACCGATGGACCCGACGGGTAAATCCCACGCCTCCGATGATTAAAATTGGAATCGGCAGCAGCACGAGAACGGCCATTTTCCAGTTCAGCATAAATAAAATAGTGGTAATGCCAACCAGGGTCAACGTAGCCGTTAACATGCCCTCAAGCCCGTCAATAAAAATTCGTTGCACATGTTCCGTATCGTTCACGACACGCGACATGATTTCACCTGTCGATCGGTTTTCATAATAGGTCAAGGACAACCGTTGCAGGGCCGCAAACACTTGCTGTCGAAGCCGATGCACCACCCGTTGCTCAAGAGTGTTGTTGAAACGGATTCGGAGAGAATTACAAAGATTCTTCAATCCATAGGCCAGGAACAATCCGACCAGCACCCAGGTCAGGACATCCATATTTTTTGCCGGGATGACGTCATCAATCACGATCTTGATGAGCCAGGGTGGGAGCAGTTCCAGTGCCGTCGTTACCCCGGCGAAGAAGAAGGTGACGCAGACGAGCCCGCGATAGGGCGCCAGGTAGGACAGAACTCGGAGGAGCGATTTCACAGGAAGCTTAGAAACCTTTTTCGTCGACAGATGGCGTGATCCTGATAGGAATCACGGAAATACACTCGTGGAATTGATGAGCAGAAAACGCTCGACGGTCAGCTCTTTCAAGCAGGGACTAAATTACCGGGGCGGATTCTTCACGCCAATAGGCATCAAACTCTTCTAATTGGGTCAGGGTCGACATGTCAGCCATTCGATCAATGAACAATTTCCCGATGAGGTGGTCCATTTCATGTTGAATACACACCGCATAGAGTCCGTTGGCTTCGAAGTCTTGGAGTACCCCTTGTCGATCATAGGCCTGTACACGGATCATGGACGGCCGGATCACCTTCCCTCGCATATTATCAATACTGAGACATCCTTCCCACATTTCACTTTGTGAGGGACTATAAAACACAATTTTAGGATTAATGAGGACGGTCTTGGGAAAACCCTCCTTGCCCTCACATTCCATGACGACAATCTGTTCCGAATGTGCGACCTGCGGGGCGGCCAATCCGATTCCCTCATACTGAACCATCGTCTCAAACATATCATCAAGGAATGTCTGAACTCGCCGACTCCCTATTGATGCAGGGTCCACAGGCGTTGCCTGTTGCCGGAGAACCGGGTTGCCGATTTTTGCTATAGGTAATACTGCCATACACCTTACTCCTTTTCGCGATCGTCTAGGTCTGTAATCTCATATACACGGCACTCCTTCGTCTCCCGTCCGGCAACGGGCCCAAACTGCCATTCGGCCATTGAAGGATCGGTGTTAACTCACATTCTGGTCTGCCG
>JBATLR010000088.1:0-2808 GCA_049289415.1 Nitrospirales bacterium
AATCTGAGAAGACCGGGCGGGGCGTCAATGGTTTTGGGTCCTTTTGCCGAAACAAAAGGACCTCGGCTGCCGGGCCGAAACCCGGCACTTGCAGTTTTTCACTTCTAACAAAGCGGAAGTTTATTGGAATGAATATAGTGGGTCCCAAAGAAGCCTCTCTGTGGTCGGGTAGTTCAGAATACGAGTGACATTGGCCATCCGGTGAACACAGTCTTTTCGATTAAAGGGAGGCCACGGCGTCACGGATTAATTGGGTCGCTGCGACAGGGGGGTCTTCCCCTTTGGTTGTCCATGTTTCAATCATGGATGGGGTGAAGGTTTGCCCTTCCCCAAAGGTGAGGGAGATGGGATGACGTTGAGGGGTCTTGGCATCGGGGGGCCAGACCTGAAAACTTCCTTCGATTTTGACCGGGATAATGGGAATGTGTAATTCACAGGCAAGAACCCCGAGGCCTTTCTTGAATGGAAGGAGCTGTCCATCAAGGCTCCGTTCCCCTTCGGGAAAAATCAGGAGGCTTTTCCCGTTCCGGAGAAGGGCGACTGAGGCCTTGAGGACGTTGACCAGGGGCGTCTCCGGCCCCACCGGAATCACATGACCCACGCGTGCTACCCATCGACGAAAAGGTGATCGAAAAAACGGTTCCCAGCCAAGAGTGTAGAGTTGCGTAAAGGTGGATGGTGGCACGGTCGCCAAAATAATAAAAGGATCAATAAAACTCAGATGGTTGGCCGCCAGGATAAAAGGTCCCTCCTTGGGCACATGTGTGATGCCTTTGACGGTTAATGGAAAAGCTATTCGGGAGAGGCTTCCGACAATAGCCATGCCTACCTGCCCGATAATTTTATTCCCTCTGGAAAGCGGCGCGAGGACTGTCTTGGTCAGGGCTGGAGGGAGTGGGGTTTCGAAGATCTGATGCCAGGAGGTGGTGGTTTCTGTGTCCTCAGCGGGAAATTGCTGGAGGGCCAAGAGCTTGGTAATGACATCACGCACCGTAACGACTTCCCCCATGAACGTTTCCGGGACCGGTCCCAACCGGCTTTCGAGAGCTGCTTGAAATTCGACGCGTTTCAACGAGTCGAATCCCAAGTCAAGATCCAGGTGATCGTCCAATCGTAGGGCGCGGTCGGCTGAAATCAGCCCGACAAGCGTTTGGATAACCGCTTGGCCGATGGTTGTTTGGCGAATCTCCTGGTCGGTCTCAGGTTCTTGCTCCGGTGCGGGTTCAACGGCAGTCTGCTTAGATTGGGTCATGGCACGAACAAGATGTCGCTGGATTTTCCCTAAGCGCGTGCGTGGGAGGGGATCTTTGATAAAGGTTACACCACTGATCCGTTTGTAGGAGGGAAGGGTGGCGGCAACACTATTCAACGCATCTTTGATGTAAGTGGCGGAATCATGAATTTTGTGTTCTCGTAAATAATCAAAATTTGGTACGACCACGGCATGAAGATGTTCGCCCTCCTCACCAGGGCGGGGGAGTCCAAGTATGCAGAGTTCGGCGATCGCCGGATTCTGTTGGTATGCCTCTTCCAATTCTTCGGGAAGAATGTTTTTTCCTCCAGGTGTGACGATCAGTTCCTTGATCCGTCCGGTGAGAAACAGGTATCCGTCTGAGTCCAGATAGCCGAGATCTCCGGTGAAAAACCATCCATCACGAATAGCCTCTGCCGTTTCTGCCGGTGCTTGATCATAGCCCTTCATCACATTAGGCCCTCGTATCACCACTTCTCCTATTCCTTCTTCGTTCGGCTGATCGATTCGCACCTCGACGCTGGCGAGTGGTGGACCGACGGAACCCGGTTTCAGTCGAGACAAGGAACTGAAGGCAATCACGGGCGCTGTTTCAGTGAGGCCGTACCCTTCCCGAATGGTAAATCCAAGGCTCCCTAAGTCTTTTGAGATTTGTGGATCGAGTTTGGCTCCGCCGCAGCACAGAAGCCGAAGCGAGGAACCAAATCGGCGGTGCACCGGTGAAAAAAGCTGTCGTCCAGGATTCCAGCGGGTATGGGTTCTTATAAAATTTGACAGGCTGAGTAAAAGCGTGATTACGGGACGGACGAACGCGGGACGCCGGCCGAGTTCTTCAAATATTGACCGACGAATCATGGAAAAAATTTGGGGAACTCCCACTGCGATCGTAATTCCGGTCTCATGGATACATTGCACCAGATCCGGTCCCTTGAGTGAAGATAAGAAGGTCATTCTGGCGCCCAGGAGAATGGGGACGAGGTAGGCAATCATAAAGGGATAGGCATGGTGCAGAGGGAGCATTACTAAAAAATTGTCTTCCGGTCCCGCTAAATCTTTCCCCATAATGTCTTTGGCGTTGGCCATAAAGTTGCGGTGAGTGAGTAACACGCCTTTGGGTTTTTTGGTGGTGCCAGAAGTATAGAGTAACGAAGCCACGTCGTCCGGATTCACTCGCCTATCGACGGACGGTTTTTGCTGTCCTTGTGATATGAGATCCTTCATGGACAGGTGGGGAGATTGGGTAGCGGGATCCATGTTCACGACGGTGATCGTGGTGGGAAGGCCTTGAATCAAGGCCACGGTTTTTGAGCTGACGAAGACGAGCCGACTATTGGAACTGGTGAGGAAGGACAGCAGTTGCTCCTGTGGCATTTGAATATCCAGTGGAACGGCTGTGGCGCCGACGGTGAGGATGCTGAGATGAGCAATCACCCATTCCGGACGATTTTCAGCCACGAGGGCGACACGGTGGCCCGGACCAAGTCCGTGTTCATGAAGACTGCTCGCCAATCCCCGAATGAGCAGTGACACTTCCCCATACGTGTGTTGTTTATAGC
>JBATLR010000089.1:0-2091 GCA_049289415.1 Nitrospirales bacterium
CAAACCACGGCTGCCGGTCCGTTTGATTATTGGCCAACCGGCTATGGCTTCGAGTACTTCTATGGTTTCCTCGCGGGCGAAGCCTCTCAATACGAGCCCCATATGGTGCGCAACACCACGGTCGTCCAGCCCACACATATCCCTGGCCAACCCTATCATTTGACTGAAGACATCGCCCATGATGCGATCGGCTGGCTTCGTCAACATAAAGCCTTTACGCCGGACAAGCCGTTTTTCATGTATTGGGCTCCCGGAGCCATTCATGGGCCACATCACGTGGCAAAAGAATGGGCCGACAAATACAAGGGCAAGTTCGACGACGGATGGGACAGATATCGCGAGCGTGTATTCTTACGCGCCAAAGAAATGGGTTGGATTCCCCAGAATGCGCAACTGACGCCTCGGCCGGAAACCTTGGCCGCCTGGGACAGTATCCCTGTAGATGAGAAACCCTTCCAACGCCGTCTGATGGAAGTGGCGGCTGGATTCGCTGAGCATACGGATGTGCAGGTCGGCAAGGTTGTCGATGAGATCGACCGACTCGGGTATGGGGAGAACACGCTCATTTTTTACATTTGGGGCGACAATGGCTCTTCCGCGGAGGGCCAGAACGGCACCATCAGCGAACTGTTGGCGCAAAACGGAATCCCAACCAAGATCTCGCAACACATTCAGGCACTCGATGCTCTCGGCGGCCTCGATGTACTTGGTTCACCAAAAACCGACAACATGTATCATGCAGGTTGGGCCTGGGCGGGCAGCACGCCGTACAAGTCCACCAAGCTCGTGGCCGCTCACTTCGGCGGCACTCGCAATCCTATGGCCCTGCGCTGGCCGGCAAAGATCAAGCCCTCTGCGACGCCGCGCGCGCAATTTCATCATGTGAACGACGTCGTCCCGACCATCTATGAAATCCTCGGCATTACCCCGCCCCGAATGGTCAATGGCATTCCGCAGGACCCGATCGACGGAACGAGTTTTGCTTATACGCTCAACGATGAAAAAGCTCAGGGCCGACTGCACACCCAGTATTTCGAAATTATGGGCAGCCGCGCCATTTATTACGACGGCTGGATGGCGTCCGCGATCGGCCCCCGCATCCCTTGGGTCCCCGGCTTACCTAAGGGCATCCGAGACTGGACACCCGACAAAGACCGGTGGGAGCTCTACAACATTGAAGAGGATTGGACCCAGGCCAACGACCTTGCAGACTCCATGCCTGAGAAGCTTGCGCAAATGAAAGAGCTGTTCGCGATGGAGGCAGCGAAGAACGGGGCGCTGCCCATCGGCGGCGGCCTGTGGGTGGTGGCACTTCACCCGGAGCTGCGAAAGAGTACACCCTACAAGGAGTGGACGTTCTCCGGCGACATTATCCGGATGCCGGAATTTACCGCGCCCGCACTCGGCAATAAGCCAAACACCGTGACCATCGACACGGAAATTTCTGCGAATGCCGATGGTGTGCTCTATGCTCTCGGCGGTTTTTCCGGGGGACTGGCCCTCTACATGGAAGACGGAACGCTATCCTACGAATATAACCTGTTCGAGATTCATCGCACGCAGATCAAGGCCAAGGAGAAACTTTCTGCCGGCAAGGTAAAGATCGAGGTTCTGACCAGTTATGTCGAACCGAAGCCCGCCGGTCCGCTCAAGATTATCTTGAAGGTCAACGGCACAGAAGTCGCCTCGGGTATCGTCCCGATTAGCGCGCCACTCCTGTTTACCGCCAATGACTGCCTCGATATCGGCACCGATCTCGGCTCACCGGTGTCGTTAGACTATTACGATAAGGCGCCATTCAAATTCGACGGCAAGATCGAGACGGTGCATGTGCAATATACCGAGTAGGTCACATCTATCAAGGTAGCCATGGGCAACAGACTCGGTATAACGATCAATGGCTCAGAGCAGGGAGAGGAAGACCTGAGCTCCATCAACCGTATCACCGCAGCAAAGATCGCCATCGATCCGATGCTGAAAACGCTTTAGGTAGGCCAAGGCAACAAGTAGTATCAAGTGTCATGAAACATTGATTTAGCTCACGGGTCCGCATCCGCCTCTCCGGCGGATGCGGGCTAACCCATCTAACAC
>JBATLR010000090.1:0-2034 GCA_049289415.1 Nitrospirales bacterium
CAGCAATATGTTTGAACATGACCGCTCTGCTGCTCGTGGTGAGATGGCAACTCGCGGGCTCTACATATTCAAACATGATTCAGAACTCGGCAATGCTCCCGCACACAAACTGTTCGATCTCATAGAAGTTAAAGGGTCGAATGGTAATAGTGGGCCACCAAGAAGCTTTAGCGACTATACCGTGACCTCGCCTACTGAGGGACCGATCGAAGGTTTCCAGGGTGTGACCTTAATCAAAAAAGTTGGGTAGACATGGCGGAAGGGGACGACGACCCCATCATGATCTCTGCTCTTGAGCACTGGAGCTATTGCCCGCGCCAGTGTGCGCTGATTCATATTGAGCAGACGTTCGATGAGAATCTTCATACCTTGCGGGGCCGCGCTATTCATGAGCAGGTGGACATACCTGAAGGGGAAATTCAAGCAGGTGTGCGAATCGAACGGGCCCTTCCCCTCTGGTCGAAACGGCTAGGACTCATTGGGAAAGCTGATGTTGTCGAGTTCCATGGTGAAGCTCCCTATCCCGTGGAATATAAACATGGGTCCAAAGCAAAGACGTGGGGCCATGAAGACCTACAACTCTGTGCACAGGCCCTCTGTCTGGAAGAAATGACGGGCCAAGCGATTCCTTGCGGAGCGATCTACCACTTCAAATCCCGTCGACGCCGAGAGGTCGTCTTCGATCAACCGTTGCGCGATGCCGTCGCCAACGCGGTGCAGGACATTCGAGACATGCTGGGCACGAAAAAAATCCCGCCTCCTGTACACGACAAACGGTGCGAGCAGTGTTCGTTACAGGAATCCTGTATGCCAGCTGTGTTTGGCGAACAGGCACATGTCCAAGCATTGGCACAGGAGCTGTTTTCTATCAAAGATTCTTAATTAAGGAAGACTATGCACCAACTTCTCAACACGTTGTATGTCACTACCGCGGGCTCCTACCTCCACGTCGATCATGAAACCCTTCGGGTTGAGGTAGAGCGGGAAACGAAGTTGCAAGTCCCTATCCATCATATCGGTGGAGTGGTTCTTTTTGGTGATATCCTGGTGAGTCCTAAGGCCGTCTACCGCTGCGTCGAGGATGGCCGGTTTCTCGTATTTCTTGACCGGAACGGCCGGTTTAAAGGACGAGTCGAAGGACCCGTGTCGGGCAATGTGTTACTCCGGTGCGCCCAGCATGAAGCGCTGGCCGATAAAGACAAGACCGTTTCCATTGCTCGCAATATCGTGGCCGGGAAAATCCAAAACACCCGGCAGGTTGTATTACGGAGTGCACGGGAATCGGCAACTCTTCAAGACACCACAGCCTTGCGGGAGACGGCAGCCCACTTGGCTCTGGCTATCACACGCTTGCCAGCCTGTGACAATCTGGATTCGCTTCGTGGCATTGAGGGGGAAGCGGCGAGGACTTACTTCTCGACCTGGGAACGAATGGTCCGGGAAGATCGCATCACCTTTGCCTTCAATGGGCGCACGCGGCGGCCTCCGAAAGATCCGGCGAATGCATTATTATCGTTTCTCTATGCCCTGCTCATGAATGATTGTGTGGCGGCGGCCGAAGGAGTCGGCCTTGACCCGCAAATGGGGTTTTTACATGCACTTCGTCCCGGACGCGCAGCGTTAGCGCTGGATCTCATGGAAGAACTGCGCAGCGTCTTTGCCGATCGGTTGGTCCTCACGCTCATCAATCGAAAGCAAGTCACCGCAAAGGATTTCGTGAATCGTCCTGGCGGAGCCATTCATCTGGTGGATGAGGCCAGAAAGGAAGTCATTGTGGCCTACCAAAAACGCAAACAAGAGGAAATCACCCATCCCACCTTAAATCAAAAAATGCCGCTTGGTCTCGTCACGCACGTTCAAGCCAGGTTGCTGGCGCGTGTGCTACGTGGGGATATGGACGCGTATGTGCCCTTTCTCTATCGGTAAACGAAAACAATGCATATTCTGATTGCCTATGACGTCGCCACGGAGAGCGCAGCCGGACGAAAGCGACTGCGGAGGATCGCCCAGGCCTGCTTGAACTTCGGGCAGCGG
>JBATLR010000091.1:0-21107 GCA_049289415.1 Nitrospirales bacterium
CCCAAACCCAGATTTCTGGAGGCTTTCGCGAGACGTGCCCTCCTCAGCCGACTCAGCCGAATAACCAACGGTGAAATTATCCTCAATGATGAGAGCACTCATATCCGGTTCGGCCGGGTCACAGCGCAATGCCCTCTAAGAGTCACGGTCACAGTCACCAATCCCCGTTTCTACACTGATACGGTGTTTGGTGGATCCATCGGGGCCGGAGAGGCCTTTATGGCAGGATATTGGCAGGTTGATGATCTCCCGGTCCTGATACGCATTTTCTTATGCAACCGAGAACTTCTGGACGGAATGGATGGCAGATGGGCATGGTTAACCAGGCCCATCCAGAAATTCCTCCACCGACTGAACCGGAACACGGCCAAAGGGAGCCGACGGAACATTTCAGCCCACTATGATGTCGGCAATGACTTCTTTGCCCTATTTCTGGATGAAAGCCTGATGTATTCCAGCGCCATATTCACCGATTCGACCATGACGCTTCATGATGCTCAAGTGGCGCGCCTGGACCACATCTGTCGGAAGCTGGAGCTGAAATCCACAGACCGTCTCCTCGAGATCGGCACCGGGTGGGGCGGGTTTGCCCTGCATGCGGCCACCCGCTATGGTTGTCAGGTGACCACCACGACCATATCACAACAGCAATACGATCTGGCCTGTGAGCGGGTGGCTGCAGCCGGCTTGAATGACCGCA
Organism: Nitrospirales bacterium; assembly: GCA_049289415.1. GTDB lineage: Bacteria > Nitrospirota > Nitrospiria > Nitrospirales > UBA8639 > Nitrospira_E. Next base: position 701 of record JBATLR010000091.1, read on the forward strand.
TCACGGTGCTATGCACGGATTATCGTGACCTCACGGGGCAATACGACAAACTGGTTTCGTTAGAAATGATCGAGGCGGTGGGATACCAGTATTTCGATTCCTATTTTGGAACATGCAGCCGGCTTCTGAAACCTGAGGGCATGATGGTGTTGCAGGCCATCACGATCGCCGATCAGCGATACGAGGCCGCCAAACGATCGGTGGATTTCATCCAACGGTATATCTTTCCCGGAAGTTGTATCCCCTCCATCACCGCCATGAGCGGGTCTATCGCACGAGCCAGTGATCTGCGACTGTTTCATCTTGAGGATATCGGGCCTCATTATGTAACAACGCTACAAGCCTGGCGCGATAATCTTTACCGGAACCAGAAAAAAATTCTCGGCCTGGGTTACTCCGAAGAATTTTTCCGTATGTGGGAATTCTATTTTTGTTATTGCGAGGGAGGATTTACGGAGCGGGTCATCAGTGACGTTCAGATGCTGCTGACCAAACCTGGAAACCGTCGTGAGCCGATTCCTTCCATTCAGGTAGCGTGAAAGATCCACCGAGTCCAATGGAGGATACCGTGAAAAAACAGTTCCTTGAAACGCCCAAACTTTTTATCGTGGGTATAACTCTTTCAATCATGTTTTCGGGAATTTATGATCACATCATTTACGCCGAAGAAATACCCGTCAAAGAATTCTCCATCACGGTCGAAGAAATGACTATGACGTTACTGGAGGATCCCAAGAAAGACGTGACAGTTTGGGCTTATGCCCTGAAAGGAGAAAAGCCTTCAGTTCCCGGCCCGGTCATTCGTGTCAACAAAGGCGACCTGGTCAAGGTCCATTTCACCAACACCCATCAACTTCCTCACACCATGCATTTCCATGGGGTGCATCCGTTTAACATGGACGGAAATGGTCAGCGAACCATGGGACGGGAGCAACTCCAGATGCCCGGCGAATCCTACACCTATGAATGGGTGGCTGAAGATCCTGGCTATTATTTATATCATTGCCATTTCGACACGGTGAACCACCTTGATCACGGTATGTACGGGTTATTTGTCGTCGAAGATCCTGCTTGGCCTCAGGTCGATCAGGAACTTGTCACATTTTGGGACGAGTGGGACACGAATGATGATGGCCTCTACGACACCCACACGATCAATAGCCGGTCTGCCCCTGGCTATACACCATTGAAAGCCCGTGTGGGTGACCGTGTTCGCCTGATACTGGCCAACATCGGGTTCGAGTTTCATACCCCGCACCTTCATGGTCAAAAATGGATTGAGATGAATGCCGGAAATCTGCGGCTCCCAGGATGGGACAATCCCAACGGAGTGCTCTCCATTGGACCTGCGGAAATTAAAGTCATTGAGTTTATGGCCAAATATGAAGGGGCCTGGTTATTTCATTGCCATGTGCTACCCCATGTGGCTGACGATAGTAAATATCCTCGAGGAATGCTAACCCTGCTTCAAGTCACAGGTGATAAAACTAAGACATCAAGTCAATCGGTCATTCAACAGGATGCCGAAGTCGAAAGGACCAGACTTCCGAGTAAACCCCAGGTGGCCTCCATCCCGAACAACCAGGGCCGAGAATTTCCATCGGGGCTGGCAGACCGTGGGTATGAAGTGTACGACAAAAACTGCAAAGCCTGTCACGGGGCGCTGGCCAAAGGGGAATACGGGCCAACACTACAGCAAAATCCGATTCTTCAGGATAATGACAAGTTTTGGGCGACCGTTTTAAAAGGACGTGGGAATATGCCGGCATGGGAAGACCGCCTGAGTTCCCAGCAGATTGCTGACGTCCAAGCCTACTTGAAAACACTCAAGCCGCCCCCACCGCCCTGACTGCCCTTACGTTCCAGAGTAGAATGAATAAAGAGGGTTGATTGGTGTACCCGGCTTCTCCACGGATATGCTGATTGGGACGACTGACACATCAAGGCCCGGAAGTGCAAATGGTCAAGGTAAATTTTTCCAATTTTATAAAAAGAGATTGATAAATATGAACAACCCAAGCACAACCCGGGAGAATACGATCCTCACATGAGTGATCTAATCGCCGCCAGATCCCTAATGGCCATGTCGCTGGGGTTTCATATCATTTTTGCGGTCGTGGGTATGGCCATGCCTCTCCTGATGGTGGTGGCCGAATGGCGCTGGCTGAAAACAGGGAAAGCCGTATATTTGACCATCGCCAAACGCTGGGCCAAAGGCACGGCCATTTTTTTTGCCATTGGAGCCGTCACGGGCACCGTGTTGTCGTTCCAATTGGGCTTACTCTGGCCCCGGTTTATGGAATGGGCTGGTCCCATCATTGGACCGGCCTTTGCCATAGAAGGGTTTGCGTTTTTTACGGAAGCCATTTTTCTCGGGATCTATCTCTATGGATGGCAAAAGGTGAGCCCAGGCGCGCACCTCACTGCGGGAGGCGTGGTGGCGCTGAGTGGAATCACGTCCGGGGTCGTCGTTGTCATGGCGAATGGGTGGATGAATACCCCCAGAGGATTTATGATGCATGGCGAAGTTCTGGCCAATATCGATCCCGTTGCGGCCCTCTTCAATCCCTCAGGTTTATTGCAGGCCCCGCACATGATCCTTGCCGCGTTTGCGGCTACCGGTTTTGCGGTGGCCGGCATTCACGCGTTCCTGCTTCTCCGCCAACCCGACAATGCGTTTCATCAATCGGCTTTGAAAATCGCATTGGTCATCGGTGGAATCAGCGCCATTCTTCAACCGCTCAGCGGAGATTTCCTCGCCAAACAAGTGGCAGAATTCCAACCCTTAAAATTGGCGGCATTTGAAGCCCAGGTCGAGACGCAACAGGGCGCGCCGTTTCGCATAGGCGGGGTTTGGGATTCAGAAAGAGAAATCTTCGACTATGTGCTGGAAATCCCCTACGCCTTGAGCCTCTTGGTCACATCGGATCCCAACGGCCAGGTGATAGGCCTCAAGGATTTCCCCAAGGAAAACTGGCCGCCCATTGGAATAACCAGGACGGCGTTTCAACTCATGGTGTTCATCGGATTTTTGATGATGGGCCTGGCTCTCTGGGGCCTTTGGCTTATGTACAAGAAGAACACCCTCTTTCAATGCCGGCGATTCCTCCAGGCGATGGTATTGGCGACGCCGTTAGGTTTTCTGGCGATCGAAGCCGGTTGGGTAGCAACGGAAGTGGGCCGGCAACCTTGGGTCATTGTGGGATATCTGAAAACTGCAGACGCCGTCACACCCATGCCAGGATTGATCATTCCCCTGGTGATTTTTGGCGCCTTGTATATTTTCCTGGCCTGTATCGTGATCTGGTTGATGTGGCGCCATGTCTCAGCCACTCCCGATCAGTTTGAAATGGCTTCCCCGCGGAAGGAGGCGGACCCGGCCTGATGGAACTGGAAATCGCTCTCGCCAATGTCTTACTGATTGCCCTGACGTTTTACGCCTTGCTGGGCGGGGCAGACTTTGGAGCCGGGGTATGGCACCTCCTGGCCAGGGGTCCCACAAGGCGGGCGCAACATCAGTTGATCGGAGAAGCCATCGGACCGATCTGGGAAGCTAATCATGTGTGGTTGATTCTAATCGTAACGATCGTCTTCACGGCTTTTCCGAAAGCGTATGTGCATATTTCCACCACACTTCATATTCCTCTGACCATCCTGGTCATCGGCATCGTCCTTCGCGGATCAGCGTTTGCCTTTCGTCACTATGATATTAAAGATGATGACATTCACCTCAGGTGGGATCAACTGTTTGCCATTTCCAGTCTTATCAGCCCTCTCCTTCTGGGCATTATCATTGGCGCCATTACCTCCGGCCACTTTCCCGTCAACCCTGCAACCTTTTTTGATGGGTACATCTCTCCCTGGCTGCAACCTTTTCCGTTAGGCATGGGATTGTTGACCCTCTTGCTGTTTTCTTATCTGGCCGCCACGTACCTTCTTCTGGAAACCGGGGATCCCACCCTGCAGAAGATCTTTCGGAAACGGGCGATTACTGCAGTCCTCCTGGCGGGCTTACTGGAAGAAGCCGTGTTGTATCTGGGAAGGTCCGGGGCGCCGCGACTCTGGGGTGAGGTAACGACCAGCCTCTGGGGAGGGGTCATTCAATTCGGCGTCGGCAGTTTGACGATTGCCGCTGTCCTATTGCTCCTGACGCAGCGCTACTGGTGGGCCCGGACCTGTGCCATCCTGCAAGTCACCCTGACCATTTGGACATGGGGCATCGCACAATTCCCGTATTTGATCCCCCCCAACCTGACGGTCTTTAATACCTCCGCTCCCGAGATCACCCTGCGTTTTATCGCAGGCGCCTTATTGGTTGGCATATTGTTCCTGTTCCCTTCACTGTTTTATCTGTTTCGAATTTTTAAAGGGAACACCTTGTTCCGGCATAAGGGGCATCATGAATAAGAAATCCTGTACGGGTTACTGCCAAACATCCCCCGATGTGCCCCCCAATGTCATGCCCCATTCCGGGGGAACCAAACCCTACCCCTTGACCGTATATTTTGATGGCGACTGTCCAATTTGTCGTCGTGAGATCGATCTCATGAACATATTCAACCGGGAGAAACATCTCGAATTCATTGATTTTGCGGCTTCATCCTATCTTCCGGCAGAACACGGATTAAGTCCATGTGATTTGGGCCAAGTCATTCATGCCCGGTGGGCGGATGGAACGCTCATTACCGGCGTCGAGGTGTTCCGGGAAATGTGGGAAGCCATCGGATTGCGCGCTCTCGCAAGATTGGCCCGGCGGCCCACGATCAACAAAATTCTGGTTCGGGCGTATGACTGGTTTGCCAGAAACCGGTTACGCCTGACCGGCCGCGCCTGATCGGTTTTCTCGAACGGATTGGAACGACATTCATGTGGTTGGCTCAGGCCAAGATCGTGTGGGCCTCGTTTTATTCCTGATTCCGGGATGGTCCGACCAAGAATGGATGAATTTTTCAAAACCCTGAACGGCTATGCAAGCAAAAAAGGGCCGCGGAGCTGGATTCTCGTCTTAGAGGACCAACTTTCCGATGACATGGGTCCATTGAGCCGGGAAGACCCTCATGGCCTTGGCGTGGCGTCCATCGAGTCGCATTGGAAGCTTAGGAGGAGACCCTCCCACAAGCAAAAAATCGCCTTTCATCTGCTGAGCCAGCGTCACTTCGCAATTGAACAGGCGAAGCGGGGTGTGGCCGTTCGCTACCAAACGACCCTTGAACCCTTGCGAAGAAGCCTGAAACTCCTCATTCAGGAATTAGGCTCTTTGCGGGTCATGGAGCCCGCGGAACTGGAAGTCAGACAGGATCTTGATCCGCTCCTCAAAAAAGGTTTGGTCACCTTCATCCCTCATGAAGGTTGGTTGACCTCCAGGCATGACTTTGAGGAAGGCGCCGGCAAACAGCCTCCCTGGCGGATGGATACCTTCTATCGGTTCGTTCGAAAACACACCGGCATCCTGATGGACGGTTCCCGCCCGATGGGCGGAAAATATAGTTTCGATACCGAAAATCGTAAGCCCTGGAAAGGAAGCCCGCGCCCTACTCAGGAACTCCGCTTTCCGACCAATCCTATCAAGACCGAGATCGTGACACTCGTTGAATCCCAATTTGCCGACCACCCCGGCACGCTTCATCCGGAATTCCTTCCGGGAACGAAAAAAGATGCCCTCCGGCAATGGCACAGGGCCAAAACACATTATCTCCCACATTTCGGTCCCTATGAAGATGCCATGGCCGAAAAAGAACAGACGCTCTTTCATACCCGCATGGCGGCTCTCCTCAACATTCATCGTTTGCTGCCCGGGCAGACTATCAAAGACGTCGAAGCCTTAAAGCTCCCCTTGGCCTCCAAGGAAGGTTTTTTCCGGCAGGTTCTAGTCTGGCGTGAATTTGTCCGGCATGTCCATCAAGCAACGGATGGGTTCCGGAATCACTTCCCCAGCCCGGACATCCCCGGTAATGCCGGATACAGCAAATGGGTCCGGCCAAAATGGAAGGCTTCCAGGAATGCATTCGATCTGGATGGAGGCGCGACGTCTTCATTCTTGGGAGCCATGAACCCTTTGCCCTCTGCCTTTTGGGGAAGAGCTGCGGCCTGCATTGTCTTGATCAAGTTATCGGTCAGGTCTGGGAACATGGCTATTCCCACCACATTACCAGGCTCATGATCCTTGCGAATATTGCCACCCTGCTCGATGTGTCTCCTCGTGAACTGACCGATTGGTTCTGGGTGGCCTATGTTGATGCTTTTGATTGGGTCGTGGAACCGAATGTTTTGGCTATGGGAACTTTCGGGACAGGTCCTCTCATGACCACCAAACCGTATATTTCCGGAGCAGCCTACATCCATCGTATGAGTGATTTCTGCACCGGATGCGCCTTCAACCCCAAAACGAATTGTCCATTAACCAATTTGTATTGGGCCTTTCTTGACCGCCACAAAATGAAGCTTCAATCAAATCCCCGACTCATGCTGCCATTTCGAAACTTGCAGAAACGAGGACAGGCAACCATTCGTAGAGATCGTCAAATCTTCACCATGGTGCAGCGTGAACTTAAAAAATCCGCAGGTCTAAATCCTGTGCATCTCCTCCTTCCCGAATCAGGTCAAACATGCTCACAGACTCCCTCTCTCTCGAAAAACCCTGACGGACCAGTTCCCGATCCTCCCGGGTGTGTTCCTCAACAGCCTGGAAAAATTTCTTTGGACAGGTTCGCACATTTTCATTGAAATCCCTGGGAGCCAGGCTAAAGGCCCCTCCAGGAATGAGCATTCAGGCTTTGGCTCGGGAGTCGAATGGACAGACAATACTCGATAAGACCCCCAGGAACTCCTATCCTGCCTCCAAGCCACTCTTCATTATTAAAAATTTACGGACATTTTCAATCATCTATTTTTTTTATGATTACATGAATTTTTATGTATTTGTCTATACATGCAAAACTAGTATTTAATGAATCATGGATAGCGAAGTAATACATAAAACATTCACAGCAGGGACGGAAGGCCGCCTACTTTACATGGAGGATTTAAAGATGAGCACTCAACTGACAACAACCAAAGCATTGAGTTTCACATTTGCGTTAGCTCTCGCCGGACTGTTGGCTTGGCCTCAAGTGGGCACAGGCTGGGGCAAGGAAGGCAGCGGGAAGTTGCCGTTATTCGACGGCAAATCTACCTGGATCATGGCAACCCAGGAGGACGATCAGGAGGAGGTGGTGGACTGGACGTTAGCCAGCAAGGACGCCAAGGACTCCGACGAGGATAAAACTGACTGGACTCTGGCCCAGGGTGAGTCCGATGATGAGACCGACTGGACATTGGCCAGCAATGACAGCAGTAAAGAGGAAGAGGAGGTCGATTGGACCCTCGCATAGGGACTTGTTGGGTGGGAGGAAATTTCAGTGAAATTGTCCTCCCACCCTTTTTCCGTCATCACCATCCCGAAGGTCTTCCGAACCAACCCGTACCTGTACAACAACCATTACACAAAATCTGACTCAAACTGAAGAGGAGATCCGAATCATGCGTACCCATAAACCATCCGTGGCCGGCCGGTCATGTAACGTTTTAACACAGGCCGCTCAATCTTCCTGCTGGAGAGTTTTTCCTCTTTTGATGTTAGCCCTTGCCTGGACGGGCGGGTGTGCCGGCCCTTCTTCTCTCGGGCTGGAGACGCAATTTGAAAAAGAACTGAATTCTTCGTCGATCATCCAGGAAAAGCTTTCAATCAAATCTCAAGACCGGCTTCCGGCTGGAATGGTCATCGTCATGTCCTCAGACCATTCCCGGACCACCCAGGCGCTGACCGACAATAGCTGGTTACAGTTTGCGGCCAGGGTGAAGCACGAGGTTCAAAACCAGGTTCCCCTCTCCGTGGAAGAGGTCATTCGTCTGGAGGACATCCCCTCCGGAGAGAAATTTAACCAACTGGACGGGCTGAGAGCCTCCAAGGATCTTGATGTGGTCTTAGTACTCCTGTCAGCCAACCAGGAAATCACGGGACCGGCCCAGCTTGACCTTCTCCCCGAAGTCAGTCGGCTCAACGGTCAGCAAACGGAAAACCACGCGACGGTCGAATTAGGTTTGTTAGACATCAAGTCGGGGAAATTACTTCTCCGGGCACTAGGCCGCTCTCATGCAACCCTGGAACAATTGGATGTCCCTCTGGCATCCAACCGGTATCCCAGAGTGAGAGGATCTGCCATGACCAGCGCAATTTTTCCTGAAGAAGGAAAGGCTCTCGAGACGGTAAGGATGATCGCACTACACGAGGCCCTCGATCAGGCAGTCATGAAATTGGCTCAACAGTGGACTGACGGAGTCGGTGCACCTACTCCTTCCAGCAGTACTTCTTAAACAGGTGCATACTCCTCGCTTCTGGATGGAGTGATGGATGGAGACAACCCGATGTCATAGTGATTCCCTACGGCCCCAAATAGCTTTCCGAAAAGGGACTCTTAGAAATTTTCTTGTTAAAATTTCGATATTTGTCGTTTTTTCAAAAATTTCACCCAACAAGGAGAGATCAACATGAAAGTCTTTGCGTATGTGTTGATGGGGGTCTTGGGAGGAGCGGGGCTGGGGATCTTTTTTACAGTATCACCCTCACAAAACCTTTTGTCGTCCCCGATGACTTATGCCATGCCTACACCTGAGACAGAAGATGTGAAGCCCTGGACCGGAAACGATCTACTTGAGATGGCCCAACTCTATGATCAACAAGCCGATGAGTTACAAAGTGAAGCCGTTCGCATTGAACAGCGGGCGGCCTCCCTTATGCTTAAGCCGCATATGGATCCTAAAGGGTTTCATCGGACCATGCTCATGCATGTGGCCTCTGCACGTTGGAAATCGGCTCGGGAACTCCGGGATTTAGCCGCCATGCACCGGCAGGAAGGTCAACGTCTCTTAGCCTTCAAAAGTCCTGAAGGGCCTTAAGCCAAAGAAAAAACCATACCAAATAGCTAGAAAGTGGTGAGAGGCGATGACTCTCGGTCTAGATCTGCTCCACTAGAAAGGACGAAGCAAGGCAGTATTTAATTTAGATATTTTCACGAAATAAGAAATTCAAAAACTCATTTCAGGCTGAACCGGATCGTCGAAAAATGGTTTTTTCAGCGGAGTCGACAATGGCCAGCACACCAGGGTGCTTGAGGCGTCGCTCAGCTGAGATGGCATAGAATTGCTCTCGAATACCGGAAACGATTCCGATTTTTTGCACCACATATTGTCGGGCAATCTCTTTAGCCATGACAGCCGAACCCGGAAAAATGCCTTTGCCGGCCTCTCCGAATGCTTTCATGGTGGCACCATCTTCAAATTCCCCGATCACCCTGGGAGCGACTCCCATGCGTGCGAACCACTCATCCATCCCACGTCGAAGTATCGAATTACTCGTCGGCAGGAGAAATGGGGCATCGGTTAACGATTTCGGAAAACCTTTTCGATATTTGGCCGCAATTTTTTTCGTAGCAAATAACGCCACCCCCGATTCTCCCAGAAGGTGACTGTGCCCTTGGATTTTGACAGTGGAGGGAATGGGGGTATCGGCCAACACGAGATCCAACGCATGCAGGGCTAATTCCCCTAATAACCTGTCCAACCGTCCTTCCCAACAGACAATTTGCACAGGCTCGCGGAGGGCATATACCGATTCCAGCAGTTTGTAGGCCACCATTTTGGGGACAACCTCGGCAATGCCCACCACTAATTTCAAGGGACGATGAGTCGGTCGACCTTTCAAAAGGTTGGTGAATTCCTGCCCCAGGGAAAAGATTTCCTCGGCATATCGGTAGGCTACCTGTCCCATTTCGGTCAAGACCAGGGTTCGTCCGACCCGATCAAATAACTTTTCTCCCAAGGAATCTTCCAACGCACGAAGCTGAGCACTCAACGCCGGTTGGGAGAGGTTCAGCTCTTCACAAGCACGCTTAATGCTGCCTTCCCGCGCGATCACCCAGAAATACAGCAGATGATGGTAATTTAACCATTCCATGGTGGAAGCATACATTCAGTTTTTAAATGATTCAAGAAGAAATTATGAATTGGTCTATGTCGACACCAATGGTGATAATTGGGGATATTGAAGAGCATGACGGGACTTGGCTTTGCGATCCGAAAATCCTAATATGACATATCCGATTAAGATATCGATGAACCACACTCCGGGATATGATCCCGTTTCTTCGTTCACTATAGGCGAAGTTTCCCGCATGTGGGGTGAATGCCCAGGAAACTTGGCGGACAAACAGTAACCGATGGACCTTGAGCGTTTACCCACAAAACCATCTGGCTCTCAACTCGTTTCCCGCCAAGGCCTTTCTCCGCTACGCGTCACCGGTCGTCCGCCACAGTATGAATCATGGGCAGCGGTCAAAATACCCACGAAATTGTACTCCGCGACCCGGCTCGCCATCGGTTTTTTTCTTCTGTTCACTCTCATTCTTGTCTTCGTTCCCTGGACCCAAACGATAACAGCTCAGGGCCAACTATCGGCCTATTCCCCTGCCGAACGACCGCAGGAAGTTCATGCTCCCATAGAAGGGCGCATCATGACCTGGAAAATCAATGAAGGCATTATGGTGAAAACAGGTGATCTTCTGCTTGAACTTGCCGATGTCGATCCCAAATTTCTCGCCCCCGATCTGTTGTCACGCCTGGATCAATCCATGCAGGCTCTGGAGCAGAGGCGGGAAGCGGCCTTATCCCAGGCCCAGTTATTGGAGCAACAAATCGAGGAAATGAAAAAGCTGAGCGATGCGGCCACGCGCTCAGCCGGTTCCCGTGTGCAGGAAGCCTCCCGGCGAATCCAGAGTGTCGAACAACGGCTGGCGGCCGCGAAAGTATCAGCCCAGACAGCTCAACTCAATTTACAGCGTTCCCAAGTCCTAGAAGCCGAGGGCCTTCTCTCTCGTCGGGATCTCGAACTGGCCATCCAAGCCGAAGCGGCCACGCAAGCAGAACTCCGAGCCAGTGAAGCGGCTCTTCAGGAGGTCGGCCAATCACGACAGGCCCTGTCTTATGGGCGGACTCAGATTGAAGCAGAGCTGGTTCAACGAATCCTTGACACCCGGTCACAACGGGCTTCGGCGCTGGGGGAAGCCGCCCACGCCTCGAAGGAACTGGCCGACCTGGCCTTGACGCAATCCAATGCCGTCCAACGACGGGCAGCCAGCCGTATTACCGCGCCCATGGATGGGACAGTGGTGCGAATGGCCCGGGTGGGCCCTGGCGAAATCGTACATCCCGGCGATCCGTTGGTCACGATCGTTCCAACCACCGCCACTCGTGCCGTGGAGATGTGGGCGGACGCCCTGGATGCCCCACTACTCAAACAGGATCGAAGCGTGCTTCTGATGTTTCAGGGCATACCTGCCATTCCTTTACCATCCTGGCCTGAATTGATGGCGGGCACGTTCGAGGGCCGCATTCGTGTCGTGGATCAGACATCGGACGCACAAGGTCGCTTCCGGTTCTGGGTCGTGCCGGATCCGGCAGGCTCGCCTTGGCCGCCGCAAAATCAAGTTCGGCAAGGCACGCAAGTCATGGGCTGGGTCCTGTTGAACCGGGTGCCTCTCTGGTATGAACTTTGGCGCCGCGTGAACCTCTTCCCGGCTGACTACCAGGAACATGGCATAGAGTTGCCACAGTCCATTCTGCCCAAGGCCGGAAGACCCGGAAAATAACATCTATTTGGTAGATCCCAAACCATCCACTCGCGGCAATCACAAGGGAGGACCACCCATGGCAAGACTACATGTAATTCTGTTAGGCCTCTTGGGAATATTAGGACTGCTTCCACCTCTTCTCTGGGCTGCCACCGGACCGGACGTCACTCCTACCGCATACCAGCAATCCCGATCGCTACACATGGAAACCGTGCTGGCACTCGTGGAGACCCAACATCCCCTTTTGCATGGAAGCCGGACGGAAAAACTGGAAGCCCAAGGCAAATTATTAAAAGCCATGGGAGCATTTGAACCGACCTTGGTCAATGATTGGGAATTAGAACGGCTGGTGAAAGACGGGCAGACCAAGAGTGTGGGGTTTAACGACACGCTGATCCAGGCCCGCCATCCCTGGGGAGTTCAAGGTTTTGCAGGCTGGCGCACCGGTATCGGAGACGTGGAGGTGGCCGACCTTGGAGTTCAACGCACGAATCAACCTCTCCTCGGTATTGTTTTGCCTCTCCTTCGTGGCTTGGGAACCAACCCTGAACGGGGCGAATTGGAAAAATCCAAACTCGCTGAACAGGAAGCGACCCTCAACATTCAACAAACCCGTCAGGACCTGTATTTGGGAGCGGCTACACAATTTTGGAAATGGGTCGGGTCAGGCAAGATAGTGGTCCTGCAGCAGGAAGCCTTGGACGTGGCCAAGGCACGTCTGCAGCAACTCACCCGTCAGGCTGCAGAAGGGGCGGTCGCGGAATTTGATGTCACCGAAGCCCACCAGGAAGTCCAACGTCGATTGGAAAACCTCATAAAGTCCAAACGGGAAGCGGAACAGGAACAGCTCAAACTGTCCCTGTTCACCTGGAAAAATAATGCGCCGCTCTCCTTCGATCGGTATTCGATTCCTGAATTCCCGGTCCTCAATGCGTCAAGCCAGCCGACAGGAGGAGATCCCGAGACCGAGTTGGCCCAACAGCGCCGGCCCGAAATCCTTCAAGTGTCCCTTGAAGCCGCACGTAACCACATTGATCTTGGCGTGGCAAAAAACAACTTGCTCCCTGATCTTCGTGCGGAGGCCGAACCCACACGCAAACCCGGAGAGTTTGTGCTGGGACTGGGGTATCGATTTGGCGTGCAATTGAGTTTTCCCTTTCTTCAACAGGACGCCACCGGCCAAAAGCTTCAATTAGAGGCCAAGGCTGAGCGATTATTGTGGCTGCAACGGTATCGGGTGCAGCAGGTGGTCCTGGATATCGAAAACGCCCGCTCGGCCCTGGACCGGGCGAAAGAGCGGATTGAGGCGGCATCTCAATCCCTCATCTATGCCCGTTCCCTGGTAAAGGGCGAACGAAAGCGCTTTCAAATGGGTGCCACGAATCTACTGTTTGTCAATCTTCGTGAACGAAATGTGGTCGAAGCCCAAATCATTCACATTCAGGCACAGGCCGAATATCAACAAGCCAAAGCCTTTTATTTATGGGCTATCGGCGAATGGACACAACCTGTGACCTGAAGACCGTCAAGGACACGCGATGCACAGTGGTTCCCCCCATTCCGAACGATCCATGAATCAGGAAGTGCTTCACCATGTGGCTACCTTTTTCAGACAGGAACGCCAGATCCTGCTCACGATCATCATGTATGCCTTGGCCGTGGGCCTCTTTTCCCTGATAATTCCTCTCACCGTCCAGGAGTTGGTGAATACCTTCGCCTTCGCCATTCAACCGATCATGGTGGTCACCCTGGTCAGTATCATGGCCGGTATTCTTTTATTTGTCGGGATTTTCAAAGCCCTTCAATTTTTCGCCACGGATCTCCTTGAACGCCGTATCTTTGTCCGGTTCACTCTGGCCTTTGCGCGAACCCTTCCATCGATTCAGGAAATCCATTTTCGTAGTGAATACGCCAGCCGGTTTTTTGAAATTATCTTTATGCAGCGAGCCGTTGCCGCGCTATTGGTGGATCTTACCAATGTGGCGGTTGGAGGAGTCATTGGCATGACCTTGCTCGCCTTGTATCACCCCTATTTTCTTTTCTTTGATCTTCTCCTCTTGCTCGCGGTGGGCTTCATTGGCATATTGGGGCACGGAGGACTCCGGGCGACCCTCCACATGTCCGAGGCAAAATATGCCACCTATCATTGGTTTCAGGAAATTGCCGACAACCTCAGCCATTTTAAATCCAGTCTGAGCCGCGACCTTATTCTGCAAAAAGCCGATTCCCTGGCCCACACCTATGTCAATACACGACAATCGCGTTTTCGCATTCTTGTTCGACAATACATCGGATCCCTGCTCCTTCAGGTGATTCTGCACACCGGCCTGTTGGGCACTGCAGGCTGGTTGATGAGCAAGGGGCAACTGACGCTCGGGCAACTCGTCGCTGCGGAAGTCATTATTGCCACCCTCTTGTTAAACCTGGAATCGGTGATCAAACGCACGTATGTCATCTTTTATTTTTTAACTGCCTTGACCGAAATTCATCATATTTTTTCCCTCCCCAAGGATCAAAGACCGACAACTCAATTTGTCCAACTGCCGGCCACCGGCTCTCCACAAGGGTTGGCGCTTTCCCTCTCCCATGTTCGGGGCCTGCCCCCGCCATGGCCACCTACGCTGGAACTCAACATGGACCTTGCCCCGAGTGAAAAATGGGCCATCGTCTGTGTCACGGAAACCCAACGGCTGACGGTGTCCAGACTGCTGGCCGGATTGGATCATCCACCGCAAGGATCCATCCGGTACAATGGCATCGATGTCCGGGATCTCCACCCCGACGAGATCAATGAAGCCCGCGGACTCGTCTTGAGTCGACATATGACCCTCTTTGAAGCCACCCTGATGGAAAACGTCACACTGAGACGAAAAAATCTGGCCACAGAAGACTTGTTGTGGGTCTTGGATTTGGTGGGCTTACAGGAGGAAATCGAACACATTCCTGACGGATTACAAGGCATGGTTCAATACGGCGGAAAAAACTTTTCTCCAAGTCAAACGATTCAAATCTTATTGGCCCGTGCCCTGATCGCCCGTCCGAAACTGGTTATTGTCGATGGGGGTCTTCATGAAATTTTTGCTTCCCGGAGGGAGTCCATTCTGAACGCGATTTGCGCAACAGAATACCCTTGGACTGTGGTCATCGTCACAACCGATCCCACAATAAAAAAATTTGTGCAACACAGTATTGTGTTGGAGTAACAGGTGGTTCTTAGACAAATCTTAATCAACCCAACTCATTCAATCAGACGATTACCAAAGAAGCTGACTTTTTATGTATCGGCAGCCGTCCGGCAGATCAACGGGCCACCGTTCAAGCGGGAAACATGGGATTGCGGGTGAGGGTCATTGAAAAGCACCGGGTAGTGGGAGGCTCGCGTATCAATTCGGGAGCGATTTCCAGCAAAAGATTCCGAGAGGCGGTCTTGGCTTTAAAGCCACCCAATCCCGGAAGAAACGATTGGAGCTTCATTCGATTTCTCCTCCTACCATGGGACAATCGTTGGACAAGGTAAGTTCCCTTGTCAGACCCGAATCCCGAATGGTCGAAACCCAATTGGCACGAAATAACGTCATCCTATTGCGGGGGCGACGCATGCTTTAACCTAAAAACGGCAGTTACAGGACTGCTAGCCCGTTCATACTTCGAGAGCCTCAGCACGAACGGGGTGTCGAAGTGGTCACCCATTGGGTGAGAGTCCGTTCGCCCTGAGCGTCGCGGCTTCCGCAGCAGTCGAAGGGATCCGAGATGGTCAACTGCCGTTTTTAGGTTTAAGCATTCCTATTTTATCAGGCTCAAGAATCAGCATAGTTGAATGAGATGATTGCAAACATTGAAGACCGCGAATTTGATGGGATAATCGAAAAATCGACCGTGCCGGTTTTGGTGGAATTTTGGCAACCAGGCTGTGGACATTGCCGCGCTCTGACTAAAGAATTGGAGCACATCCAGGAAGAGTTTGGGGAACGCCTTCTCATCCTCGCAATGAACGTGCAGGAAAATTTCCTCATTCCCGGCGAATTAGAGATTCAATCTCTTCCCACCTTAGCCCTATTTGTGAATGGGGAATTCAAGCAATTCATTGGTGGGGTCGGCAAGAAGGACCTGATCCTCGAGCAAGTCTTTCCTTGGCTTGAAGATTCACACTCGGGCTAAAGGTTAATGGAAATTTTCATGGATTCTTACAAAACAACGTACCTCAGAAAGGCTTCACACTTGCCTGGGCTTTGCCTGGCTCATGAATATGAGGGTTTCCTTCCTTCACCTTGCATGCTTCCACCTTATCCCATAGCCTCTCTTCACGGCATATTGTCTAAGGTTTCATACTTTTCCTTTCACAGCGGAAGGACTAAAAACGATATGATAACTAAAAGGCATTGAACCAAATAGAAAAGTTGGTTCATGAATTAAATTGGCATTACATAGGGAAACGGATTCTGATGATCGATGACCAAGAATTTCGGATAAGTTAATTTCTGACAGAGTTGGAAAGGTTTGTTTCTGGAGGGGTCACTGACGCGAATGATCTGTATGAATTTGAGGTCCTCAAAACGGAGTCTGTTGATTGGATTTTTTGATCTCGCAATGCCGATCATGGATGGTCGAACAATGCTGAACAGACTCCGACGAAAATCTGCCCCCGTCCCGACAAGTCGCATAACTACAAAGCCCACTCGACCGACAATGCTCAAGGGCTATTGAAAACGGGAAAGAAATTCTCTGTTTAAACCTATCTTTGATTATATTTTCAAGCAGCGATGCCTTCGGCTTTTCCTGGAAGCTTGTGCGTGTTTATTAGAAAAAGGCCAAACACATGATGACACTGTTGACATTTCATCCAGGCCAATTGCCTTGACCTGAAATTGAGGATTACACTGGAGTCAAAGAAGGACTGATTGTCGATCATTTGAGGAGGATCTAACATGCCATACCCCAATCCATTTGCTCCGCGTTATGCACTATTAGCCAGCTTGTGTGGTCTGATAACTCTTGGCGCATGTAGCCAAGACTATACCACCCCTTTAGGAGAAGCCATTGCCAATGAACCTCTGCCTCAAGTACTTCCTTCAAATCAACAGTCATCAACATTTGATATCACAAAGAGTAAACCGGCATCACAAATATACGACTTCATCATGAAAGATATTGATAATAAACCACGCTCACTCAACGAGTTCAAAGGACAGGTCATTATGATCGTGAATACGGCAAGTTTTTGTGGGAATACGCCGCAATATGCCGGACTGCAAACCCTATATGAACGATATCGTGATCAGGGATTTACGATTTTGGCCTTTCCCGCAAATGACTTTGGCCAACAGGAACCTGGAGACAACAAGGAGATCGCTGAATTTTGCTATACAAAGTATTCTTTGGAATTTCCGTTGTTTAGTAAAATTACTGTGGTTGGAGAACAGAAGCACCCTCTCTATCGCTATCTCACCGAAGACACCAACTTTAAAGGTGAGATCACATGGAATTTCCAAAAATTCCTTATCAACCGTAAAGGAACTGTCATTGCCCGGTATAATCCTAGACAGAAGCCACTGTCCCCAGAGATCGTGAACGATATAGAAAACACCTTACAATCTTCTTAAACCTAAGATCGTTTCTTAATATTATTTCTACTCATAGAACCAATCATTGCTGAACAAAAGTGTATTTCTATTTGTGAGAATACTTCCTTCGTCGGACTCTTTTTTGGAGATGATTGCTCAGAAACGTCCGTTCCGATCTTTCCTGGGCCAGGGACGGGATATACAAATATTTGGGATCCTTTTACTCCTGGCAGGCACCTTGGATTTAGTGTGGATAGCCAGCTACCCTCACTACGAACTCAAGGTTTTCGGAAAAACATTCAGCGGATGGGCAGGAGAATTTGTGAAATACCAACACCCGTTTATCCATTGGGTATTGGGATATGGTTTTTTGAAAAAAACCTTATGGGCATTCTGGGGTTACTTACTCTATCTTGGTCTCGGCTGCCTCAGTGAATTAACGACCCAAGTAATCGAAGGATTCCATAGCACCCGGACAACCATGATTCTCGTTAGCCTGCTCTTTGGATGTTACATTTTCCTACGACGTGATGTGTTTCTGTCTTCTGCCCCCTAAAAAGATTGGAGATGTTAGGCTATCTCAATAAAGTGACGCCTATTCCAACGTGAACTTTCTAAAATTGGGAAGGTACTCTAAGACCAATGACAGAAAATTGAAATGCTGGAAAGGGAGGACGCCCGAATAGAACAGATCCTACTGCAGACATGTTGCTTCAAGGAAACAATGAAGAAAGCAATAGGTAATCACAAAATTAGGGAGAACCAAGCAGAGTTAGCAAAAGGAAAAATCTAAATAAATTTATAGAGAGATTCCGGGATGTATAAGTGCCGTTTCGTAAACACCATACCAAGCAGATTTCCTTCCTGCATAAGAATCTGATCTCTGACTTTTTTTGCGACAGCTGAACGGGTTTTTTCGGCCTCGACCACCAGCACAATACCATCAACGGTTTCACAAAGCGCCAAACTATCTGCTGTAACATTGGCCGGAGAAGAATCTATGAGAATGAGGGAAAACTGTTCACGAACAATTTTCCACATATCAGTAGGATTGTAAAAAGTGCGTGTTGTGAGAGCTGACTGAACTTTAGAAGATAATGTAGCTAGAAAAAGGTTAGATTGTTCAACCTGAGAAACGACACCCTCAAGAGCTTTCCCGTCTTTTAATACATGATCCAGAGGAGTTTTAGCCTCAATCCCGAATGCCTGATACTGACAAGGCTGCATAAGATCTGCTTCGACAAGAAGAACAGGCTTATTGCTGTGCTGAGAGGAAACCAGAGCAAATTCCCGAACAAGGGTGGAGGTGCCTTCTCCCCTTCTTGACCCGATGAACTGAATGACGTTTTTGTCAGGGCTTGGAAGCAGCGCGGCAATATTTTGTGCCATGACCATCAATTCGGATTCATTATAAAGCCTTGGACAAGACGTTGTATTTCTAACTTGTAATAAAGAGGGGGACGGGATCGACACAGAAGGAACTTCAATTGGCTCCTTTTTTGACTCATTGCCGGCAGCCAGCTTTTCTCCATAGGCAATCTGCAGAGCATCATAAATTTTACTCATAATGTTGTCTTATTCTTTCACGTACTCAGGCAATACAATCTTTTGACCTGGAAGAATGATATCGGGATCGCTGATTTGTGGGTTATGCCGACGGAGCCATTCCACATATTGACGGCTTGATGAACCATAAGCTTCGTTGGCAATTTGACTCAAATTATCCCCCTCTTTGACCGCCCTGGTAATTGGTGAACCCTGGCTTGGCTTTGAAGCCACTTCAGCGTGATCCCTGAGTTTACCATCAGACTTGGAGGTTTCTATTACCTTTTCGACGGGTTTTTTCGTCAGACCGGAACCCATTCCCCCTTTATCAGTATGAGGAGTGGCTCTTTCTATTTGAGAGACAGATGAGGCCATAGGGATCGTCCGCTCTTCAAGTTGACCTATGCTTTCCTGAGACATTTTTTCGGAGGAGGTCGCCCTTGCATTCTGGCTTTCACCTTCACCATGGCCTACTTGGGATACTCCAGCGTTTCCAGGAAGGAAAATCGGACTTAACAAAAAAGCCCCAATTGCCAAAAGGATGACCACGGCAACACCGACCGCCCACTTCACAAGATAAGATGAACGAGAGCCGTCCATGTCAGCAAGGATTTCCCGCACCTCGCTTACAGAAACGGGTTTTTGTTGCCTGCCATATCCAGTGATCAGGGCGTTATCGCAAAGAATATTAATCCTCCGTGGAATGCCCTGAGCCTCGCGAATAATCAGTTTCATAGCTCCTTGCGTAAATAAAGGCGCCCCGGTGGATGAAGACAGCGCAACCCGATGTTCAATGTAAGCTTGGCTCTCTTTCGGTTGCAGCGGCTGTATCGTTGCACGAAGGGCAATGCGCTGGTTCAAGGACTTCAAGGTAGGATGATTCAGTAATGCTGTTAATTCTGGCTGCCCGATTAAAACAATTTGGATAAGCTTGTCTGTGGATGTTTCCAGATTAGAGAGCAGCCGTAATTGCTCCAATGTTTTAACCGGCATATTTTGAGCTTCGTCAATGACCAGGACAACAGTGCTGTTCGACCGGTATTCCTGAATCAATGCTTCCTGAAGTTGATTGACCATCTCCGCCGAATCATCATGAGACGGAACAAGGTCAAGGCTTCGAAATATGTCAGTCAGAAGCCCATGAAAGGATAAAACTGGATTAAGTATGTAGACGGTTTTCTGTTTTCGGTCACTCGTCTTTTCAAGGTATGCACGAATAATCGTCGTTTTTCCTACCCCGACTTCGCCATAAATGGCGACAAAACCTTTTCTTCTCTCAATACCATAGATAATAGCCCCCATCGCTTCCTTATGGCTGGGGCTCAGATAAAGGAAATTTGGATCAGGAGTAGTATGGAATGGTTCTTTTTTGAGTCCGTAAAATGCTAGATACATAGTGATAAATTTCTGTTTACAGCTTTTGACCGAAAGTAGCCAGAAGGGGGAGGTTTAAATCGTTTGCCGCTTGTTCCGGGCGAGTATAGGCACCTTGGAAGTACTCTAGGAGAAGCCCAAATCCGGTTCCAGCCAATAAACCTAAAATAGCTCCCAAAGTTACAAGCAGTAATGGAGAACGTCCCGCTGGGCCCCCAGGGACCTCAGCGCGTTGGATCACACTAATGTTGGCCATTTTGAGCC
>JBATLR010000092.1:0-19006 GCA_049289415.1 Nitrospirales bacterium
CTGTACCGGAACCTTACCATGCTCCGTGGAGGATGGTCTCGTTGCAGCATCTGTGAACATTTCGTTCATTATAGTTGCCTGGCTAGCGGAAAGGTCTCCTATCTGAAAAGACGCCCACGTGTGTGCAAAACGTGTGCAGACCAGCAGACTTTCCCCAAACCTGCCATGTCCACGCCTTCGGCGCCTGCCGAAGTCAAATAATGGAAACATCCAGGGATTTCAAACCCACAAGCTATGGGCTCTCCTCGACTTTCAGCATCATTTCTACATTTTTTTCTGGCTCCCATCCTTTGTGCATTTAGTGGTTTTCATACAGCCAGCTATCTGTTCGTTGGTCTCTACACGTGGCCTCGAACCAGTCGGGTGCTTGTCCTGACCATTGGTATGCTTATTTTCTCATATGAATTTATTTATAAGAACCATTTGTCACGCCCTACTTCCACATGGAAATATTCTTCTTTTGAATCGGTATTCTATACCTGCGTTCTTCCCTATATCATCGGCGCAGGAGCGCTCTTGGTCCTCGCGGGCCTGTCAGAGTAGGGCAGCAATTCTGCCAGCACTCTTCAACCTGTATTGATCTGCACTTTTAGAGAGGATATATCCATGAAAAATGTGGAATTGACTGTCAACGGAACGATGCTAACAATTACGGTAGACCTGTCGAAGGATTTTGGGCCTTCTTCATCGGGCAAAACAACGATCATTGCCTCAACCGAAGGCAATGTCTCGATACCCGATCGAGAAGAAAAAATCGGGCTGAATATTTACAAGAAAAAAACCTAGCCTTCCTCAGGAAGACCGGTTTTTAAAATCTTCTAGCAGCACCTGCCCTGTCCACGATGCCTTGACCTTCATCACGGATTGCGGTGTGCCCTCCGCCACCACACATCCTCCTTGATCTCCACCTTCCGGCCCCAAATCAATGACCCAATCCGCGTTCTGAATCACATCCACATTATGCTCAATCACGAGGACCGTATTTCCGTTTTCCACTAACCGGTCGAGCACATCCAGCAACCGTTGAATATCCACAAAATGCAGTCCCGTCGTCGGTTCGTCCAAAATATAGAGCGTGCGACCAGTGGATCGCTTCGAGAGTTCCTTGGAAAGCTTGACGCGCTGGGCTTCTCCCCCGGACAAGGTAGTCGCCGATTGCCCGAGTTTAATGTAATGGAGGCCCACATCTGACAAGGTTTGCAGTCGGATGCGAAGTGGCGGAATGTTCACGAAAAACTCCAAGGCCTCAGCCACTGTCATGTTTAAGACTTCTGCAATTGTTCGCCCCCTGTAAGTCACATCCAAGGTTTCGCGATTGTACCGTTGACCATTGCAGGCCTCACAGGTCACATAAATATCTGGGAGAAAATGCATTTCAATTTTTATGAGGCCATCACCCTGACAAGCTTCACATCGCCCACCTTTGACATTGAAACTATAGCGGCCCGGCTTGTAGCCTCGCACTCGAGACTCCGGTAATTGCGCGAAGAGATCACGAATGAAACCAAAGAGGCCGGTATAGGTGGCGGGGTTCGAACGAGGAGTCCGTCCAATTGGGGACTGATCAATATCAATCAGTTTATCCAGCTGCTCAAGTCCACGTATGTCCCGACACCCCTCAAGCACCGGCTTCTTCTGGGAAAAACCCTGCCCCAGAGATCGGAACAACACATCTACGACCAGAGTGCTTTTCCCTGACCCCGACACACCGGTAACACAGGTCAACAGACCCAATGGAAAGTTAACAGTTACCTGCTGAAGATTGTGCTTTTCCGCGCCCACGACGGTCAAAAATCCTTTGGCCTGCCGTGCACGTTGAGTCAAGGAAACGCGGTGGCTCCCTTTGAGGTATTGGCCGGTCAGCGAGCCTGGATGGGCCATCACCACCGAGGGAGGACCATGGGCAACTAATTGTCCACCTTCCACGCCGGCTCCCGGCCCTAAATCCAATATATAGTCAGCAGCGCGCATGGTCTCGGCATCGTGCTCAACCACCACCACGGAATTCCCCATATCACGCAATCGTAACAATGTTTGGAGTAACCGTCGGTGATCCCGCTGATGCAATCCGATGCTGGGTTCATCCAGGATATACAGCACGCCCACCAATCCCGATCCGATTTGTGTGGCTAATCGAATCCGTTGCCCTTCCCCTCCAGACAAAGTGGCAGAAGGGCGATCCAGGGTGAGGTAGCCCAATCCGACGTTGAGCAAAAACTCCAGCCTCTCCCGAATCTCTTTCAGCACCCGCTGCCCAATCATCTGTTCGCGATCGGTGAGAATTAACGCATCCATAAATGCCAAGATATTCCCCACAGACAGATGGGTTACCTCAGCAATAGACTGCCCCCCAATTTTTATGGCAAGGCTTTCCTTCCTCAGTCTACCTCCGCCACACATCGCACAAGGGGTATCGAAGGTCCATTCCTCCCATTCAGAATGACTGGAAGCGTCATACCCAATACCATCACATCCATCACACGCACCATGAGGGCTGTTAAATGAAAAAATTCTTGGGGAAATTTCCGAATAGCTGACACCACACTGAATACAGGCCAGGTGTTCACTATAGACTCGGACTTGCTCATCTTCTGTCAGCACTCCAACGAGTCCCTGCGCCATCTTGAGGGCCGTTTCTACCGAATCGGCCAAACGCCGAGTCACCCCGGTCTCTAGCTTGACGATGAGTCGATCAACCACAATCTCAATGGTATGCTTACGTTGTTTATGTAAATTAATAGACTCCCCGAGATCCCGAATGTCTCCATCAATACGAGCCCGAACAAATCCGGCTTTGCGAGCTGCCAATAATTCTTTGCGATATTCGCCTTTACGTCCTCGCACAATGGGAGCCAAAATGTGGATTTTTGTGCCAAGAGGAAGCCCGATTATGGCATCCACCATTTGTTGTACCGTTTGCGCCGCAATGGCATTCCCACAAAGATAGCAAAAGGGTTGTCCGATTCTGGCAAATAGGAGACGAAAATAATCGTAGATCTCCGTGACCGTCCCCACCGTGGACCGAGGGTTGTGACTCGTCGTCTTTTGTTCGATGGAAATGGCAGGCGAAAGCCCTTCAATGGAATCCACATCCGGTTTCGTCATTTGGTCAAGGAATTGCCTGGCATAGGCGGAGAGTGATTCGACATATCGACGCTGGCCTTCGGCATAAATCGTGTCAAAGGCCAAAGATGACTTACCTGATCCGCTTAAGCCCGTAATGACCACCAACTGATCCCGAGGTATCTCCAGGTCGAGATTCTTGAGATTATGTTGGCGAGCGCCCCTAATCACGATAGAGTTGTTCATGGAAGCCGAGTATATCATACGAATCCCCTTGACTGTGGCTTCTCTTTGACCAATGGAATTGACCCTTACACAAAAGGTCGGATACAATCTCGCAGGCTTCATGTATCTTTTTTGAATAGACGGAATCGTACCCTTTTTCCCCCAACCATATTTTCATTTCCCTTATTGATGAGGAATTTCATGAAGAATCTGAAAGCAGCATGCATCTTGACTGCCACTATTATTCTGACGAGTCTTTTGTCAATTTCTCCACCAGGATGGGCCGCCAAATACGAACTCACTCGCAACAGCATTGAAGAGGCGAAGGAAATAAATGCTGCAGAAATTTCACTCTATCGAGTGAAATTAGGGGACCCTGAAGCCACGGCCGTGGAGGCCCTTGTCGAAGCAAGAATTTCCGGTGTTCGAGCAGAGCAAGAGGGCACCTTTATTCTGTTGTGGGACAAAGAAAATCCAACTGGTGCAATGGCAGGAGTCCGTATCACAGACGGGAAAGTGGATCTCATATTTATAAATAATCGATTTGCCCATAAAGTCCGTGGCATCTTCCGACACATCCTCGGGGCCAAATCCACAAAAGAAATTCGCGATCTGCTGGGACCAGAGGATTTCCCCAATGAAACACTGATGGGTGCCAAACTCTTGTATGAAAAGCAAGGTTTTCTCGTGAATTTCCTTGAACGGCAAGTAAATGTGGAATTCTGTCTTGGCTGCCAGGATCTATTTTCAGGATTCTAGGAAGCCTGCGTGGAGTCGCAGCTTCATCTCACTTCCCAGTCTGCTTTCAGCTTTTGAGTCATTTCCCGAAAGAGGGAGTTCTCCTCCCTCTTCTATTTTCCCAACATCGTCAAGAATGCAGTTCTTCCAATAGTTCGGTTTAGACTGATTCCATATATGGACGACCGGATTCTTACCACTCATCTCATAGAAGAAGAACAAAGCCTTGAGGGGACCCTTAGACCTCAACGCTTAACGGAGTATATCGGCCAGGAGCGGATGAAAGAATCGCTTCGGGTTTGTATTGACGCGGCAACGGGTAGAGGAGAAGCCTTAGACCACGCCATTTTCTATGGGCCGCCTGGGTTAGGTAAAACCACCATCGCTCATATTATCGCCAAAGAAATGGGGGGCACGATTCGCTCTACCTCCGGGCTGGTACTTACCCACGCGGGCGACCTAGCCGCCATTTTGGCAAATCTTCAGCCACGGGATGTTCTATTTATCGATGAAATTCACCGATTGCCTCCAGCAGCCGAAGAGGTATTGTACCCCGCCATGGAGGATTACCAAATTGATTTGGTGATTGGACAGGGCCCCTCCCTGCGCACCATGAAATTAGATCTCCCGCCTTTTACGCTGATTGGAGCCACTACACGTGCGGGCTCCCTCACCTCTCCTCTGCGAGAGCGCTTTGGGCTTGTTTATCGATTGGATTATTATCTGCCTGAAGACTTGCAGGTCATCATTGCCCGCTCCGCTAGACTACTCGGAGTCTACATTGAGGATGAAGGGGCAGGAGAAATTGCCGGCCGGGCTCGTGGGACTCCCCGCATTGCTAATCGATTAATCAAACGTGTGCGTGACTTTGCAGAAGTTAAAGCGCAAGGACGGATCACGAGATCTGTTGCACAGGAAGCCTTACAATGGTTAGGAGTCGATCAGGCAGGTTTTGATGAAATGGACCGCAAAATACTCTTGACCATAATCAGAAAATTTAAGGGAGGACCGGTTGGCATCGACGCATTGGCCGCAGCGGTCCAAGAAGAAAAATCCACATTAGAAGATGTATACGAACCTTTTCTGCTCCAATCTGGATATCTGGATCGAACGGCCCGAGGCCGACAAATCACCTCAAAAGCTTTGCAACATTTTGGAGAAAATCCGAATCTCTTTTCGATTGGGATCTGACCCGATCCACCCTCCTCAATTAAATCTATCTACTATTCACTTTTTCTCTCTCACTTGTATTCAAAAAATCTTCCAACCCCTTCCCCTCCTTTGCTGTATTGACGGCATCTGAAAAATGAGCGGTATAGTAGGGGAAACTGACAAACATGTCATGGGTCAGATGAATAGAAAATGTTTGTCTAACCCATGAATACAACCGTGAGGGGATATCCAAATGAATATACGCGTCTTATCATTCATTCATTTTTTTTACAGGAAACCCTTAACATCATTGAAGTATTTAACCCTGAGTTGTGGTCTTTTTCTGGCCTTTTTCGTTTCCTTAACCCTGCCAACATCAGCCTCGTCCGATGAACTACCTATCGAGTTTGGGGACTCCTGGGTGGAAGACGGCTACATTTTCCATGTTGATATTCACATACCGCCCTACAATGATTATTGCACAACATCTGGGAGAGGATACATTGGCTTTAATGTGTTTTATGAAGACACGAGAAGCCTGGATGGAGAGTGGGCTTTTGGTATTGCTCCGTGGCCTGAGGGTTTTGCGTCTGAATCCAAAGTGGGGTCACACATGACAGCTGTCGCGCCTCAAGTATATTGCACCAGTTTTTCCCCCTGCACAATTCAGAATGTTCAAATTGTAAAGGCTTGGTGCCCACCGCTAGAAGGAGAAAGTTTTTATGCACAATAACCCCGCATTCTCCTGTGCCTTCTCAGAACCACTCAACTAATTCTTAGACTACATAAAAATTTTGAATAAATATATTATAGAGAAAATTTTCAATTCCTCCGCTGGAGCTGGGAAAATGGATACCTCCATCCATTGACAAGAAAATTAAAAAAAACACTCAGTGCGAGGCAAGACTACCTTTCCGGGGCTACAGGCAGAGCTCCGGAATCTAGGATGGCTTCCACGTCCCGCAATCCCCTTTTCGCACGATCGACATACAATTGGTAGGCCAAGCCCTGGTAGGTTTCAATAATCCGTCGATAGGTGCCCAGGGCTTTGTTGTACTGTTGGGTTTCCGAAAAATAACGGGCCAAAGCTAACCAATTCTCCGCAGCTGTTTCTTTGGCCGTTTTAATAATTTTCCATTCCTGCGTTTTCTCACCCTGCCTCATCTGGCCTACACGACGGAGCAAGCGCTCTTCACTTCTTTGCGCAAGTACCTCGATCTGTTCATTTTCAAACATGGCTTGCTCAACCTGATGTGATTGCAAATGACCATAGAACGTTTCCACATGGCCTTTAATGATATCCGCCTGCTGCTGATACCTATCTCCTGTGCATGCGGATAGAGTGCCTACCATGAGTAAACCACAGAACATTTTTAACCAGACACGCCCATCCAAGTGCAAAGCAGAATGGAAAATATCGGTATTCATGTTCCCCTCGCAAATACCATAATGGTCAGCCTATGTTTTAAACGCTCCACAGACATCCTCGCCAAAAACTCCTCCGTAAAAATCAGTAAATTCTCCTATTTGGCTAAGCCCACAAGACTTTCCAGGTTTTCCAGGGTACAAACTTTCCCTGATGGATCGACAAGGTTATTAACGGCTAGGGCCCTGGACCGGTCGGTCAATTGTTCTTGGATAACCTCATGACAAATCCAACTTCCACTTTGCCCCTTTACAAGAAAGCAGACGCGGCACAATCCCTAACGACTAAGGTATACTCAGATGATGGCCGTAATACAGCTCAAATACAAAAACCTCATCGTCAAAATTCAACAAAGATCAGGCCGGCACATTTCAACACAACAGTAGCACCCGCACTTACAGGAACCTCCGTTTCGCATCAGCCCTGATATACACTTTTGTTACAAGCCTGGAGACCAGCGCCTCCCGCGAGATTACCAAGCCATCAAAACGCGTATGGATATTGAATCCGACATCCGTGGATGTCTTCGCCGCTTGCCTTACAATTTCTGGCACTCCCGTATAACACATGCCCTGCGTCAAGCTGATTCACTTCGCACGGGTACATGCTGTGGTCATAGCCAGAAATTCAGATTACTCTAATCCCCTCACCCAGTGATTTATGAATCTTATCATCGACCCGACTTTATAATCATGTTACATTTCCAGCTATTTCCGGCTTGCTCCCAAAGTGCCCTTCACGTAGACTGCCCTCGTTTGACTTCCCGTACACAACTAGAAACATGCTTCACATATTCTTCCTGCCGTTCACAGCAGTTCGACTCTCGCATTATCGTTTGTTGACTGCCTTCCTTGCCATAGGGCTTCTCTTGGGATTTTCATGTTTGGCAATCGCAGATTCCCACCAACCTCCCGACGAAGTCGATGAGCATATCGCTCATATCGCCAGCTTGGCCAAACCCTCCCCACAAGTTACCATTCCCGAAGGAGTATTTTTGATGGGGACGAATCGTCGAGACGATCTTCGGCATAGCCTTGAAATGCATTATGACGACACGGAATTCCCTCAACGTCATATTTGGGTGGATAGATTTCTCATGGACCGCTATGAAGGCACCTTAAGCGAATATCTGGCATTTCTGCTCATAACCAACAGGCCGGTCTCCCAGGAATTACGGGGACTCATTTGGCATCTCATTAGTGTGCATTTCATCCCTGATCAGGCACTCGCTTCCTGGCCAGCCCTCTACATCACGTGGGAGGAAGCCAAAGCATTTTGCGAACATCATAACAAGAGACTGCCGTCGGAAGCTGAATGGGAGAAAGCGGCAAGAGGGGAGTCTGCCCGCATCTTTCCGTGGGGGGAAATGGACCCGACAGGGGACTTAGCCGTTTTCGGACAATACCACGTCCATGAAATTCCTCTGGTTGCAACGGTGGATAGCTTCGAGGATGGCCAAAGTATTTATAAAATATTGCATCTGGCTGGTAATATCGCGGAATGGGTTAATGATTGGCTGGGACCAGATTATTACCCCATTATGCCAGCAAGGAATCCGCCTGGTCCCAAATCTGGGCGTTACAAAGTTGTACGGGGCGGATCATGGAAAAGTCGGCCGGTCATGTTGCGGGCAGCGACTCGTGGAGGAGCCATTCCAGAAGAACGTTCCGCGAGCATCGGCTTCCGCTGTGCTCAATCCTCCCCCTAACGCAGTTAATCTCTCATCAACAACTTTTCAGGAACCTGTCTTTACGCCAGCGTTTCAACTGGATCAGGGCAGGGAGGCTAAAGCCTCTCTGCCCTGATATCAGATGTGCTGAGCTATTAATGTGTAGGAGTATGAGTCACGGTAAGATTGAAATGTGCGTCAGAATATCCCCGAACTTTAACATGGACCGCAGTCCCATTGGTTGGCACATCAAGGACGCACTTTTCTTCCGCACCCGAGAGATAAGGACGGCAATCATAGGCAGTCGTTGTCGGATCCTGGTTGAACCGAACATAGAGATCGGGATCACCGGAATTAGCTTCTCCATGCATAATCACTTCTACTAATGTTCCTGGAACCACTATAAAGGGGCCATAGGTTTGCTCCGCATTCTTGACCACACTTTGCCCGACAAAAGTTTCCGTTTTGGGTCCGCAGGCTATGGGCCCCGGCGGTTCGTCGGGTCCCTGACAAATTGAGGTATCAATGGTGAATCCCTGCGCAGGGCCATACAAACACGCTGCCCCATTTTTATCGATGTTGGTCAGGGTCAGGGCCCAATCCCCTTTACCGTTACATTGCGGATAATGCATGACCGAGAAGGCATCGTAACTGGTTAACGGCCGCCAATTACTATCTTCGAAACACGTACCCGAATCCGGGCGGGTATGTTCATGCCGGAATCCAATCGTATGACCTAATTCATGTCGCAATATCCCTTGTAACGATAGCTTGCCATTTGGATCCAATTGAAAAGAACTGTTATCCACCAAGACATTTCGTGAGGACCGCTGTTCATTCGGAAAAAAGGCTCGAGCCAGATATTGGCCATTCACGTTGACCGGGCGTACATCAAAAACCACATTCGGGTTGGACGCCGTGCAAGAATCATCCTCTCCCCCCACATAAATGAAATCAACCGCAGCCACCGCCTCCCATGCATTTCCGGCCGCCTCCATGTCTGACTTCATTTTTTCATAGTTCGCGCCAAATGTTTTGCTAACGCAGTAGGTCAGTTGCCGTTTTTCTATAGAATTCCATACTGCGTCCTGACCATTGACTTGATGAACGGTTAATTTCGTTCGAACCCCTTCCCGAGAATTGATCGACTCCTTTATTCGGGTTTCAAAAAACTCCTGTAGGAGTTTTTCATTGAGAATGGGGGTGTCACCGTTCACAATATATTTCCCGCCTTCAAAGGGTTCCTTATACGTTTGGGCTTTAAATTCCTCAAAGGTTTTCGTTTTCCACTCGTCTCGTTTCTGTTTTGCGTTATCCGACAAAATTTGCTTGCCCTGGTCCGGGGAATTTTTGGGCCCACCGTCAACAGCTGGCAGTGGCGTTGTATGAAGTTGGGAACAGGCAGTCATTCCGATGACCATTCCTACCACCGTCAATGCCTGATTGAGAAAAAATCGACAATTTTTCATAATTCCACTCCTTTGAAAGAAATGATGTACCTCCCTGCTGATCAACAAGAGCACCAGGGGAACCACTAGATGGCGTCTACCCCCAAAAAAACTTCGTGGAGAATAGAAGTTGATCATGGAGGACACGGCTCAAGTTTTACGTTGATCAAATCCACTCCCTCGCCGAGTTGCTGAATCTGCTCAATTATTGAATGAGCCGATTCCACATCAGAAAATTCCGCGCAGAGCCTCGTCTCCCCTTCTATTCCAATACGTTGCTCAACCATCCGCCGGACCTCCCCGCGTTCCTGGGCAGACTTGAGAAGGGTGCGAGAGTGGGCTAGCACCTCGATGGCCTGTTCAGGTACGCCTTTCCCACGCGAAAGAGCATAAACCGCAATACTTTGTGGAGCAGGAGCGAGGGTTTCCGGTGGCTTAGCTTCTGCACACCCCTTGCTGGCCCCCATCATCATGACCCCCATTACCAATAAGGTCAGGCCAAGTCGAAGAGACCCAATTAACCCGTTTTGCCTAAAAGGAAACAGTCGAGCATCTTCCAATGGTGTGTATGTCATAAGGTATTCCTTTCATAAAGCAAGACCCATTCCCATGATAATGCAGTATGACATACACGGGGGGGGTGAAGAAAAAACCTAGGGAATATCCAACGCGTATTCTTCTTTGCCGATCTGTCACCTTATCCTTGGCTATTCATACATTCTCCTTTTTCGATACACATTGTATCTAAATGGATAAAATCCTTAGTAACCATTTCATTTGGGGGCGATATCCCTTTGGACCATTGGCTCTCAAAATTTCCGTAAGCCTCATGACCAATTAAATAAATATCGCCCTAATCCATTTTATTTGGACTGGCATGGACCACTAATCCGGAAGGAGGCAATCAAGTCGGAATGAAATGGTTCTGAAGAAAATTTTTATTTCTAAGAACTTAAAGGAGGGGCAGGAACACCAGTCACCAAATGATGCAACCTCGCCTGATGACTATCACAGGGCTCAGAGCCCACATCGGACTCCTGAGTGACAACAATCGCTGCAGGAAGCAGTTCCCAATGACGTAAATCCGGACGTACGGTATTCTGAAAGACTGTGGGAGCAACTTGCATTAACTGCGTGCCACCCAGAATGGACAAGGCACACAAATCACCGCTGCCTCTTCCTCCAAGTGACGCTGCCCCCGCACATCCACCAACAGCCACACCGACCCCAAGAGAAAAGGGCACTAATCCATAAACCACGCCGACCGGCAACCGAATCCAACTCTGAATGTTCAAAAGAGGGTGGTAAGCATGGTCATGCCTGTGCGCGATTTTTGCAAACCAACTTTCCGTTGAAAGACGTAGGCCCGTTTCAGAAACACACAACTCCCGAAAAGGCGGCTTGGGATGAATCACAAAGTATCCATTGGGGGCGCCAAACAATTTGAAATCCCAATCGACCTCAGGAAAGCGACCAACCCCATAGACCTCCCACCGGGGGGAAGGACGAGCACCCTGATCCAGCCTGATCACCTGCTTTTGGGCAAACGATTGAAGAGCAGGAGGCACATGCAGAAGAAAAGAACTGGTGGGCTCCGCCAGCCTGAACCAATCGGTTCTGGCATCTCCTGGCTCACCGAGGACTTCCCATAGCACGGCGGAAAGCACAAGATTGACAGGGTCTTCACCAAAATTGTACAGCGGGGCGAACAGTTCATGGTCCAACCGCCGTAATTCCACTTTTGCATCCTCGACATGTCCCGTCCTCAGATAACTCGCGGCAAGCAAAACGCTTAAATATGCCCGCTCATACGATTCCAACACATAATCCGTAAGCACCCCATCAGATAAAAAGACTCCGGCCATTTCACGAGAAAAAGAAAAAGTCTTATCGCGAAATCCCGATTGGGCTTGTTCCGTGTACTCAATGACTGCGGCATCGCATTTCTGGGAAAAGGCCAGGCTTAGGAGATTCAACACCTTAATCCGATTGGACCAATCAACGTTGGAACGAAGAATCCCACATTCATCCTTAAATGTTGGTTGCACCTCTCGCATCTGACAACCCAAAATAGAAAGAAAGAGCACCACCCCCACCCATCTCCACACACACATCACCCGGCCGATACGCGAAGAGAGAATTACCTTTTTCGATTCTGGGTTAATAGAAAAGTCTTTCATACTTCCGGTGTTAAGGCAGGAGTCATTCAATCTGGCCTTCATCCAGTGGAAGGAATATATCAGACTACAACTGAAGATGTCGGTTAAGATGCGGTCATTTGTTAGTGACGAGGTTGAAAGAATTGCGATCCAACAGCCAAAAGGAGGGAGAGGGGCTAATGCGGTCTTGGGGCATTGCTCATTCTTATGGGCAATATCATTACTGAAGGGACGGTGAATTAATAAACACTACGATTGTCTTTTTTCCGGACAGGAAGGATTTGACCAAGATTTCCGGAAGTATTTTCGCACACCTCACTAGCATAGATACCAGGAATAGACTGGACCCTTAGATTTTGCTGCAGTGCCTCGCCATAGAATTCCATTATAGAACCATCAAAAAAAAGGATCACTGGCTGCCCCATCCTACTCCCCCACTGCCCGTGAGCAGGCGGAAGAAAAAGGATTCGTCCGACGTCAGCAACGAGGATGATGTCAGGCAAGCTCACACGGTATGTGCCAGCTGTCAAAGGTCAAGAGAACAAGAAGAAGTCTACCACCCTTTCAAAAACCAAGACTATAAAATAAATGCCAGAAAGGGGTGGGGTGGTAGGTCCTATAGGAGGATTATGGCTTTCCCCATAACTCTTCCAAGCGCTGCGAACGTCCACAATTCCATTTATAAAATTTGTACCGGACGGGATTCTTTTTATAAAAATCCTGATGATAGTCTTCGGCAGCGAAGAAGACCGAAAACGGAATAATCTCGGTCACGATTGGTTGCGGAAATGATTTGGAACTCTCCACTGCCTGCCTGGATTCGTCGCTTAACATTTTTTGCTTTTCGTCATGGTAGAAGATCGCGCTTCGATATTGATTGCCATGATCACAGAACTGGGCATTCGGTGTCGTAGGGTCAACATTATGCCAAAACACCTCCAACAGACGTTGATACGTGACCTTGGTGGGATCGTAAGTCACTTCAACGGCTTCAGCATGCCCAGTTCCTCCGGCCGACACTTGCTCATATGTTGGATTGGCCAGCTGTCCTCCCGTATACCCGGAGACTACAGTTACCACCCCATCAACTTTTTCATACACCTCTTCCATGCACCAAAAGCAGCCTCCGGCAAATGTGGCTTTGGCATATTGAGTCTTTTCTGCTGCAAGACTTCCTTGAGGCAAGGCCGCCAATCCTATGCTGATTAAAAAATACAGAATTCGGTTCATCAATACCTCCATTTTATCACCCATTCGTTTAAGAACTCATGGGCGTTGATGAGAGAGAGAGAGATCTTTCCATGAAAATGAGCATACTCGTTAGTCTCAAGAAACTGAATATCATTACGGGACCTGATTCTTGTGGAATTACGAGGCTTTTCATAATGCCCAAAAATTCTCGCCAAACTCCCACACTTGATGAGATGAAAAGTAGCAACAATAGGGATCCACTATTCCCCAATCCATTTTTGGCGTCATTACGTTTTGAACGTGCAACGGTCGTTCACGCATAAAAATGCCTATAGGCTAACCACATCTCTGATGCCAGGTCCTATCCTATATTTCTAATCCATCGAATTCTCGTCCCAACGACACCAAGAAATTGACCCTATCGAATGATCTGCCCTTTAAGATTATACAAATCCATTGGCTTTTGAGGAGCCGACTGCACAGATTGTCCAGTGATAAAAAAAGGAATGTCCATAGTCGTCATTTATATCGTTTTGGGCACCCTTTGTGACTTTTGGATACAGATTTTTGATTATTTCAAGATTTGCCAACGAGGAATAGACAATTGATTCACCGATTTTGGGGTTGGTCCGCTATCTAAGTCCACTTTATATCGTCCCTGTTTCACCACAGTTCCTTTGTGGCTATAAAACCACAGGGAACCTGTGCCTGGAATCCAGCAGATTCCCTCACGTTTTTCTGCAGATAGGCATAGTTTTCCAGTTTCCGAATTGTCGCAATCGTCAATATTGGTAATGAGATCAATTCTTTTCTTTTTCTTCTGACACAACTCAACAATTAGAGAGGAAATTTCTGCCCTTTTTACACTACGGCATCTGTGTTGCTTACCGATAAGGAATAGGAGAAAAAATCATAAAGAAGGGGGCAGGTGATGGTGCGGACTGTTCTCTGGTTGGTTCTGGGAAGCTTGCTTCTCCCATTCGTGGGCAGCTCCGCCTTTTCTGCGGATTCGATCCCGCTTGTTGATCGACTAGGTCTGCGAACCAACCCACATTCCAATGCATGTGGCTCTCCAATCTATTCCTCTTTAGGACGTTCCTCCCCGTTCTTCTCCTCAAGCACGCCCTGCACTGAACCCAAGGAGGAATATGCTCTCACTCGTTTCAACTTTACCCAAAAACGTGAACCGTTTAACCTTCAGGGCGCTCGTGATATGCCTTCCCTGGTGAACCAAGGTGGTAGCAGATTGTACGAAGCGTCAAATGACATTTCTCTTTTTCAGGAAGCTTTGAAAGCTGGAATCCAGATGGTGTATCGGGACCCATTGGTAACGGACAACTCCGCCACACCCTTTACCAACCGCATGGGAGCTCAAATCGTCATCAAGGGGACCACGGCCAGCATGAAGTATCATGCTCAGTATGGCTTCTCCGGGCAAGAAACCGGGAACACCTCATCTACCACACCCAATGACCGGATAGGAGGAAAACTGATGTGGGAATGGAATCTTCCCCTCTTCACTCCCAAGATTGAACTTAGCCGATTCACCAGTAATGTGGAGGGAGATCTGGCCCGTGCCCAGACCATCGCTACCCAGCAAAAATTTTCATTGCTCTTGGCCGCTCCCAATTGGCCCAGCCTATCCCTTGGATATGCCCGGCAACAGACAGATATCTTCACTCGACCCGAAGGACCTCTCTCCGATGCCATTACCACAGAATCCGTCTCGGCGAATCTGTCGTTCCTATACGGAGCGAGCAAAGGCGATTGGTCCTCATACTATAAAACGTCTCAAAGTGAGTTTGTGGAGAATGAATCAGAGGAAGAAATCGGAACCACGTTGAGGGGTACCTTGAATTTATTAGAACCGGTAGATCTCGCGCCCCAGTGGGGATTTACCCGGCGAGTCAAATCCCGTGGGACTATGGTAAACGATCGTTTCTTTGCCAGGCTTGGCTCAAATTTCCGAGTTTCCCCAACTTCGACGCTTAACCCGGGAGTTGAATTCGCCCGGGACCTGAATCGATTTGATGCCCTTCGTACTGACACGCTTGCAGCTAAACTCGGGTACGCCTACCTTGCTGTGGATGACTCCTTGCAAGTTTCCATTATCGGACAATATGTTCTCAACCAACGCACTAATACCCCGGCCAATCCTCAAATCTACGACATTTCGCTGTTATTCAAAAAAGACGTCCGGGACTACTTGCATCTGAACCATCGGCAGCAAACCCTCAGCCTCAAAATCGCACACAACCAGCAAATGCACACCTCTTCTTCTCAAACCCAATCCGGCCAGACTTCTGCCATGTTGCTCGTGAGCATCATTCCCTGAGTACTCAGAATCTCCCCCTTTCCTCCAAAACAAATTTTTCCATGACTTTCCAGGGGTATAGGCACAACGTATTTTAAATCCAACCCAGAATCAAAAGATGGAGTGTTCAAAATGGCACGTCCAGCAGGACTACTCCTGATTGGAAAAGCTGAGAATACTGAGGAGGAGGTGAGCAGGCCTAGGTGACCAGAACACTTTTTTCCGAATTTTCAAGACTGCCCTAAAAGAATACCTCATTCAAGAAGGGGAGAGCTGGCAAAGGAAAAATGGGGTATGCCCAGAGCAACACGACCCCATACTCAAGGTCAGAATATCGGCATGGTAGGAGCAAAAAGCAGTCTCTGCTGTTAGCCATACGAATTTCCCAATAGGAGAGGTCCGCTCTAATCAGTATGAACCATTCCCTGAATAGAACGAACTCACTCCTAAATACTCTTGCGTAATAGTTCTGACTTTTCTTCTTGTAAATTTAGAGAAACCTGTCCTGCCAATAAGTGGCAAGACAGTGGGGAGAGCTATTGGAATGATTTTATGGGCTCAGGGGAAGAAGCATTTCTTGTTGCATATGCTTCGGCACGGGTTGAATACTCATAGGAGGATACGCGGTCGGAGGAATAATTTTCATCACGCGCCCACTGCTTCCTCCCGGAGTTATCGGCATGTCCCTACTACTGGCTGGGGAAATTGGCATGGAAGCTCCAGGTGCAGGTGGACGAATCTCCATGGGAACATTCCTTATGGCAAACACCTGTCCACTGGACCTTCTTTTCCCATGAGATTGCCGTTCAGATCTGGACATATTCCTGTTCATCTGATTTTCACGCTCCATATCTAACCCATGGCCTGCTAACCTGTATTTTGGGAGTGCACTGGTCTTTTGCCCGGAAGATTCCGGTCCCCAGCCTTTAGCCTTCTTCTCCGATAGGGATACTTCTGGTGCCACCTTAGCCATCACATGGAGTGTGGTGATATTTCCAGCCGCATTCAATGTAAAGGCATAGTCCCACTGAACCAGGATCTTCGAGAGTGCTCTGTACAAAGGCTCTTTCTGTAACCTAACCGAAA
This sequence comes from Nitrospirales bacterium, assembly GCA_049289415.1. GTDB lineage: Bacteria > Nitrospirota > Nitrospiria > Nitrospirales > UBA8639 > Nitrospira_E. Next base: position 16,472 of record JBATLR010000092.1, read on the forward strand.
TGACTTTCTCCAATTCTGCATCCGGTGCCACATAATCAAGGCCCAATTCTTTACGCAACTGATCAAGGACTGTGCGCAGAGATACCTGGTGCAACTGACCCGTCACTCGTCCGGAATCGACATGAAGCGGAATCTGCCGATCAAAGGCCAACGCCCAATCCGGCAGTCCGCATAGACTGATGCCCAGGAGTACTCCGCCACACACTATGAAGAAGTGGCGTCCGCTCCCTAGCTTTCGTTGAATCTGATATGTCATCGCTCACCCCTGCATGCACCCCAGACCAATCACTTTTTGAAATCTGACCCGACTGGTGATGTTTTAACCATCCATCTTATTTTTGAATTTCCCAGTTCACCGGGGTACTGCCCGGAAACCCCACCGAACCGATTTTCAAACCATCCATCAGCCACACCGCCACTTTGCCATTCGTCCGATTTTGCAAGATAACATCTCCCCTACCATCTCCATCCGCATCACTCACCTGCCTAATTTCCCATTCGAGGGGTATGCCGCCTATAAAACCTGTCAAGGGTGTCGTCGCCCCGTTCATCAGCCACACCGACACCATTCCCGTTTTTTTATTGCGCCAGATCACATCCCCTTTACTGTCCCCATTGACATCTCCAAGTAGTTGAATCTCCCAATCCAGCGAAGTGCTTGCGGGAAAGCCCACCGAGGTTATGGTCAACCCATTCATTAACCAGACCGCCACTGTGCCATTCGTCCGATTCTGCCAAACCAGGTCGGCCCTCCCATCGCCATTGATATCACCCACTTGCTCTATTTCCCACACTTTTGAAGTGCCTCCAAGGAGGCCGACTGAGTGAATCGACAGCCCATCCATAAACCATACAGTCACCATTCCACTATCAGGATTGCGCCAGATCACATCCGCTTTGCCATCCCCATTGATATCACCGACCCCCTTAACCACCCATTCGGCTGAAACACCACCGAGAAAGCCGAACGATTGTATTGTCCCCTCCTTCATAAGCCAAATACCCACCACTCCACTTATGGTGTTCTGCCAAAGGATGTCTCCTTCACCATCACCATTGATATCTCCCACCTGCTTAATCTTCCATTCCGTGGAAGTACTTCCAGGGAAACCGACCGAGGTAATAGTCAGCCCATTCATCCGCCAAACAGCGACTTCACCGCTACTCGCATTGCGCCAAAGCACATTAGTAGTGGGAGGCGTGAGATCGGGAGGTGGGCCCTCTGCTGGTTGGACGATGACGGAATACATACTGCCGCTGCTCCCCCCGCTGGCATTGCCCCCGAGAGTGATCGTCCCGGCCGGAAAAGCCCGAGCAAAGAGGTGAAGGGTGGTATCCGAAGTCACCAGATTCTTGCCCGTATCGGTAAAGCTGCTCAACCACGACGGTTTCGGGGTGAGCCGCACGTCATAGGCGACCGTGACGGACACCGGTTGATTCACCGTAAAGCGGAGGAAGGCCGCCGTCGTGGCGGCTTTATCATTATTGGCCGTTTGGATATAGGCCGCACCCTGCATACTCGTGGGGACCATGGTAAATGTATAGGCGCGGTCGCGATATACCGTCCCCCCGGCTTGGAGGCCGGCGGCGGACACCCCATACGCTGCCCCACTGGCAACGGTCAGGTTCGATATGCTGAGTGAGGAGGACGGCGGCGGACTAGACGAACCGGAAGAGGGGGAGGACGGTGCGATATATTTTTTCACCTCGGGAGAGGGAAGACTTTCATTGCCCGAGGCATCGAAAGCCGTAATCGTAAAATAGTACGTTTTGTTCTCTAGTAAGTTGGTATATTGATAGGTCGTGATCTTTCCGACCGTCGTGGGAACCCCATAGACCCCGGGGTTGGTTCCTCGATAGATCCGATACCCCGCTAAGTTGGCCTCTTGATTGGCGGTCCACTGGAGGGTGGCTGAATCACTGGTCGCGGAGTGCGCTCCCTTCGGGAGAAAAAGGAGGCAACTGCCAAGTATACACCACGCAAAACACCTTTTTAGACGACTCCCCGCACGAACATCGGACATGGGATACCTCCTTCGCACACATACAGAGGCCCCATTCCCGCACGTCTCTCTTTCTTCGGTAACCCGGCTATCAGAAATTCTGACCCGTGGCTTTGCGTCCCCACTTCACAATGGGTTTGCCTTTATCGGAAAGAGGCCACTATTTTACGCTGTGTTATGCCATCTTCTTTCGACTGATCCAAACTCGCTTTTGAATGTGAGAAGACATGAGCCCTCTTTACTTCACGGGCTTTTATCGGTGGATCCCCAAAAGCCTTTAGGCAGGAAACAGGCAGGGGAGGGTAGAGAATTCTTCTGGCACGTGCCCTCCAATCATGATCGTTCTTGAACGGCAAGTTTGTCGGGTCTTCTTCCACATTCTTGAGACGTGCGCAAGGCATGGAGGCCCGAACCTTTCTGGACGAAGCCCTCTTGTTTGGCACACGAAAGGACCCGTTCGCGAAGCATTCCTTCAGCGAAAGCCCAGCCTGCATCTCATCCCCCTTCACAGGGCCCACCTGGGATGCAAGCT
>JBATLR010000093.1:0-9757 GCA_049289415.1 Nitrospirales bacterium
GTGTGGGTATGAATAATAATCAACATACACCAGCGCATGCGGAAGGAGAATGGTATGCAAAAATGGATTGACACCCGCGGAGGTTCCTCACGGTATTCCCAAGGTCAGGCTACTCCGTTACGTTCACCGGGCTCTGGTTCACTGTGGTCTCTGGTCCTGGCAGGTGGACATGGGGAACGCCTTCGGCAATATACCGAACAGTGTTTCGGGGCCTATCGACCGAAGCAATATTGTGCGTTTATGGGAAAACGATCGATGATCCAACATACGTGGAGGCGGGCGAAAGCCCTTTGCCTTCCTCACCAGGTTGTGACGGTGATGGACCAATCTCACTGGGGCTATGTACGGACACAATTGATCCAGGAATCTCTTGGACGGGTGGTCTGGCAACCTGATAATCGAGGGACCGGACCCGGTGTGTTTCTGCCGCTCTCCTATATTCGAGCGCATGATCCTCATGCCACGGTGGTTCTGTGGCCTTCTGATCATTTCATTTTCCCTGTTGAGCCGATGATTCAAGTGGTGCGTGATGCGGCCGCCTTGGTACAGGAACAACCTCATCGTATGGTGTTGTTGACTGTTCCACCTCAATCGCGGGAGCAGGACTATGGATGGGTGATTCCAGGTAGTCGTCTCCCGCATCCGGGAGGGATCCAGGTCAGGGAAGTGCGAAGATTTGTGGAAAAACCACAGGGGGCCCAGATTGAGGACATTGCGCTGAGTGGGGGGCAATGGAATACATTGGTGTTGATTGCCAATGTCCAGACCTTATGGGAAGCCGGTCGTCAATGTATCCCGGAAGTCGTGATGCCTCTCGAAGAGCATGCGGGCGGGATTGGGACCTCAAGCGAACATCAACGATTATTGCATCTCTATCGAACGATGCCCACAAGGAATTTTTCGAGCGATCTCTTATCGCTGATTCCTCAGCAATTACACATGATGGATCTAACCGGAGTCTGTTGGAGTGATTGGGGAAGGCCTGAGCGTATCCGGGAGACCATCGCGTGTATGAGACGACGTGAACCCTTTGGAGTTGATAGCGAGTCGGTTGGACGGGTTTGGATGACGTCACGCCAGAACGAGACGGTTCAGGAGGAATTCACCGGTGTCATGGGATAGAGAATCTGATGATTCAATGCGATTTATGTGTTAGCTGGATGGTTACCTATGAGGTTTCCGGTCGAAAAATATTCTGATGGCCCGGATGAGAGTGAAGTGCCAGCCTCGGTTATTGGGGTTTGGTTGATAAAGATGTTCCAAGAAAAGAGGAGAGAATGTATGAGGAGAGTTAGATTGGAAGGTGAGGGTGACTGTGCTCCAAATGCTTCGTTTCAGGACCGATCCGGTATGATCCAGTTGCGGTGCCGTAGTTGTGGTCTGGAGTGGGAGCCCGCTTATTATCAAGAGGGATGTCCGCTGAGGGAGTTGGAAACAGTATTTCTTTCTGAAAATTGGTTTTTGGTGCCTAGCGAAATCACCAGATAATTTTGGCAGAGGCGCGGAGATGTGCTGGCATAGCTGAAAAAATTATACCACTTGTCATTTGCCGTCTTCAGAAGGAAGGCGGCTTGGTGTGCTTCCCTTTCCAATTTGCAATAAACCAATCCTGGGCTTGAAATGGGGCTTCATGCTCCATAGGCTTGACGCGAGTATAGGTGCCATCGGGTTGGAGTTGTCGCGAGTGCATGTTGTCTTTCAGGTAGGGACGTAAGACGGTCTCAACAATGAAGGTTCGGAGTGTGGGATTCTCAATCGGAAACAAAATTTCAACCCGCCGGTCCATATTGCGGGGCATGAGATCCGCACTTCCCAGAAATAATTCATCCTGCCCCCCGTTACGAAAATAAAAACAGCGAGAATGCTCAAGGAATCGTCCGACGAGAGACGTGACCGTGATGGTCTGGCTGAGCCCAGGAATTCCAGGGCGAAGCCCGCACATCCCACGGACCATGAGTTCAATCTTGACCCCTGCTTGAGAAGCTCGATACAAAGCCTGAATTGAGGCTTTGTCGACGAGAGAATTCACCTTGAATGCCAGGTAGCCGTCTCCATGTTGTTGTTGGCGGGATATTTCCCGGTTGATTCGCTTGATGATATTCGTTCGAATTCCGACCGGCGCAATCAAGAGTTTCGCGTAGGAGTCTTTTTTGGAATACCCGGTCAAGGCATTGAACAGATCGGTGACATCTTCGCCGAATACCGGATGACAGGTAAATAAACTGAAATCTGTATAGAATTTGCTGGTGATAGGGTTGTAATTGCCGGTTCCGAGATGCAGATATCGACGAATACCATCTGATTCACGACGAACGACCATACAGACCTTGGCATGTGTTTTCAGGCCCAGGACACCATACACCACATGCACGCCTTCATCTTCTAATTTTCTTGCCCATTCAATATTGTTTTCCTCATCGAACCGGGCTTTGAGTTCCAGAAGTACGGCAACCTGCTTGTCATTTTGTCGGGCTTCCATGAGGGCGTCTACCACAGGGGAATTAATGCCTACTCGATAGAGTGTCTGCTTGATTGCTAACACCTTCGGATCCAGAGCGGCTTGTCGAATGAAATCCACGACGGGTGAGAAGCTGTCGTATGGGTGATGAAGGAAGATATCTTCCCGTTTGATGAGTGAAAATAATGACTCCTTTGAGGTGGGGTCGTGCAGAATATTGGGGTAATGGGGTGAAAATTTTAGATCCGGTCGGTCAATGGCGGTGAGTTCAAGGAGATTCGAAAGGCCGAGACGAAAATCATAGGTGTAAACTTGATAGGGGGCTAAATTCAGATTTCTGACCAGGATATCTTTGATGGAATCCGGCATATGCCGGTCCAGTTCCAATCTCACTACCGAACCGAATTGGCGCAAATCAATTTGTTCCTCAATGGCAGCCAGCAGGTCGCCGGCTTCATCTTCTTCGATTTCAAAATCGGCATCCCTGGTAATGCGAAAATAATAGGAGGCCTGAATCGTCAGGCCCGGAAACAATAAGTCCAGATTGGCGGCGATGATGTCCTCCAGCCACACAAAGTTGGTACTTTCCTCTCCGGTGGCTAACCCCATTTGTTCATCGTCCGATACCTGGGATTCGTCTGGAATTCTGATCAATCTTGGGAACAACGAGGGAACCTTAATGCGTGCAAAACATTCTCCACGCTCGGGGTCGTCCGCCACGACAGCCAGGTTGACTGTCAGGTTGGAGATATGGGGAAAAGGGTGGCTGGGGTCAAAGGCCAAAGGGGTCAGCGCGGGAAAAACTTCTTTTCGAAAATATCGGCGGAGTAGGGATCGTTGTTTTGGTTTGATGTCTTGATAGGCAAGAATACGAATGTGGGCTTCGGCCAGACGCGCCAGGAGGTCATCCTGCCAACATTGGGTGACGCGGGAAAAACTGCGGAGAAGGGCGTCCCGGATTTGCCCCAATTGATCGGAAGGACTCATGCCATCCAGAGCGGCTTCCAGGACCCCGCTGGACAATTGTTCGCGTAATCCGGAAATCCGGATCATGAAAAACTCGTCAAGATTATTAAAGAAAATCGAAAGGAATTTGACCCGTTCCAGTAATGGGTGGCTCGGATCTTCTGCCTCTTCCAGTACCCGTTTATTGAACTCCAGCCAACTCAGTTCCCGGTTCAGATACAGCTTGGGATCATCAAGGTTATCGATGACTTTAGGTGTATGAGGTGCCTGTGGTTTTGTCTGATGAGTCATGACCAGATCCTCTATTATGCTTGCTATGGATGAAGCGTCATTCTACCTGAGTGAGGTTATTCAGTCCCACCATTATCACTTCAATAAATTGAGGATATGCCGACCTATACGGTTTCGATGAGATTGGGCGTAAGGCTTTAAAGTTTTTTCCCTTTTTTTTCAAGCTTTTGCCATTGTTTCGGGATTTGTTGATACACCTGGGATTGCTGGTTTCGAAACCGTTCAACCATCAGTCCGGTGACATAAGCGATGCCGGTTGCCCGGGAGTGTTGTTTGATGGCGAGGAGCCGTTGTTCAGCAACCACCGCATCTTGATGGTATCCCAGAAGATCCTGCGTGTGTTTCGCTTGTTCAAGAAACCGTTTGGCACGCTTGCCAAGCAAGGGCTCGGCGAGTTCAAGGGCATATCGCGCGCGTTTCAAGAGTATTCGAGTGCGATGCAGTTCAGTTTTCGGGAAAAAGCTGTTTGAGGCCTTCACAAAATCCTGAACTTTGTGAAAGGCTTTTCTTGCTAATTCCGAAATCGTGAGTGGAGAGGGCTGAAATGGTAAACGGGTTAGTGAGTCCTCAAAATGATTCAGGAGATTGACATACCGGTCACTACGCAATCCCTCCAGAAGTTTGGCACGGGCCATGGACCTCTGATCTTCCAAATTCTTGAGAATCGATTGAAATGCACGCTGTTCCTGTCTAGAGAGGTCATGGAAATTTTGACGAAATGATTCCAACAGGACATCCCCATCTCTGACTTCGCCTAACAAAGAACCAACCCAGCCCAGCTCCTGACGGACATGCTCAATCCATTCCGGTGCGAGAAAAGTACGTACCGCTCGAATGATGGCTCTCATGCGGCGGGTCGCGACTCGCATGCGATGGAGTGCTTCGCTATCCCGACCCAAACGGGTCCCGGGATCATGTTGCAACATCTGAAGAAATTGGGAATGAAGCCTTTCTCGAATGTGTTCTGTCGCTGGTGCTGAAGGATCACTGAGTTCGAGGGCAAGCGGATAGGGAAGTTGTAGTGCCTGAAAAATCTTGGGTTGTAATGCTTTCTCCTCTGCCCCGGCATGAAGCAGGATCTTTCGGATCGGCTTGAGTTGAGCGGCTGTGCCTTCCTGTAATTCAACCTCCAATTCCTGGAATGAATGCACAATTTTTTTGTCTCTGATGAGGGCGACGGAGTCCAGGACGACTTCAGCGATGACCTGGCTGTCTTTCTGAATGCGAACCCCTTTTCTCTTTGTCCGGAGTTTTCCGAGTTGAATGGCCTCCTGTTTTCTAAAAAAAGCCGTTAATAAGTCCTGAAATTCCCAGGGAATGCTGCGACTGCCGGAATCAATTTTCAACTCCAGTCGAACGGCACCGCTGGGTATCTTTAATTGCCAGACCCCATGGGCTTGTTCCACTCGTTTTCGGAGTGTCAGACCCGATTGACCGAGTCGATGGTGCTCGCTGTCAAAATAGGTGGATGTGAAGACGCGGGTCGGGATCGGTTCCCCCATGTCGGGAGGGATTTGGAAGCCGGGTGGAATCAGAAACTTAATTTCGTCTTCAATTGTTTGGTGAATGTTCCATGGCATAACAACTCATCCTGCACTATTCATTGTGCCGTGGGCCGTTTGAAGGAAATCTTCACGGGATTGGTTTGAGTCCCACAATATCAGAACGCGCTACTTTCTCAGAAAACCTTTAATAAAGAAAAGGAAATAATCGGTCTCATTGTACCTGAATGGATCGCAAGAAAGTGTGAAGTTTTCGCGTAACTTCTTGTCTTGAGATGATAAATTTCCTGTTATTCCCTGCAGGGCCTATACGGCCACCTTCATGCTCCGGTAATCTCGTGATATTTTTCTTGAGCGCACTCGATCTAAGGAAACGGATATCTCTTTCCTACAAGCTCTGTTGCACGCGATGGGTGATTGAGTCTGAATATGACTGGTAAAAAAACATATTGTGATCCAGAATTCGAGAGAAACTGTGTCACCAAAACAGGAATTTCGATATACTAGCAGGGGGAAAAGTGGGGTTCAAAACACGCAGGAGAATAATTGATGTATGAAGGCTTGCCCAATAATCAACTGACTCAATTGTTGCAAACCGCTGTCGAGGCGGCCCACGTGGCGGCTGTTCCAATTCGAGCCTATTTTGAAAAGCAGGATCTCCGTATCAGAGAAAAAAGCGATGGTTCGCCGGTGACACAAGCCGATCAAGAGGGGGAAGCACTCATCCGCACTCACTTGCTTTCCAACGCCGCAATCGGGCCTCTCGATATTCTTGGTGAAGAAGACGGGTTACAGGGAACGGGAACAAGATGGCAATGGGTCGTGGATCCTATCGATGGAACACGATCCTTTATCCATGGGATCCCGTTATTCGGCACCATTATCGCCTTGGTTGACACTCGTGAACAATTTCCTGTCCTAGGAGTGATTCACCTTCCCATGCTCGGAATTACCTATGCCGCGGCCAGGGGACAAGGGACCACCCGACAAGGAAAACCCTTGCATCTTCCCGAAGATCTTCCCATTGAAAAGGCGATTATCGGGGTGGGCGATTTTGCTCAGTTTTCCAGTGTTAATCGGGAGGCGGATTATCATCAACTGTTAAGGATGTCCGGGTATGTGCGAGGGTATACCGATTGTTTTGGACATGGCCTGGTGATCAGTGGAGCCCTTGGCGCAATGGTGGATCCAGCATTGAACCCGTGGGATATTCTGGCTACTCAAGTGTTAATTGAGGAGGCCGGAGGGGTGGCAATTCTTCGTCCTTCGAAGGTATCCGGAAAGGTTGATGCCCTATTTGGGAACCGTTTGCTCGTTCAACATCTTGCGCGGGAACTCTCCTTTTGAAATTTTCGGGACTTTGCCTGCAGATGTTTTTTTTCAGGAAGCATTTCCGAAGTGCCGTGTTGGGCGCCTATCAGATGAATGCTTCCAGTGTTTCGAATTCTCCCTGGGTAATTAATTGAGATTTACCTGTTTGTCGCATTCTTTTAACGGGGAGGAAATGTCTGTCAGATACCGTTTCCCTAAGGCCGGATAGCAGACCTGTAAATTTTTTGGGTGATTCGGGTTTGTTCATGGGGGAATGAGCAGATGATTCGAGCGTGTCATGTGAGTGTATGAGGGATCTTGTCCTTGAACCACAAGCCTTCCGGGTCGTCTTTCGAGCACAAGCGGTCTTTCTCACACGACTTGAATTTCGGTTATTGAAACAATTGCTTGATAGCGAGGGCAGATCTCTGTATCGCCAGGATCTCTTGAACCGGGTCTGGGGACCGCAGGTCTCTGTCGAAGTTCGGACCGTAGATTCTCATATAGTCCGCCTCCGGCGAAAACTGCAGCGTTTGGGGGATCAAGGCCCCACTATTGAAACTGTCTGGGGTGTGGGGTATCGTATTCGTATCACTGATGATTGTTCTGTTCCCTCCTGAAGGTTTCCTTCTTGCAAAATCTGATCCCGGTATTGACCACGGAATCTCTGTGGGCATGAACGGGTAGAACCGAATCTATTTTTGAAGGAGTTCAGCCCCATGAAAAGGCTTGCAGTTATTGATATTGGAACGAATTCCATTCACATGGTTTTAGCCGAAATTGGAAAAGGATTCGCCTACAAGATTGTGGACCGTATTAAGGAAATGGCCAGGTTGGGTGATGGAACCTTTACGTCTCAGCGGCTGTCTCCAGAGGCCATGGAACGTGGGTTGACTGTCCTAAAACGGTTTTCCATGCTGGCAAAGAATAAGGGATTTGATCCTATTTTACCGATTGCCACCAGTGCGGTCCGGGAAGCAAAAAATGGAGGGGATTTTTTAAAGCTTGTTCGCAAGGAGCTTGGGCTTAGAGTGCGGGTCATCACCGGTGAGGAAGAGGCCCGCCTCATCTATTTAGGGGTAAGGAATAGTATGGACCTCGCCCATTTTCCCGCCATGATTGTGGATATCGGGGGCGGATCCGTGGAATTGATGGCTTGTACGCAAACGCGCTTAAAATTTGTGAGAAGCCTCAAATTAGGTGCGATTAGATTGAAGGATCAATTCCTCAAGGCAGATATTCCTGAAAAAAAAATGATCCAACGTCTGGAAAATCTGGTCAGTCAAACCTTGAAGAAATCCTTGTCATCAAAGAAACGTGACTCTCAATTTAAACAACTGGTGGCCACATCGGGGATGGCGGGAAACCTCGCGGAAATCATTTATTTGGCTCGGACCGGACGGCCGCTCTCACAAATTGATATGGCCACGGTCGAGTTGGATGAAGTTCGAGAGGTTGAACGACTGCTGCGGACAAAAGATACACCGGCGCGATTGAAGATCCCCGGCCTGGACCCCAGGCGGGTGGATACGCTGTATTCCGGTGTGTTGGTGTTGCGTACACTGATGGAACGTATCGGAGTCAAGCAAGCGCGCATCAGTGATAAAGCGATTCGGGAGGGGGTCATTTACGATTTCATCCAACAGCATCAGGAAGGGTTGCGGGCGGAACAGGAGATTCCTCATGTTCGACGCCGACAGGTCTTAATGTTGGCCAGACGATATCAATATCCAAAAAACCATGCCCATCATGTGGCGAAGTTGGCATTAAGTTTGTTCGATCAGACCCAAGCATTGCATCAACTTGGCGACAGGGAACGGGAGTGGTTGGAATATGCGGCTTTACTTCACGATATTGGGCATCATATTAGTGAGAACAAACACCACAAGCACACCTACTATTTGATCACCCATGCCGATCTTCCCGGGTTTTCGTCTGAAGAAGTAGATATTATGGCCAACGTGGCGCGATATCATCGACGCGGCCAACCAACGAGCAGGCATAAAGGATTTCGACTCTTAAGTCGCGAGCAGCGAAAAGTTGTGCCGTGTCTCAGTGCGATATTACGAATTGCCGATGGCCTGGATCGGAGTCATTTTTCCGTGATCAGGAAAATTTCCATTGAACCCGGGAAGCCTCTGCGCCTCCATGTATTTTTTCGCTTTGACCCGGAGTTGGAATTATGGACAACGGAACGAAGGATGAAACTCTTTGAGAAAATCTTCCATTGCAGGATTGAATTGAAGCCGGCTCCCATTGCCATGAAAACTGTCGCCTAGCGGATCACCTTATGTCTGCACCCTTCTCTGGAAATTGTTCGGCCATTTGTGGGACACTTGCGCATTTTGGAGTTCCCAGAATAGGTTCGAATGTAGAGCTGCGGCTTGGGGGTGTCGACTTCTCCTTCTGGATGATGGCGAGTTACTCCCTCATTACTGGTCACCAAAAAAGAATAACCGGTAGGCTAACCTGGTTTCGGCTTGGAAATTGTGATCCCTGGCCTGCAGGGTTCAAAGACGGGATTTGACCATTCTGCGCTTTCCAGTTTAAGGAGAATCCTTATGTTTAGTTTTATGCCTCGGGAAAGCGGGTTTTTTGATTTATTCGAGCAAGCATCTCAAAATGTCGTGGAAGCTGGACAGTGCTTGAAAGCATTAATGAAGTCCTTTGATGAACCGCATACACAAATTCAACACATCAAAAATTTAGAGCACAAGGGTGACGATCTCACTCGTGATATTGTGTATAAACTCAATAAAACGTTTATTACCCCGTTAGATCGAGAAGATATTCACGCATTGGCCAGCGCGCTCGATGATATTCTGGACGAAATTGATGCGGTGGCCGAATTGTTCATGGTGTTTAAAATTGACCACCCGACGCCCACAGCACTCAGGTTGTCGGAAATCCTTCATGATGCCGCTTTGGAAGTCGGGAAAGGGATTGACCTTCTTCGTCATCAAAACTGGGATATGAAGGACTGTGCCATTCGAGTTCATAGCTTGGAAAACGAAGCTGATCGGGTGAGTCGAGAAGCGATCTCCCGGTTATTTGAGGAAGAAGCGGAACCCAAGACGGTGATGAAGTGGAAAGAGATCTATGAGAATTTTGAGATGGGCACCGATTCGTGTGAGGATGTTGTGAATGTTCTGGAACGGATCGCACTCAAGCATGGATAATGAAATGGTAGCCGAATCCTTCCGATTTTTCTGATACCCCTCCCCAAAGC
>JBATLR010000094.1:0-10407 GCA_049289415.1 Nitrospirales bacterium
ACTCTGAGGAATGCCTGGGACCGGAAGAAGGGTTTTTGCGCACCGGCCTCATTGGTTTACCCGGCGCAGCAATTGGCGGGAGACAGTCATTTTCACAGATATCAATCCCACAAATCTCTGTGTATCGGATGAAGGACTCTTGAGATCCCCACTCCCTCAAAATTCTGGGCTGTTGCCTTATGCCCAATCACGTCAATGTTGTGGTCTTTGCTGCCACAGTGGAAAGACTTCTTGGCGAGGTGAACCTCTATATCAAAAAATCAGAACTGCAGTTGGGCTATTCTTACCATACCGACCAATGGAGTGCCAGAAGAAACAGATATGTCAATAATAATGAAGCCTCCCTTTTTCGCCATTTGGAGAAAACACCAATGCCTATGAAAAGGATGAACTTTGGATATTTGTTAGGAGGTCTGTTGTTCCTCATGCTCACGGTTGCCATTGCACAAGAAGAAGGGGTCAGGAGTGAGACCCGGCGTTTGTTCCTGGAGCCCGTTCTTTGCCTCATGCTCCTGATGGGGATATGGAGCCATGTCAGTGAAAAAAAATGGTTGATGGTAGGAGGAGGAATCCTTACGGCAAGTGGGATCGCGACTGCCATCATCGACTATTTCTTTGATATACCTGAGCTTCAGTTTGTCAACATGTCCATACTCTTTGTGTTCTCCCTGGTCAGCACCTGGATTGCTTCCCGACACTTGCTCCTTTCAGGCCCAATCACCATGAATAAAATCATTGGCGCCATCTGCATTTATCTCCTGATCGGACTCAACTGGTCGGTGTTTTATCTTTTCATCAACATAGCCAACCCGAACTCGTTCCATGGCCTGACATCCACCGCCATAGGAGTCCAGTTTTCAGAATTGCTGTATTACAGCTATGTCACCATCACCACATTAGGCTATGGCGACGTCACGCCCATTAGGCCGATCGCCCGCACCCTCTCTTATCTCGAGGCGATCGTCGGACAATTTTATGTTGCGGTCTTGGTGGCATGGCTTGTCGGCATGTATCTTTCCGATAAAAGCCACACCGGCACAAAGCCATAGAGCAGCGTTCGATCCTGGATTGCCTTTTCGTCGTATCCTCACCTGAGAACTTTGTCAGGCTGAGGCTTAGTTAATCACACATCCGATGGCCGTAACGACATAGCCACGACTCCACGTTTTATCACTCCTTTATCAAATACAAGACCGGCCTACGCGCGTCCGATCTGCTCTCGAATCCATTCGTGTACGACCTTGATCATGTCCGGTATGTGTTCGGAGAACACATGGTCTGCACCTTTAATCTGGACGAGTTGCTTGGGTTTATTGGCTCTTTCAAAAATGTCGAGCGAGTCCTGGAGGGGAACAACGTCATCCTCAGTTCCGTGAACGAGCAGCCAGGGTATCTGGATCGACGGAGCGCGGGTGACGACGGTGCCGATGGCCGCGGTGTCGTCGATGAAAGTCTGCGACAGCGGGCACGCCGGCTCGTCCCACATGAAGCCCACACCCGGTGTGACGTCGCCGAACTCGCGCTGGGCGAACGCTGCCGTATGGACCATGCCGGCCAGTGAAACGAGTCCGACAAGACGTGTGTCTTTGCCGGCCAGCAGAACGCCGACGGCTCCACCCATGCTGTGGCCGACATACAGGATGTTCCATCCGTCGAGGGCGTCGAGCACGCAGCGCAGGTCTTCTACTTCCTTGGAGATCGTGGAGTCCCCGAAGCGACCTTCCGAATCACCGTTGCCGGAAAACGACAGCCTGATCGTCGGAATTCCATCGTGTGACAGGGCTTCTGCCAGCGCGACGACAAACGGACGATCCTTATTGCCCGTGACCCCGTGCCCGAGGACAACGATGACCTTCCGACTTTTATCTCCCGGATGGAAGGTGTAGTCGATCTTTTCACCTTCGATGTTGCAAATGGTTCCGAACATGATTCCTCCTGTAATCCGTTAACATTTTGATGATCACCTCCGGCGTCAGTTCGAGCCCCGCCTGCTAAGAGCGACTGGGCTCGAGAACCGCCGATAGGTCGAGCGAAAGGACGTATCGACCATGTTACCGACAAGACCGGGCGCTCGACGTTAACCTGTCTATCCCTTGAGGTTGTTGGATCCCGGTGACGCTCACCTCTATCCTGTCTCCGTGTTGACAATCCATGCCGATTGTCTCCTGCGCCTGTCTTCTTCGTCCACCGCATCGGCGTTCTCCCGTGGCTCAGCACGATCATTTCCAAGAAAAATACCTTGCCAACTTGAAGCTTGATTGTTCCGCTGCCCACGAGTTGGGCCAATCGCGTCAAGACTTCAGTAGTGATATGGGTCAACTGCCTAGTGGCCGTCAACCGCTACCGCCCTCTCCGTCTCTAGCCGAATCACACTTCTCTTCGGCGCGCTCGCTTGGATGCCTCTTCTGAGCCGATCGACGACGATCCACTTTACTGGACCATTCCATTCTCTCACTGAACTTTGCCGCGGTACAGTTTGTAGCCTCTGTAGAATAGCGCGCCGGCGATCCAGGTGAAGACTAGGACGAGTGGATAGGCTAATAGGCGCGGAAAGAACGCGAAGAGAATCCCCAACGTCAGTAGCATCACCCCCGCCGTCACCGTGATACGCGCTTCGAGAGGTTCGAGCGCACGCCGGTTCGTGAACGCCGCGCCCACGGTGTTGGCGATGCGGAGCGCGCCTGCAGCGGCACGCCCGCCACTCCCTCCGCCGCTGGTGAGTATTGGATGCGGATGGCGCGGCTGATTCGGCGCACGCAGCTTCCGCTGAGCATCTAAGACCACCTCGGTCGCGTTCTCCAAGTCCTGCAGATACGTCTGCTCCATCAGACACGCGAAAGCTTCGTCTTCAACGACGACATCCATCTCGCAATTGCCTAACCAACTGGCAATGTTGAGATTCGTGGAACCGACGCGCGCCCAATGTCCATCGGCAACGGCCGTCTTCGCGTGCAGCATCGTCCCGTTCCACTCGAAGACTCGCACACCCGCTTCCAATAACGGACGATAACCCGCTCTGGACAATAGCTTAAGAAGCGGAATATCGGTTGCGTTCGGCACAAGTAGGCGCACATCAACGCCGTCGCCCGCTGCCGCACGCAACGCTTCCACATAGGCGGTCGTCCCGGCGTAATACGCATCGACTAACCAGAGACGTTTCCTCACAAGGGCGGCCATCAGTAGATCGACGCGAAACATCCCCGCCGTCGCCGGCACGGTCGCCACAACGCGAAGGGCCGTTTCGCCTTTCTGCACTTGCGCGTCTCGTTTGGCCAGGTCGCGCTCAGGAATCGGCTCTCCCATTATCGCCCAGACATCTGCGAACGCCTGCTCAATGACAGCTACCGACGGTCCGCGCACTTCCACGCCGGTATCGCGCCACGGTTCAATCTTCTTTTCAGGCACACCGACCCACATCTGTCCAACGCACAAGCCGGTGACAAAACCCACCTCGCCATCCACCGAGATCGTCTTGCGATGGTCACGACTGAGCCAGCCAAAAGGTGAGTCCCAGCGCGGCGGGTTATAGCAACGCACTTCCACGCCGCCCGCCAGAAAACGGTTCCAAAAAGCGCGGGACGCTCTACCGAATCCGCCCATCCAGTCGTAAATGAGACGCACGCGCACGCCTTCCCGGGATTTGCCGATGAGCGCGTCGGCAAACATCCGACCCGCATCGTCTTCGTGAATGATGTAGTTCTCGAAGTGAATGTACCGTTTCGCCCCGCGGATGGCATCGAGCCACGCCGGGTAATTCTCGTACGCGTCTTTGAGCAGTCGGATGGCGTTGCCTTCGATCAGGGGAGCGCCGGCGGCGCGCGAGAAAGCCTGGTTTGCAAGTGAGCGAATGGGTAACATCGCGGCACGCTCACGGTTGTGGAGTTGTACGGCGGCGCCCATGGTCATTGTCCCTTCACGTCATCGCCATTGACGGCGGAGTGCGCAATATACGTGGAAGCTTCTTCCCGGGATTCCTCTGTGGCCCCGTTAAACCAGTCACCGAAAGCGAAATTCGGGCGGTCAGAACGCATCAACTGCGCCGACGTATATCCATCGGGCGTGTACATGATGCTGCCCATCGGACGCTCTCCCATGGGGTATGCCGGCGCAGATCCGTCCACGGGATTTTCCAACTAGGATTCGAGCTTCCATGTCACAATTAGTTGCTCACTCACTGTGTCTTTCATATGATTGCTCCCTGTGATGTCCTTACGAAGCCAGCTATATGTCCTTATCGGTCGGCAGCATCTGCCCGGAAATCGAGTTGGCTGATTCCGAAGCGAGAAAAACGGGGAGCGCAGCAATGTCCTCAGGGTCCAGCAGCCTCTTACGTGACTGTCCAGCCATGGCCTCTTTCCTGATTTCTCGACCGACTGATGTGTCGCTTTCGCCCGTCCCTCGAAAACATTCTCGATGCGGGGGCAATCGACTGCGCCCGATAACATCGCGTTCGCGCACGGCCAATTCCTGTTTCCAGCGGCTTAACATTGTATCCCTGATGCCAAAATCGTGGGCCATTTGAGCGACGCTGCACCTGCTTTCCATCAGAAGCCGAACCGCTTCCACCTTGAATTCTTTAATAAAATACCTTCGTGATCTTTCCATCGACATTTCCTCAAGCAACTTATCCATACTTAATGACGTGTCCAAAAAATACAGGGAAGATCAGTGTCTGAGATTCGGTGGTTGAGTCAACTTCTCTTCAGATGCCTATCAAGGACGGAAGGGTACCGGTAGGCGATCGGCCATGGACAAGGCACAATGGGAGAATGTGAGGAGGATAATCAGGACAATCCCATTAAGAGAATGACTCAACCGTGCCTTCACTCAAGGTGACCGAGGAAAGACCTATTTCAATGCCCGCCAATCACGAAGCTGTTGGGACAACTTGGTTGCCCAGTACTCGAAGGCCTGCTGAACATCATCCCATGAATCCATTGAGCCATCCAGCGTTCGACCTCCCATTCGACGATCGACGGCTGCCGCCAGCAGGGTGCCGGTGTCTCCATCGGTTAATTTTCCTTCAACAGTGGCCCGTCCCACAAAAGCCTGCGTACCCGTGGCAAGTTCCGTGGCGGCCGATAGAACACCAGCCGGTGGGACAAGAGTGGTGATAATATCCATGCCTACATCAGCTGGTACGGCTTCGGTTAAGGCCAGCTCTAAGCGTAATGCTCCGGGTACTAATTTTGGAACGACAAGAAAATCATCTTTGAGTTTCCAGATCATCTGTGAACGGAGATCTCCACCCAATTTGTGTAATTGTTCTTGGGGAACCGAAGATTGCTTTGACAATAAGACGGTAACCGGGTCCACGTACAACGTGCGATAGCTGGAAAAATCAGCTTGAGGATTCTTGTACACGAGAAGCGCTTCCCCCTCTCCTCCCGCTTGAAGGAGGGAATAATCTCTGATAAATCCTGAAGTCTGCACGTTTCCAGCCTGTTCGGTCTTCGCGCACCCTGCAACAACGAGGACGATCAAGAGTACACTTGGGAATCCGAGTCTTTTAAGCCGGACAACCTGCCGTAATCCCGGCTTTCCGCTGCGGCAATCGGAGGCTTTGAGATCACCCATTCATAAATTCCTTTCATTCTTCTGTCTAGATGTCTTAGGGAAGAAAACGGGATCAGGGATGCAGAGGGAAAACCGGCTGAGTATTTTGACGCAAAGCCTCTAAATGTGTGATCGGGTTTGGCAGCCTGGCTTAATGGATACTACCCCGTCCATCCGGCCCAATCATCGCTTTCTACCCAAAATGATCACCCATGCCAACCGACCATATTTCCTCTTTTACAGGTGGTAGGTTTGCTCCCTGACCCCTTTGCTCCAGGTTTCAAAATTGGGCACCCCAGCTTACCCCAGCCGTCAGGCCGTCGCAATTTATTTTTGGGAATTCTTCGATCACGATTTGAGGCGCTAGCCTGGCAAATGTTTGGATTTCTTGCCAACTCAGCTTTTCCCGAAAAAACGTTAACTGTTTCCTTTGGTCGCCTTCTTCACCACTTCGAGCAAAGGATTGGCTTGGGGATTATTCACACTACGCCGCACCAATATATCGATCGTTTTGGTTGGTGTTTTATAATAACTGGTATTTAACGCGTCCCGTGCGGCGACAACGGCCCCTTCGAGTGAAATACCCGCAAACAATCCCTTTGCCTTGGAAAAGGATAAGAGATCCGCACTCAAATTCGGCGCCGTCGATCCCTCAACCCCTCTCCCGATGGGGCCAACCGCTACGGAAGCATCGGCGCCCAATTTCAAGGTCGTACTCATCAGGGAATCGATCCCCTTTTGCGTCATGACTAACAACACGACTTCCGAAGCTTGTCCGCCGAATTGAAATCCGAAACTGGCACCACCCATGGTAAAAAAGGCAGGATAACTCCATGCGTTGGTTTTCTCATCACGGGCGACCAACACACCACTTCCCCCCGACCCGCCGATAAAAAAGGCCCCTTTAATAAATTGGGGAACAATTAAGATGCCCCGCGCGTCTTTCATATAGTCCCGGAACCATTGCATGTCGGGATCCGCAAGAAAATTCTCCAGGGTAAAACGAGCTTTATCCACCAGGAACTCTTCTTCAGAAGCATTCTGTGCCCAACCCGAAGCTGGGAGGACTAGTGCCAGACACAACATGCCACATCCAAGAATTATCCGGAACAGCCGCGTTGAATGACTCATGGATCTTACGTGGGTGAACATAATAGACACCTCTCCAATGCTAGAAGGGTTTCAAGGAATGTACCGTGAAAACTTTTGCTAGGATAGTTATATATGGAGGTTAGCAATTTTTGCCCTATCCTAGATATAGTGGGAATCGATCAAACAATGAAAAATGGGTTTAAGCCATAAAAGATCACATCTATGGAGATACGATGAACACTCGACCATACGCACGAATGGTTTTCACCCTGGTTCTCGCGATCATCGGCGGCGGGTGTACCCTCCTGGTCGGGCTACATCTCGATCAACAATTCGGGAAGTCCTCGCCCCAAAACCGGCTGACCACCACACCCGGGGTCGAGGTACGAACAGTCAAGTATGCGGAGGATGTGAAACCCATTCTTGAGAACCGGTGTATCGTGTGTCATGGTTGTTACGATGCACCTTGCCAACTCAACCTCAGTGCACCTGAAGGGATCGAACGCGGTGCCAATAAGGACCTGGTTTATCATGCCGGAAGATTATTGGCCACGGAACCAACGCGGCTTTTTGTCGATGCCCATTCTCCGGGTGAATGGCGTGAGAAACAGTTTTATCCGGTATTAAATGAACGTGTGCAGACAAAAGAAGCCAACCTCAATGGGGGTTTGATGGCCAAAATGTTAGAACTGAAGCGACAGCACCCCCTTCCCACGGTCAGCCCCCTACCAGCCAGCTTTGATTTTTCCCTTGAGCGTGCCCAATATTGCCCGACCCTAGAAGAGTTTGATGACTACGCCAAGACCCATCCCTTATGGGGTATGCCCTATGGCTTACCGGATTTGTCAGACCGGGAATACCGTACATTGAGGACCTGGTTGGAAGAAGGCGCGGGCTATGCGGCTCCACCTCCATTGGGAACAGGCCCTCTGGCAAACATCACAAAGTGGGAAACATTCTTCAATGGGAATAGTTTTAAAGAACAGTTAATGAGTCGTTACCTGTACGAGCATTTATTCCTGGCCCATCTCTATTTTGAAAATGACACCCCCGGATTATTTTTTCGGCTGGTTCGATCGACCACCCCTCCAGGGAAACCGATCGACCTCATTGCCACGCGTCGTCCCTACGATGACCCAAACGTTGCTCGTGTCTATTATCGTTTTGAGCCGGTTCGGACAGCCATTTTGGTCAAAACCCATATGCCCTATGTGCTCAACACGGAGCGCATGGAGCGTTATCACACGCTCTTTTTAGCGCCGGAATACGACGTTCACACTCTCCCGTCTTATGACCCGGAGGCATCTGCCAATCCCTTCGAAACGTTTGAACGCCTTCCGGTGAAATCGCGGTATCAGTTCCTGCTTGATGAAGCCGAGTTTACCATTATGGGTTTCATCAAAGGGCCCGTCTGTCGAGGACAAATCGCTCTCAACGTGATAAACGAGCACTTCTGGATTGTATTTGGCAATCCTGATAATCAGGCTTTAGCCCAAAGCTCCAGATTTCTTGAAAAGGAACAGCGGAATCTTCGAATGCCGACAGAACAGAAGAGTAATGCAAGGGCCCTGAAAAACTGGTTGGAGTATTCTAAATTAGAAAAGAATTATTTCGCAGGAAAAGTTGAGTATCTGCGGCAACATCTCTCCACACCGGAAGATATTTCTCTCGACCTCATTTGGGATGGCGACGGCTGGAATACCAATGCAGCCCTCACGGTGTTTCGGCATTTAGATAATGCGACAGTCGTCAAGGGCTTTGTCGGCGATGAACCCAAAACACTGGTGCTCCTCGATTATGCGTTGCTTGAGCGCATTCACTACCTGCTGGTCGCGGGATATGACACTTATGGCAATATCGGTCACCAGTTAAACTCCCGGCTCTATATGGATTTTTTGCGAATGGAGGGTGAGCTGGGTTTTCTCACCTTCCTCCCCGAGCGCACACGGGCAGACGAGTGGAAATTCTGGTATCGAGACGCCAGTTCTGAAATAGAAAATTTTGGTGAGGTGTACAACCAACGAGTGAATCGCCAAACAGGCATTCACTTTAACACCCCACACCACAAGTCAGAATTGGTCGGGATGTTACGCCAACGCCTCAAACCGGTGTTATCCTCCTCTTATGCCATCGAGGAAATCAACAATACCCACGTCCGTCAACAATTGGAAAGACTCTCGCGCATCCAAGGTGCCGCTGTTTCCTGGTTACCACAAAACATGATCGTCTCAATCAGTGACGGCGGATCAACTGATCCCGGTGATTCGAGTCATCAGGTCGTGACCCTCATCCATAACAATGGCTTAAGCAATGTGTCTCATCTGTTCTTTGAACAACAAAGACGGATTCCTGCAGAAGATACGTTAACCGTGGTGCGAGGATTTTTGGGTGCCTATCCCAACGCCCTCTACCATGTCGAAAAATCACAACTACAAGATTTTGTCAGCGCCGTGGAAACCCTCAGCAGTGAGGAGGATTATCAAGCACTGGTGGGTCATTTTGGTGTCAGCCGAAGCGATCCCGATTTCTGGAAACATAGTGATGCCTTACGGATTGCCTATCAAAAGGAGTCTCCGATTGAGGCAGGATTGTTGGACTATAATCGTCTGGAAAGCTGGTAAGACGGCACGAGGAACGAAAATGTCACTGAAAGATCCTCCGAAGTCCGGTCATTACATTTTCCAAGGAGTGCCGATGCCATTCGCCCAAAGACTCATCTCATGTCTCGTTCTGATGTGTGCCGCGCTGACACTTGCACAATGTACGCATGCACCGCTCCCTGCGGAAGCCCACACACCAACCGACCTCCCGATCCTGGCACAATGGAGCGGCAATTATCCGGTAACGCAACTCGACCAACTCCCGGAGGGTCAGACGATGGGTCAGGCAGGCTATCTGGGAAGCTCGGCACAGTTTCGACGGGTCTGGTCAAACTTTAAGCCCGGCGAAGCGGTGCCCCAGGTGAACTTCGATGTCAATCTTGTGGTCTTTACCAGGAACATTGCTTTCTACAACCGCATCAACATCCTGAAGATTCCCCTGAACGATGGCGTGGCAGACATTATCGCGATGGAAACACGATCGGCGCAGCCCATTGAAAACCACGTCGCAATGGCGATGGCAGCGATCCCACGCAAAGGAATCCAGTATATCCTGGCCGGCCAAGAACGCGTTCCCATATCAGATGCCCATTAAACGATCGCGTCGTGTTGAAATGAGGATCTGTCATGTTGACATAATTGCCTTCGCAGGCATCCTCACCATTTTCACCGTGCTCAATGGCTTCGCCTCCCCTACCCCCGCCCAAGAACCCACTGAAATTCTGTCACAGGAATTGTCGGCAGATCCGCTGAATGCGACATATTCCATCGAAGGCCGCACCGTCCGTTTGCAAGACGGTCGGTCGGAGAAAAGCATAGCGCCCCATTCCGCTTCTACAATGAAGACGGTCGTGTATGGCAAACCGGTGTATGGCGATTTGGACGGTGATGGCCAGAAGGATGCAGCCATACTCCTGATCCATGATCCTGGCGGAAGCGGCACATTCTTCTATGTAGCGGGCGCCCTCATCATCAATGGCACAATCCGGGGAACAAATGCCGTATGGCTTGGCGATCGGATCACCCCACCTGATCTCCAGATCCGCAATGGGATTCTTATCGTCAGGTATGCCGACCGTGGTCACGGAGAGCCGATGGTGACCACACCGACCGTCCACATGGCAAAGTACCTGATTCTAAAAGATGCCCAATTGGGAAA
>JBATLR010000095.1:0-3607 GCA_049289415.1 Nitrospirales bacterium
CATAGTGTACGGTATAGGAGGCGTTTGTGGCGTTGCCCGCATCGGCCGCCCACCGGGCATAGACATCATACGTCCCGGTGGTCGGCACCGACAGACCCCACGTGGCCGTGCGCGGCGTGCCCGACCCCGCGGCAGTAAACTTGATGGCATCGGCTACAACAGGGCCCCTGACCTGGGTGGCCTCGAAAACAGACCTTCTGACGTGCAAGGAGGATCGAATAAGAATGACTGTCGGAAATGAATTTTTCTCTTACAAGAAAATTTTCGGTAAGAAAAACTTATAGTATCAAGAAGATCGCTCTTTTTATTTTTGGAGATAAGGCTTGCCAGTTTCAACCATTCTGATCACTTCCTCTCGCACTGAAGGGTCTGGTATTCTGCTTAATGTCTGCTCAAATATTTTGATGTATTCTTGATGTTCCTTCCAACTAAAGTATTTATCATTTATGTGAAAAAGACATAACGCAACAGGTTGAAGATCAAATTTTTTCTTTAAAACAGAGAGGCGGTGAAATAGTAAAGGCACAATAGGCTCACCGTTTTTTGCTACTTGGCGATAAAACATATAGGGAGGATGGGGAATCGTCCAGCCAATTATCATGAGATCAATTTGTTGTTCAAAGGGGTATTTTAAAATCACTTTCTCTTGTTGGCTAGGGGACAATCGAAAGAAGCCCTTATATTCTGAAGGTATATCACTACAGGAAACTAGGAGTGCAATGAGCAGGCTGAGAATTATAATCGATGTCCTGTAATTAAGCATTGCCTTAATTCTATACCTTCCTGAAATTGATAAACCAAAGCAAAAGGAAATTTCCTTGGAAAATACCAATTGGATTAAAATACAGAGATTGCACTTTTCAATCGTTTATCCAACCGCCAGCTAGCACTTGCCTTTTTTGCATGGAGGATTTCCTCCTGAGTCTTCCATCTTATCCCAAACCTCATCAGCAGTTTTTATTGCATCTCTTTCATAAGAATTATTGTCTCTTCCATTGTTGAAGTATTCCAAGAGATAATCGCCTAGGAAATCATCCCATCCATTGGCCCTAGCGTATTGTTGAGCATGGGCTAATTCGTGGGCGATGAGTTCAGTTCCCGTCGTCGAATATGGATCGTATGCATTTCCATAAAATATATGTCGTTTCCAAATGTGATTGCCGTAAAATCGAATGCCTCAGACATTTCTGTCGGAATACTATCTGTATGAATTTCAATTAAATTCAGATCCAAATCTGGAAAAAATGGTTTAAGGAATTCTTTTGTGCATTCCAAAAGGGGGCTTAGCCCATAAAAGTCGAAACGAGACACAGGGTTTCCAAATGCATAGGCATAGCGATTGAACCCTCCCACTAGCCCAATTGGATCGCTCTGCACATACCGACCTGTCGTGGGATCGTAATCGCGGAAGTAATTGTAGTGATACCCAGTCTCTTGATCAAAGTATTGCCCCGGGAACCGCTGATTGTTCGTCGCCGTGCCGGTGATGCTATGCACCTGGCCAAATGGCGTATAGACCGCATCCCAGACAATCGCCTTGCTCGCATCGGTCATCTTTTGCGGACTGCCGAGATGATCCGCATGGACATAGTGAATCCCCGGCGCACTCACGCCCGCACTCACAAACCGCATGGCATCGGCCACCGTCACACCCTCCAAGGCCCCTGCCACTTCCACATGATGATTCTGTCCTGGCGACATCGCAAAGGCCCCCAACCGAAACCACCCCGCACTGGGTTGTTGCTGATTCACCATTATCTCAGTTGCTCCACCGGCATGCTGAACGGTGTAGGTCACCGCATGCGCTCGCGTGGAGTTTTCTGTCCATTTCGTATAGATGTCCACCGGTGCTAAGGTAGTCAACGTCGGGGTATAGGTGACATGGTCGGTGCTCACGCCACTGGCCACCACCATCACAGCATCGGCTACCACCCGGCCATTGGCCTGATCGGACAATTCCACTTTTTGGGCTAAGGCAGGGTTCAGGGTAAAGGTGCCGAGGAGATTCCATTGCCCGCCGTTCTGCGTTTGATTTATTGGCACAATGGTCGCGCCGCCCGCAGAGTGCACCGTATAGGTGGCCAGAGGAAACCCAGTCCGAGAAAAGGTTTCAGATGCCATTTTCTGTGCGAGGCAGTTTTTCTCGGAATCGAAACCCAGGGGTGACACCCGACACGCCAAGTTAAGGAAATGATTCTTAATTCTCGGATTTTTCCAACCAACCGCGCCAGGTCAGTCAGATGGCCTTTTCTCAAAATTGCTGTGAGAGGCAGCTCCAGATAGAAGTGCTCGAGTGGCTTCCTGACGTAATGCGGAATCTGTCATTTTGGCTAATTCTTGTTGTAACAGTGGCACATATTTGGGGTCATTCTTCCATTCATAGTGCCGGAGGTCTATTTCCAATAAACAATATAAGATGGCACCAAGTTGATGCTCATCCTCTACAATAGGAAGACGGTGAAGGAGAGTGGGTAATACAACTTCGCCATTTTTGGCCACTTCAGCAACTAAGCCATTTTGTGGAGGTTCCTGCTGCATACCAAGAATCATCAAACTTATTTGCTCATCAAGAGGATAATGATGAATTTCGGACGCTTGAACATCCGGAGGCTTTTCAAAAAATTGTTGGTGGGGAGATGTAAAGGAATCACATCCCCCAAAAAATATTCCCACTACAATAAAAAATACACTCCTCATAACATTTCCTTTTTATTCCTCTATTTTTTCTTAGAACAAGGATCTTTTTCGCAAGGTGGATGACCTCCTGACGCATTCAATAGACCTTCAATCACTACTTCATAGCCCCAGGCCTCCTGTTCATATGGATTATCCTTATACCCGTATGAAAATAAATCACGCAGATAATCATAAGCGAAATTTGAATCACTTTGCCATTGAGCAGTGTGAGCTACTTCATGAGCGATGTCTCCCGTTCCACCAACCGAATAGGGACTATAATATCCAGGATCAAAATAAATATCATTACCAAGAGATACACCATGAATGCCTGGGATTAAGTTAAAGGGAAATGGTACTCCTTCATCATAAACTTCGATTTGATCCAGATCGAGATTGGGGAAAAACGGTTGCAGAAAGTCCTTCGTACACTCAAGAAGTGGGCGAAGACCATAGAAATCAAACCGCGAGATCGGATTGCCAAAGGCATAGGCATACCGATTATAGCCACCAACCAACCCAATCGGATCACTCTGCACATACCGTCCCGTCGTGGGGTCATAGTCACGGAAGTAATTGTACGAATAACCTGTCTCGGCATCGGCGTATTGGCCGGGAAACCGCTGATTATTTGTCGCCGTGCCGGTGATCGAGTGCACTTGCCCAAACGGCGTGTACACCGCATCCCAAACGATTGCCTTGGTCGCATCGGTCATCTTCTGCGGTGATCCTAAATGATCGGCATGCACATACTGGATGCCTGGTGCTGAGGTCCCTGCCGACACAAACCGGATCGCATCCGCGACCGTCACGCCTTCCAACGCCCCCGCCACTTCCACGTGATGATTTTGTCCAGGCGCCATGGAGAAAGCCCCTAACCGAAACCACCCCGCACTGGGTTGTTGCTGATTCACCATTATCTCAGTTGCTC
>JBATLR010000096.1:0-8186 GCA_049289415.1 Nitrospirales bacterium
GCTTGGGGTAATCGTCATACTGGTCTTTGAGGAGAGGAACATAGTATTCCATCATTTCTCCGAGCAGCATGGCTGGGGTGAGGGGATCCTCCGTTACCTGATCCAGTGTGGCGGCCAGTTGGCGTAATCCGGAGGCTGAACGGCCGGTGCTGTGCTTTAATATCTCGTACTGGCCATGGGCTTGAAGGATGGACGCGATCAGATCTTTGGCTTTTTTGGGGCCGACCCCTTCAAGGAGCAAGAGGAGCCGGTTCCAGCTGACGGTGTCCAAAGGATTGTGAATGATCCGCAAGTGGGCCATAAGGTCTTTGACATGGGCGGTTTCAATGAATTTGAACCCGCCTCGTTTAATGAAGGGGAGGTTTCGCCGGGTGAGTTCCAATTCGAGGTCAAAGGCATGAAAGCTGGATCGGAACAGCACAGCGATCTCATGTAAGGGGGTGCCTTCTTCCCGCAATTCCAGAATTTTTTGAGCGATGAATCGCGATTGGGCGTTCTCTCCCATCGCTTCCACGACGGTGGGTAATGGTCCCTCTCCTTTTCGTGTGAAGAGCGTTTTGCTGTATTTTTCCGGGGCCGCTTCGATGAGCTTGTTCGCCAGTTGGAGAATCGGTTGCGTGCTCCGGTAGTTTTCTTCCAATTTATAAATGGTGGCACCCGGGAAGAGGTCGGGAAATTCCATGATGTTGCGGAAGGTGGCGCCACGAAAGGCATAGATGGATTGCGAATCGTCCCCCACCACCATGACATTGTCATGGGTGGCCGCCAGATTGCGGACCAAGGAGGCCTGCAAGCGATTGGTGTCTTGATATTCATCCACCAAAATATAGCGAAAGATCTGACTGATGGTTTCCCTGGTCGGTTGGTCGATGACCAGGAGTTCGAGCAGTTTGACCAATAGGTCGTCGTAATCGACCAGTTGCCGTTGTCGCTTGGCGGCCTCATAGGCGGCCTGGAGTTTCTGGAGTTCTCCGAGATACTCCCCGAAGTGGTTGTATTCGTTGATGACAATGTTTTCCAGGCTCTCTAAAGTGTTGGCCGTTTTGCCAAATATTTCGGAAAGAGTATGTTTCCGTGGAAACCGTTTGCCGGTATCATTCAGCCCCAATTGACCACGGAGGAGGCTCAGGAGATCTTCGGAATCTCCCCGATCCAGTATTGTAAATCCTGGTTCCAGGCCGACGGGGCGGCCATATCGTCGAAGGAGGATATTGGCCATCGAGTGAAAGGTCCCACCGCCGACTTGCTGGGCGCGGAGTCCGATGAGGAGTCCGACCCGGCTGAGCATTTCCTGTGAGGCTTTTCGGGTAAAGGTCAGGAGTAAGATGGAGCTGGGTACAATGCCCAGGTCGATGAGCCTGGCGACCCGGTACACGAGCGTGCGTGTTTTCCCGCTGCCGGCCCCGGCGATGACCAGGGCTGGGCCCTGTACGGCTTCCACGGCGGCGAGTTGTTGGGGATTCAATTCTTCCGCGTAATTACGCGATAATTTTGGTGGAGTGGACTCCTCCAGGGGTCGTTTCAGGACATAGACTTTGGATGGTGGCGACGTGGAATCCATGAATCCATGGGCAGGAATTGACGGGAGATATGAACCCGAGTTTCGTCTTTCGAAGACCTTTGGCGTGTATAGCATACGTGGTGGTGGGTTGCAACGCAGGCGATATTAGGCTTGGACAGGTCGCGGGCCCTCGGTTATACTTTAGCCAATTACGGAGTTGAAAATGGCCAAACAATCTGCAGAAAATTACGAGAGTGTGCTGAAGGATCTTGCTCATACCATGATGAGCGTGGCCCGGGAATCGGTCGGCCTGATCAAACGGTCTGACCAACAGCTAGCCATGAAGCTGCAGCGGAAGCAGGAATGGGAAATTTATTTGGAATTCCTGCGTATGCTGTTTAACCTGGTGGATCGCCTGTCTGGATTTTATATCCCGATTCAGGGTCAAAAGGAATTTATGAATAGTTTGGAAGATTCCGTGGCCCATCAATTAAAAACGGTCCTGGCCCCCTCATTGAGTTCAAGTGAAGTAGATGACATGGAAGTGACGCTGTCCGTTGGTCAGGTGGTGGCGGATAGTCGAAAAACCTATGAAAAATTTAAGTTTGTGGTCACAGACCAAACCAAAGAGCGGGATCAATATTTCCAGTTTTTTTCGGAACGCATTGCCTCTAAAGCCGGAGCCCCGGGCAAGCAGGAAATTACTGCTGCGGCATTTTTGTGTGGAAGCGCGGTCGTGCCGGCCCTCAAAAGCTTATTCGAAGATGCGACTCAACCCAAAGTCCAACCGGCGACGTCTGCGCCTCACTCTGTGGCAGAAGGGTCCGGTTCGGGTTCGTCTGGGGCTGCTGAAAAAGGAAGCTCTTCGACACAATCCGGTGCCCCGGAGGCAGCGGGGAAAAACCTGATCAAGTTGATCAGTGTAGTGTCTCGAGCACAGGGGGAGGAAGTCGAATCCTGGTGGGGGCTTCATCCACAGTTTCGCCGAGACCTTCCCCCTGATGAAGCTAAGGAATTGGCTAAGCACATGAACCGGGCGACCCGGATCGTGGGCGAGCGGTTTGCGGTTGTCGCCTCGTTGGCGCAATCGGAGACAAATCCAAATCAACCTGTTGGGAATGCCTAACCCTCTCTAACTGACTCTTCTGAGTGTTCTCTTTGACCACTTCAACATGTGTCCATGGTTGGTGAAGACCCTTCACCATTGGATGATGCCATCTTTTTGTGAGTATACCCTATGAATCAAACTCGTACGTTGCCGGAAGAATTTCGTAATCTTTCTGAGTTAGCTCATAATGTCTGGTGGAGTTGGTCTCCTGAAGGCCGGGCCGTTTTTTCCTACATTGACCCCACACTCTGGCGTCTGACGTATCACGATCCCCTCAAACAATTGCAGAGGATTGCCTCTGATCGATTGGACCATCTCGGACAGGATATGGTGTTTCTTCGCTTATATCGACAGGCGATGAATGCGTTTCATGCCTATATGGAGGCTAAGGACCACTGGTTTGGCCGAACGTATCCTGAGTGGCAGGATCGCACGATCGCCTATTTTTCGGCAGAATTTGGGTTGCATCGTTCGGTTCCCCTCTATAGCGGGGGATTGGGGATTCTGGCTGGTGATCATCTCAAAGAAGCCAGTGATCTGGGAGTCCCGCTGGTGGCCGTCGGATTTATGTATAGCCAGGCCTATTTTCGGCAGGTCGTGGATACCAATGGGTGGCAAGAAGCGGTGTATGATTCCGTTGATCCGATGATGATGCCGATTGATTTGGCGCGAACGCCAGCCGGGGATTTGGCGAAGGTTCAAGTCAGACTTGGTACCCGGTTGGTGACGTGTGTAATTTGGCAGATCCAAGTTGGCCGGGTCTCGTTATATCTATTGGATACCGATACACCGGAAAACTCACCAGAGGATCGTCATCTGACCGCCCGACTCTATGGTGGAGACCATCGCACCCGGCTCTGTCAGGAGTTGTTGTTGGGCATCGGCGGTGTACGGGCGCTACGTGCGGTAGGGCACAATCCTCACGTGTGGCATGCCAATGAAGGACATCCAGCTTTTTTTCTGGTGGAACGGATGCGGGAACACCTTCAACAAGGGCTGTCTTTGCCAGAGGCGGCCGATCAGATTCGCCAGAATACCGTTTTTACCACCCATACGCCTGTCCCGGCCGGTCATGATGTTTTTTCGGGAGATCTCATTCGTGAGCATTGTCACTGGTGGTGGGAAGAGTTAGGACTCACGCAGGAAGATTTTATGGCGTTGGGTCGTCATCCGGAATTATCACCGGATCAATTCCATATGACGACATTGCCTATCCGTCTGGCCTCGTTCATTAATGGCGTGAGCAAGGAACATGAACAGGTCTCAAAAAAGATGTTTCACATTCTGTGGCCGGAACGGTCGCTGCATGAGGTGCCTATTCATAGTGTCACTAATGGGGTGCATGTCCCCACGTGGATTGCTCAGGAAATGGATGTGTTGTATCAAACATATCTGGGATCTGACTGGCGGGAACGATGTGACGACCCCAACATGTGGCAGAGGATGAATGAGGTGCCGGATGAGGAAATCTGGGAGGTCCGGAAATTTCTGAAACGAAAGCTGCTGAGCTTTACCCGTCAGCGTGCTCGGATAGGCTGGATGGATGGGACGATGGAGCCTATCCAGGTGTTGGCGAGCGGGGCGTTTCTTGAGCCGCATGCGTTGACCCTGGGATTTGCGCGACGATTTGCTACCTACAAACGGGCCACGTTGTTGTTTTCAGATCTGGAGCGGCTGAAACAGATTCTGTTGAATCCATGGCGGCCTGTTCAAATTATCTTTGCCGGGAAATCTCATCCCGCCGACCAGGCAGGGCGCGAACTCATCCATCGTATTTATCAATTTGCCAAAGCACATCATCTGGGTGGCCATATTGCCTTTGTCGAAGATTACGATATGCATGTGGCCAAATTTTTGGTGCAAGGGGTCGATGTCTGGCTCAATAATCCTCGCCCGCCGTTAGAGGCGAGCGGGACAAGCGGCCAGAAAGCCGCCTTAAATGGCGTGCCCAATTTGAGCGTGTTAGATGGGTGGTGGAAAGAAGGCTATGATGGAAGCAATGGCTGGGCAGTGCCTCTCCCCGAAGAGCCACTTGGCGATTGGGCCCAGGATGACCTGGATATGGTCGGCCTCTACACTAAACTTGAAAACGAGGTGATTCCTTTGTATTACGACCGTGGTGTTGATGGTATTCCACATGGGTGGTGTACTGTCGTCAAAAATTCCATTCGGACATCGGCTCCACGGTTTAGTGCCCGTCGCATGCTCAAAGAATACGTGAAGCGTGCCTATACGCCGTTGTTTTCGGAAGCAGGGAAGGCACGAGACGCAAAGCTGGCCTGAATCTCTCGGCGTGTTCTATGAATTTTCGGCTCATGTGCGGTAGGCTGACTCTTTGCCCAGAAGGTCATGGAGTATCCCGTGTCAGAGTTGTACCTTCTGCAATGCAGTGATACCATCGACTTACGTATGGTGCATCATTCCCTGTCTCATCGGTTTCTCTTCCATCGATATGAGTTTCCCTTCCGGCCTTATTCATGGAGTGAACAAGGGGCGATGTCTATTCAGGGAAGAGCGGGAGGCATTCTGAGCCGGCGAGGTCCACTATGAAAGTTTTACGAATATTGATCCTGCTAGGTATTGTATTTGGATTGGGTTATTACACGGGGCAAAAACCGGACGAGGTGAAGCAACGATTGCGAGACTTGTCGGGACAAGTCCTGGAGAACACGATTGGATTTGATCAGAAAACCAACTTGCAGCGACAAATGCTGGCAGCAAAAGATGGTTTTTTGGAAGGGCGAGCGTATCTGTTAGATCATCATTTCAAGGAAGCTTCGGCGGAGTTTGAGCGTGCACTCCACCATTTAGATCAAGCGGTTGAGTTGGACCCTCAAGGACCCATGGCTCAAAAAATCCAAATCGTTAAACAGAAAATTCGAGAGGCCCAGCAAAGTCTGGCTCAAGGCCATAGCCTTCCTCCTCACTTGTTGGACGATCTTCGTCAAGAATTGCAATCCGTTATGCCTTGATCAAGCCGTTCGAATAGCCCGCCGCCGGTTGTATTCTTTGTTGTTTTCAATCCCATCTTATTATTACGGATTCGTCCATTTCTGATCATCCCTTCGTCGGGGCCTTATGTGGAAATTAAGAGTGCTGGCGGGAAGATGTGATGGGACTCATCCTATAAAAAGAGCCCTCAATTGTCCAGACAATTGAGGGCTCAGGTTTGTTCGCAACCCTGACGGCTTAAACAGGATTAAGCCGTGACAGCCTGCTTTTTCCATGCTGCCAACATGCGTTCGATGCGTAAGCGCACAACCAGATCAGGATCTTTCATCAAGGGTTTGATCGCCTCACGGCCACGAGGATCTCCAATTTTTTCTAGCGCGGCTGCTGACGAGAGTCGGATGAACCAGTCAGGGTCTTGCAACCGTTCGATCAATAAATCCACGCTACTGGAATCCTTAATCTCTCCGAGAGCCAGAATGGCCTGTTTTCTAATCACTTCATCTTGATTTTTCAGGCATTCGAGTAATCGTCCGACTGCGGGTTGTCCAAGTTCTGCAAGCGCCCAGGTCGCATCGTCTTTAAATTCATCATTGTGAAGCATCGAAATTAACGGATCAAGGACTCGTTCGTCGTTAATCTTCCCCAA
Organism: Nitrospirales bacterium; assembly: GCA_049289415.1. Taxonomy (GTDB): domain Bacteria; phylum Nitrospirota; class Nitrospiria; order Nitrospirales; family UBA8639; genus Nitrospira_E. The sequence continues at coordinate 6,208 of JBATLR010000096.1, forward strand.
CGCTTTGATCACGGATTTCCGAGCATCGTAGTCTCGTATATAGCGGAGGAGCAAGTCCACGGCCGGTGACCCAATCATGGCAATGGCTTCAACGGCGGCATCCCGAACCTGCCAATCCCCGTCTCGAAGGCACCGAACGAGAGGCTCGACACAGCGTTCATCGCCCATTTCGCCCAGGGTAATGACTGCTTCACGTCGGACGACCCATTCTGAATCATTTAAAAGATCGATCTGAATATCGATTTCATCTTTGACCTGCTCTTCGACCAACTCTTCTTCTTGTTCCGCGCCTTCTTCGGTCTCAGCAGAGGCGACGGTGTCGGTTGTTTCTTCATCTGCTTCTGCCGTGATGGCTTCTGAGACTTCATCCACTAGTTCGTCTTGAGGCAGGGTTGTCTTGCCTTCCAACGAGACAAACTCCTCCGTTTGATCCGAAAATGCATCATCGATATTTTTTTGGTCGTCTCGCATAACTCAATTCCTCCACATTACGCTTCAGGGTCGATCTCAGAACCTTAGGCCTCTGCCGCGACTTTCTTTGATTTTCGGTGTTCCTCTCGCCGCTTAGCGGTTCGGACTTTCCGTTGCACCCGTCGTAATCGTTTTCGTAATGACCGAATGGCTGAATCTCCCTCAGGATTGTCGCTACTGGCTAGGGATTTCGTGACCTTGGCTTTTAGAGAGGTTGCGTCTTCCTGAAGTGATCGTCTTTTGGCCATATGATTCTACTCTCCTTACACTAAAAATTTGATTGACAAATAGTGGGATGGGTATCCTTCTACCAGGTTGAGTCTAGTCAAGGGATTTGAATGGTGTCAACGGGGAACTGTCATTATTGGCAGGGGGTAGGTTCTTCTCAAAAAAAAACCCCCGCTAGGTCAGGCCCAGCGGGGGTTTCGTGAAAATACCTTCTATTAACCCTTGCAGAAACTTCTTTCGTACGCAATGACCTTCCAGGCCTCTTCTTCACTGATAGTGGCTGGGACTAAAGGAACCATGCCTGTGCCCGGGCTCCCATTCTTGATGACCCACATGAGTTCGCCATCTTTCCGTTTCTTGTGAAATTTGCAATTGGTGAAATCGCGTGGACCAGGATTTAAGACGGCTCCTGCCGGACCTTGTCCATTGCCTTCTTTGCCATGGCAGTTAATGCAAGTCCCTTTTCCCTCATACAAAGCTTTCCCTTCGGCCACGATTTCCGGCGAAGCATCCTCAGCTTTTTCGTATAAGGGTGATTTATCCTTCTTAGCATCACCACGTTGATCGGCCGGAACACGGGCTGGAATTGGATCCTTTTCAGGTCCGGCAATAGCCAGGCCCGTGGTCAAAAACATGGCGGCGGTTAAGGTTCCAAGCACTTTCATCGAAAACGTCATGTAAGCCTCCTAGGTTAAACAGAGTTGATGAGACCGTAAAAAACATGAGGGTGCATTATCGCTTCCCCTTTTATTCCTCTTTTTGGAGTGGTGTCGTTTGAGCGCACCTACCTTATTCATTATCATAACATATTCATAAGATAGGTTAACTTTAATCCACCCAAACTTCGGCATCATATCAATCACTTTTTTAGACTGTCAAGAAGGTGAACAATGAGTTAGTGGGAACAAAGATTGTCGAGGCATTCCTGAATGGTTTTTGTTCATTGACTTCAAGGAAAAAAGCCAGAATATCATGGAGTCGGTAGTCTTTGACCCCAACTTTTACTTCAACCACAATCCTGACCTTCGGCGCAAATTCCCACAAGTAGTTGGTAGCAAGTTCGGCGCGGTAATAGCGGTAATAATGGTTAGGGCCTTTGCATAAGGGCTAAGGTGACAAGCTCACGGGCTCTTCCGGAAAGGGCAGGGCTCCGGAATTTCAATTTGGTATCCCTTATAAAATTTTCCATCGCGGGTCAAGATAACTGGACCCACTCGAATATCTGAGAAGGGTGCATGAGCCAGTAATGAGGTTTTTTAAGCTTTATCCGTACATAAAAT
>JBATLR010000097.1:0-6224 GCA_049289415.1 Nitrospirales bacterium
CAAGTACTGTCAATCTGTTAACGGTTGCGACCGAAGTTGGTTGTCAGCGGGTCGTATTGGCCGGGTCTCTTAATGAGCCGCAATCCGAGGATCCTGAGATGATTCCGAGTTCACCTTATGCGGCGGCTAAGTGGGCGAGTAGTGCGTATGGACGCATGTTCCATGCACTTTATGGGACTCCGGTGGTGGTTGTCCGAACCTTTATGACCTATGGGCCAGGACAAGATTCTCGGAAATTAATTCCTTCTGTTGTACTCTCTCTCTTGAAAAACAAATCTCCAAAGCTTTCTAGTGGACAATGGAACGCCGACTGGATTTTTATTGATGATGTCATCGACGGGTTTCTTGCTGCAGCTCAGATACCACAAATTGAGGGGAGCACTCTTGATTTGGGTATGGGAACGCTCGTGACTGTTCGTGAATTAGTGGAAAAATTGGTCAAGATTGTGGGGTGTAATGTAGAACCATTATTTGGTGTATTGCCCGATCGTGTCTTGGAACCAGCACGAAAAGCCCAGATAGGAAGTACCTATGAAAAACTTGGCTGGAAACCGAAGGTTTCCCTTGAATCCGGACTGCGCCAAACAGTGGAATGGTATAAAGCGGAACACCCTGGATCTACGAGTAGTAAATCTACAGGCCAATAGGCGTCCGATATTGAACAATGAGTCGATCATTCTTTCCTAACGGGTTTTGCATGGTTCAAATTCCAGAGATAGGTGATGGCCAATGTTAGGAAGGAATGCAAACAAGGCTCTGGCTATTTTTCAGAAGTTCTATGGAAAAATTAATAAAATTTTCCTCACGACCCCTTCCCCCACAGAACAGGTCGTTTCTCTTATGCCAAAGGGAGCTCTCCGGGGGAACGTACTTCTCTCCTATAGAATTGAACGATTTCTAATCGAACCGGGGCAACCAAATCCCTACTATCATTATAGCTGCCAATTATCCGTTGTGATGGCAAGAATTTTTGTTGATCTCGGTTTTGCTGTTGATATTATTGCTAATACGAATCGAACATTTTTACCTGAAAAGGATTATACCTTTTTTATCGATACCCGGATGAATTTTGAAAGAATCGCATCCCTACTGAATAAGGATTGTGTGAAAATATTGCATGCAACCACTGCGCATCCCTATTTTAATAATTATGCTGAAACAAAACGCTTAATGGCTATGCAAGAACGTAGGCAGGTGACCTTGCGTTCCAGAAGATTCATGGACCCGAAGTATGCCATGGCCATAGAATTTGCTGATTGTGTAGTCGTTCATTGTGCATTTGGTATGAAAAATTTCAAATATGCCAATAAGCCAATGTATCTGGTTCCGAATGCGGTTCCCTATAGGTATCCCTGGCCTGAATCAAAGAATTTTGAGTCCTGTCGCTTGCGATTTTTGTGGTTGGGGAGTGAGGGAATGGTGCACAAAGGTCTTGATTTGGTTTTAGAAGCATTCGCAGGAATGCCAGAATATCATTTGACGGTTTGTGGCCCGGTTGCGAGAGAAAAGGATTTTGAACAAGCCTATTTTCTCGAATTGTATCGCACCCTCAATATTCATACACACGGATGGATTGATGTTGAATCCACTGAATTTACGGAGTTGGCCAATCGCTGCCTCGGCCTAGTATATCCATCTTGTTCTGAAACGAATGCTGGTTCTGTATTGACGTGTTTGCATGCCGGCCTTATTCCTATCATCAGTTACGAATCTGGTGTGGATATGGGAAAAGACGCAGGTATTGTGCTGGATGATTGTTCAGTTGTGGCTATCCAGGAGGCTGTGCGGCAAATGGCAACCGCTTCAACCCAAGAACTCAAACAGAGGTCCCGTAAAGCCTGGGAGTTTGCCAGAGCGAATCACACGATGGAAAATTTCCAAAATCAATACAGGAAAATAGTAGAAAAAATCATGGCAGATTATCAAAAGTAAATAAGGGGGTTCGGTCTTAGTTAAATAGCGTGGAAGCTTCTGAGGGGTGTGTTTCTGCCGCCGGGTGGAAGGGGTCTCGTTCATGATGGGGGGATTTATCGGTTCACCCAAGATACTGAGACATGTTATGGCATTCAGGTCTACTCCTTTGAAATAGAAGAAATATCGAAAATCACTTATGAGGAAAAATCATTTCAGAAAAGCCTGTCGTCACGATGTCAGAAGAAGAATGGAATGGGTATGGCATACACCATGGAGACCCCCATTTCATCAAAGGACAATGGATGGCAGCGGTTGATGGAAGATGCGGACCCAGTATCCCATGCAAGACATCTTCGGCAAGATAAAAGGTGGCTCGATTATCGTATTATCGTCAGGAGCCTGGTGGTAAATTTCGAAAGTCCTGAAAGTCCCGCTTTTATGCAGGTAAAGGGGCTTGGTCTTGTGGTGTTTTCCGAACTTTTTGGAAAAGGTAATCTGTATAGGATGCACTTCGGATTTGATTGAAATAAATTTTTCAAAATAAAATTACCAAGAGCAGGGATTGTAAAGATTATAAAATCTGCCGGCGATATGAAAAAACCTCATTAAGCGGGAATTTCTTGCCTGTTGAAGACCGAGAGACCCGAGGCCTTGTCCGGAGGATTGAGTTGCAGTCGAATCGCATCAGTTAAGCCTCTCGACGAATGGTTTATTGCCGATTTTGATGTTCTGATGTGGAACTTATCGTCGTGTTGTTCCGGCAGACTTTTGGCGCGTGCCGAGCCCAACCTCACCTGTTCGTCGGAAGGGATGAGAATGGGGTATGCCGCAAGGATACTTCCAGAATAACTCAAAGAAGAGGGTTTTTATGGTACTTTGCGCAGGATGTGGTATGATCTGCCTTTCGCGAGAATCTCAGGCCTACACTCCCTTCGGCCAGTTGACGGGAAGATGATAAGCGAAGTGCCGGAATTTATCGTCCATGCCTGTCAGCTTGGATAATCTACGAACGGGCTGTAGGCGTAAATTGCAATGTATTTACTGAAAAAACTGCGAGAAAGAATTCCTCCCGAACACTGGAAACGCCTCCGACGTCTCTCCCGCCCAGCAATGGACTTCTGGGAAAACCTGCGGGAAAGAATTCCCCCCGAACGTCGGAAAAAGTTGTCTCAACGCCTTCGCCGGCTCTCCCGCCCAGCATGGTTGGGCACGCTTCGACGAACCAGGCCTTTGAGCAGTCATTTTGGCCTTGACCGGGGTACGCCGGTTGATCGCTATTACATCGAGCAATTTCTTGAGGAGCATCAACAAGACATTCATGGTTATGTACTTGAGGTTAAAGACAGCCGTTACATTGATCGATATGGGACTGCTGTCGCGCGGCGTGAAATCCTTGACATTGATCCTGCAAATCCAAGAGCCTCGATCATTGCAGATCTTTCCGCAGCTGATTCAATTCCATCAAATACCTTTGATTGCTTTATCCTTACCCAGACGCTTATGTACATATATGATGTGCATTCGGCTGTCTCGCATGCTCACCGCATTCTCCGTCCAGGCGGCGTGCTTCTTGTCACGGTGCCGGTAGTGAGTAGATACTGCACGCCAAAGGCTGATTACTGGCGATTCACGCTCCCTGGCTGTTCGGCGCTGTTTGGTGAGGTATTTGGCCAGAATCAAATAATCGCCCGGTCCCATGGAAATGTCCTGGCCGCCATCGCCTTTTTGACTGGAATGGCCTATGAAGAATTATCAAACCGGGAACTTGATGTAAGCGATGATTACATTCCATTGATCATTACGGTTCGGGCAGTTAAAAAATAAAGGTGGCGAATAGTAAGCAGATAAGAATTTGGAGCAAAGGCTAAGGGTTTTCCCTTGCAGGGTCGGCTAAGCATCCAATCCTGAAAAGTTACCGCTGATTCCTAATTTGCCCAATTTCTACAGCATATTTTCGATGGATAATTCATTCAACACTCTGAACATTTCGCACTTTATAAAAAACATTTGACCCGGTAATGGTGTAGAAATGGATGCCGTTTTACCTATTGTATTGATTGCCATATTTATCATGGGCGTCATGTATGGCATAGGCTTTCAGAAACATCATTTCTTTCCTTATAACTCTTTAAAAAGAGCAAAGAAGTATTTATGTAAAAGTGAGACCAAGGTGCACTATGGTCCCTGGTCAATTGGAATTTATGTGGGGGGATCTCCATTCGAATTACATCAACCTGACCACATCTCAAATCCTGTGCTGACTGGAAAGGTTGTGACGGATATAGATGCCACATACCTTGCCGATCCATTTATGGTCGTCGAGGACGGTCAGTTTTACATGTTTTTCGAAGTGTGGAATCGAACCACTGCTCAGGGAGATATTGCCTATGCCGAAAGCAAAGATGGGGAAAAATGGGAATACAAGAAAATTATTATTCATGAACCGTTCCACCTGTCTTATCCCTACGTCTTTCAATGGGAAGACCAGTATTATTTAATTCCCGAGAGCCACGAGGATCTCTCCATTAGATTGTACCGGGCCACGTCTTTTCCTGCGGAATGGGAATTCGTCAAACGAATTTTTCATGGAGAACATTATGTGGATCCCTCTATTTTCCGATATAACAATCTCTGGTGGTTGTTTTATTCAAACCCTCTGAATGATGCCTTAAACTTGTATTTTTCGGACGAGTTGATGGGGGATTGGAAGCCCCATCCGATGAATCCGGTCGTGAAATCAAACAAGCACATTTCCAGACCGGGTGGGAGGGTATTGATTTATGATGGACATCCATACAGATTTGCCCAAGATACGGAGCCACGATATGGGATTCAGGTGTTTGCGTTTGAAATAGTAGAATTATCTAAAACAGCCTATAAAGAAACAATCGTGTCGGAAAAGGCTGTCGTCATGCCGTCAGGAGAAGGATGGAATGCGTATGGCATGCATCATGTCGACCCCCATTTCTCAAATGGGAAGTGGATTGCAGCGGTTGATGGAAAATGCTGGCCTAGTAGCAGGATGCCTGGTGCATTTCCCTCTTAAAAGAAGTGAAAGGAAAGATTTTTTGCGCATAAGAAAGGAAAACATGTATACAGGGTCATTTTGGTTATTCGATTGTTCTGTTTCATTGTATGGCGAAGAAAGAGGATGAAGGGGCGTTATTTATGAACAAAATCATGAGCCATAAATATGGGGAAACTTCAAAAGGAGATTCTTTGACCGTCATTCAACCAAACTCCGGTTGGCAGATTATTGATTTTAAGGAACTGAAGGAATTTCGAGATCTGTTTTACTTTCTTGTATGGCGCGACATTAAATCCATATATGCCCAAACCATTTTGGGATTTCTATGGGCCATACTCAATCCCCTTATACAGATTGTTATTTTCACCATTATTTTCGGGAAAGTGGCCAAGATATCGACTGATGGAGTTCCGTATATTCTTTTTTCCAGCGTCGCGATTATCCCTTGGGCCTATATCTCCCAGGCAATTTCGCAGTCTAGTCAAAGCCTGATTCAGGGATCGAATATCCTAGGGAAGATTTATTTTCCTCGATTAATGTTTCCCATTACCCCCGTTCTGTCTAAGCTGGTTGATTTCGGAATATCCATGGTAATTATATTAGGCATCATGTTGTATTATCGTGTTTCTCCCACATGGAATCTCCTGTTATTTCCCGTGGTTTTTCTTCTCATGATCTCCATACCATTGGGTATAGGGACATGGTTATCCTCTCTGGCTATTCGGTTTCGTGATGTCAAACAGGTGATGCCGTTTATTATTCAAATGCTGATGTACACTGCCCCTATCGTCTATTCGGCATCTTCTATACCAGAAGGATATCGTTTGATCTATTCTCTGAATCCCATCGTTGGAGTCATAGAGGGGTTTAGGGCCTGTTTTCTTGGGACTCCAATCCCCTGGATATACATTTTGCCTGGAATACTGACTGCTGCCATTTTGGTCATAAGTGGAATGTTGTACTTTAAACGGATGGAGCGGATTTTTGTAGATGTTATTTAAGTGGAAGAACGATTCGTAGGAAACTCACAATGAAAAATGATTTAGCTTTAAAAGTGGAAAATATCAGTAAGTGTTACCGTATTGGCTTAAAGGAAACTATGCATGATAGCCTCGGAGTATCACTCTATCATTTCCTGAAAAGCCCTCTTCAAAACTACCGAAATTATCGCGGACTTTACAAATTTGATAATCAAAGCCCGGAACTTATTGGGAGTCAGCCTGATGTTATTTGGGCAGTGCGAGATATTTCCTTTGAGGTGAAAGAGGGTGAAGTGGTGGGC
>JBATLR010000098.1:0-12373 GCA_049289415.1 Nitrospirales bacterium
GTCATGAACGGGTACAGCTTCGGGAGTGGCCGCAAGATCATCCCACAAATCTTCGACAAGCTGAAGTTTTTCTGACGGGCTCAGATCAAAAATCGAGGTATTGTTTGGGTTCATCTGAAATCCTCCTGCAATGGAGTTCAAGCATAACGAATCCTATAGTTACTCAGTTACCAACACTCAATCTCAATGGGGCAATTGACCACACCTAACTCGAGTTGGTCCAGACAAGTCTTCCATTCTGCGTTGGATTGCCGCATCCACTGACGATTTTAGCTGAGATAGATACATCAATGACAATCCTCACCAGATTATTCCCTAAATGACACCGCCACTCCTCAACGATCCATATCCCAAACTGGTTGCACCGAATGATCGACAATCTCAAGAACGGCTTCCGATTAAGCGCCTTTGTTAGGCATTGATAGGCGGAACCGTCTGAGCGCGGCCAGAATCGGAACAGTAGCTGAATCGTCAATATCTTTGCGATAAATTCTCGCAACAGCTCCATCTTTTCTTTGGATATCGTACGAGAGAGCATTTCCCCAAACGCCGTCATTAGGTTTGATAAACTTAAGCTCTTCAGGGTCCAAGCCTAGCTGTCGGTACAAACCATAGATCATGTTCTTTATTTCTTGTTCCTTGGTCATATCGCTCTCCTTAATTTGGAATCATTTACAGAATTGCCTTTGGCTAAATGACCCGAGCCCCTGGTGAAATCTCGAATATACGGAGCTTGTCATCCTCTATGCGTTACCACTAATGCCAAAAATCTGCTCGGCTTAACTATCAACACCCCGCAGATCTTTCGAAGCGGTTTGGTGCGATCAAGAATTCTCGCATCCCTCGTGATGAAATAGGTGCCATACTTTTGCGCCTCGAAAACGTGTTGCGCATTCTGAGTGATTTTTTTTTAACCTTGCCGTTCCCGGAGAGGATGGTTTCGATCTTGTCGAAGAAGTACCACTTCCCGCAGCGTTAGCTGAACTTGGATCGCATAAATCAAGTTTTGTGTTTCGGCCTTGACCCACGCTGGGGCATTTGGGTGGTCGATCTCTTTCTGTTTCGAATGTGCAATCTGAAGTAGTAGATTATCTTTTTTGTATAGCTCTATTAGTTCCACTGAGGCTTTGTCCTCCGGAGCATGCCTCAGATTGAAAGCAAAGTAATCGAGAAAACTATTTGTGATCTATGGGTCGGGGGCCCTTCGTTATTTATCCCAGTAGGCTCTGGTCGTTATAGACCATCGACGGTGCAGTTTTCGATTTTGCCGTCGATGATTTGCTTTCCAAAGTTAAAGCAATGGGCGACTGCTTCGTCCCGTCCTTTGAAATATTTGGCTAAGGAGAACTCTCTCGATCTCCTTTCATCTCCGCAGTCCGGAAAGATGCGAATTTTTACTGTCCATTCGCCGGAGTCAGCCAACTGGTAAGGAACTGCCTGAATTTCATAGCCTTCATAAATGGGATTCTGAATAGACCTTTCTTTAAGCATTGATTCTCCCCTTTTAAATAGTGGACTCGTATTTATTTGGTAGGAATCATTATGAAGTAATTTTGAATGAAAAAATACGTAAAGTCAAGTAGCAACTTAAATCTAAGTATTAAAACGTTGCCTTGTCAGTGCAATAGTGAAAGGCCTGCACCTTGTATTGGCATCCACCATTGAATGGCCTCCTATTATTCAGCCAGCCACGTTTCCCCAGCGCCAGCCTTCAAAGAGTTCATGGTCCAGAGCCCTCATCAAACTTTGACTCCGGCGCGATCTAACGTCCGACCTAATGGGTTCGCCGTCCAATCCCCGTCCGCCATTGAGCACAAGGTCAATGAACCTTTACCCAGGTTAAGCAACCATGGCTCAGCGAGATCCTTCGTTCCACTCAGGATGACAACGTAAAAAATGGCCTATCCATTTCATTCCACTTTAGACACTCAGCAAACAATTTCTGAACGATAGAACTTAAGCTTGTACCCACTACAGGCATCCCAATAACTTCCAATGCATTCTTATAAGCATAGGACAACTTCGTTCCGACGGTAAAAGTCAACGAAGAATACCCACATTCCTGCGACTCGCGACTGTCTGTTGTCTAACGCCTGCTGCCTGGCCCCCCGGGCGGATGCTCTTATTCACCTGCAGCCCTTGTCTGAGCACAGCGAGTTGGGCTGCCCTCCTCAGTCTCGCATCCGCCCTCTGCGATCTGGCCAGGCAGGGCGTCACGGGTTTTGGCTACTTTTGCCCGAACAAAAGTGGCTCGGCTGCCGGGCCGAACCCCGGCAATAATCATATGTGCTAAACATGCCAGTGAGTAGAATGATGGGCTCGAATATGTCGGAAAATATTTTGAAAGAATAAAAAGTGGAATGATACTCCCCACCACGTCCCCTTAATTCCCCTTACATTCCTCTTTGATTAACAAACTGATTGGCCTTACCACACAAAAGGAATGAGACGTTTTGTTTGACGTTGGTAGGCCTCATATTCAGGGTCATTCTATCAAGATGCGCTCTTCGTACCGGATTTTGACCGAGAAAGTTATCACTAATCCCACCCACAACAGAAAACGGTACGGAAGGAGACTTCCCAGAGTCCAAACCAGGGTCACCAACAAGATGCTGGTATACATGGGATACCTGACCTAGCGGTAAGGACGGAAAACAATGCGTTTCCCCTGGCAGGGAAGTTCGAGAAGCATTTTCACCTGATGCCGTCCCATGGCCGGCAGCGCCCAAAGGCCTACCACTCCACCACCGATACGCATCCCACGAAGGCTCCAACCTTGTAGCCCCAGTGGTTCCCTGAAAACAAACATCCCAATAAAGACAAATTGCATTCCAACCAGCGCCCGAATAAGAGCAGTGGGCGATTCATTTCTATTGTCTTGATTCTGACACAGCCTGAATGGTTATCCGAAGCGTTTCGCCCCATTCCTTTAAGAAACATCATCAATCTTCCGAGGATTTTCAAGGAAGGGGTACAATGAATCTGACGACTGACAAATTGCCTTCGACTTTTACGCCGTCTCTCACGGCGACTTTGGCCCAGACATTGATGCAGTGGCACTCCACCTTCCTCAAGCCCATTCTCCCGGCGGTCTTTTTTTTCGCCGGCGTGACCTATGACACCCTCACGTTAACACGCATCGATCGATTGCTGGATAATCTGATTATCCTTCTCTACATCACGCTCCTTGGCACTCTCATCATTCTCACCGGACGATTTCAACTGGGACTGGTCCCCTCAACACCGGACATACCCGGCTGGAATGTCCTGAGCCTGATGCATTGGGCCCGTCCGCATTTTGGCAAGGCCATGCAATTCTTATTAGGAGGCCTGTTCAGTGCCTATGCCATCCTCTATTCCCAAAGTGCATCATGGTCCACGTCCGCCATCTTTTTGGGAATCATTGTCGGCTTGCTTATCGCCAACGAATTTCTTCCCAAACGATATTCCAGTCTCAAAATACTGGTGGGCCTCTTTGCGATCGTCACCTTAAGCTTTATGACCTTTTTCCTCCCTGTCCTGACGGGATGGATGAATGCGGGGGTCTTTTTAACCGGTGCCCTCATCACCATAGCCGTCGTGTGGGAAACCGTCCGCCTCACCCTCCGCGGCATTCCCAATCTTCCCATTAGGGCTTCCTTGAGCATTTGTTTTCCGGCTTTTGCCCTGGTGGGTCTGTGCACCACGTTATATTTTTTAAATTGGATCCCTCCCATTCCCCTCTCCCTCAAATCCGGAGGCATCTATCATCACATCGAAAAGCAACAGAATGAGTACCTGCTCACCTATGAAGATGGTCCCTGGTACGCTGTGTGGAAACGGTCCGATGACCGTGTCGGAACGGACACACCCGTCTATAGCTTTTCATCCGTGTTTGCTCCGATCACGTTGCATACCACCATCTATCACCATTGGGAATGGCGACCACTCACCAAGTCGGCTGAATTCATCACCACGGATCGCATTCCCATTTCCATCACCGGAGGAAGAGAACATGGCTATCGAATGTACACCATGAAACAACGGCTCCAGCCTGGTGAATGGCGGGTGAATGTGGAGACGGAAGACGGGCGACTCATCGGACGCATGGCGTTCTCAGCCGAAGCAAATTATTTGCCCTCCCATGAGTTGACGACCATCACACAGTGAAAATTTTTCCCTCTTTCCTCGAGCATGTTCATCAGGCTACGTTTCGTCACGCCGACATAATTTCTGACAGACGTTTTGCGTCGAGTTCATCACGACAAAAAAAATTTAAAAATTCCTGGAATTAATTGCTTAGACGTTGTAGTATAGATTCAATATCATCATGCACAACTATCGAAACACTTCTTGCTTACATCATTCCCTCTTCAATTTCGCTCCCGAACATCGCTTGGCATTGCAGAACGATAGCGCCGATAAATTTTTCGCGTGACGTCCTACACTAATAACGGGCTCAAGGGTTCCTATTCACAGACTCACTGCTATCGTAGGAGTGAGCTATCACTGCGGCTTCGACGTCGCATCTCATTTGAAAGGGGGTGAGTGTTTTGGCCACAAAGAAGAAAGCACCAGCCAAGAAAAAGGCTCCAGCCAAGAAAAAAGCTCCAGCCAAGAAAAAGGCTCCAGCCAAGAAAAAGGCTCCAGCCAAGAAAAAAGCTGCCACGAAGAAACGGTAATTTTCCCAGTGTGCGGACATTACGCCGGATGGGGCATGCTCCATCCGGCGTTTTGGTAGGGTCAATCTGTTCTGCCGTCAATCAGAACAACGGTCATCTTAACGAGTCTTTTGTCAGTCTCCCTCATCTCCACTCTTTCCATCATTTCTCCATTTGACCTTTCTGCGGACCACCGCTCACCTCTCAATGGGCGAGCAGGCTTCAGCTCTTGACTCCACGAACTCCACCTGGAATGATCCTGATCTCCACAGGTATTGAGTGAACACCACACAGATGTTCTGTTTTTTTTAGTTTCTTAGAAGGGAATGTGATATGTCGCAACACACCGGTAAATTAGTCGGATTGATGGCTCTGTATGTATTCATGGGTATCGGGGCAGTACTCTTTTCCAATGGCTCAGGCTTTGCCTCGGGCGAAGAGCTGAACACACCCCACTCTCACAAAAAATCTTCTGAATCTTCATCGCCCCCAACCCATCAATCCCCACAAACGGACGCTGCAAAAATGTCGTTAGACAAGAAGGGTCAGGAAGAATTGGAGGCGTTACGGAAAAATCCGGATGAATTTCGTACGTTGATGACCGGCGTGCAGATTTTTCTCGGACGCTTTGGATATGGAGTCGGACCCTATACGGGAACTCTCGACCAAACAACCAAACAGGCCTTGAAAGCCTATCAGGAAAATTCAGGGCTCTCTCAGACCGGGGACCTCGACTTTCCCACACTGAAACGTCTCACCGAGGATGATCGCCTCTTGAATCGTGTTGTCCCATTTCTTCCCCCACAGACCTTTCACGATCAGGAATGGGGACAATGGGTGGAAGTCCAGGGTTCCTGGATGCTCAAGGAAGGCAATACCGACGATGTCCTGCAAACCTCGCGCATCACCTGCATGAAAGAATTTAAACGGTGTATCGACTCGACCGCATCCCTGGTGAATGCGAATGTGCCCCAACTCAAAGTGCATACTCATGTCTATGACATTCAGGAATGGGATGACGCAAATATCGTGTCGGCACCCTATGATGGGGAAGCCTGTGCCGTGAGTATTTTACGGATCTCACGGAATCCTCCACTTGTCACCCGGTTTCTTTCTTTGCAAAACAAACCAGGACCGTGCGCCAAAGTACAAGCCGAAGACCGACAATACGTTCTGGAAGATGGTCCCAAAATCTACCAGATTCTCCGGATGCAAAAGGCTGAGGCCATTCAACAAATCCTGCAAGTCACCAAGTAACCCGCGGCAATCCGGGATCAATCGTGAGGCTCACAGGGACAGGACACGGGACATTGGGGGAATCTGGGGGGCCAGATAGACCCGATGTCCCGTGTCCTCAGAAGTCCCCCTCATGAAGAACCTCCTCGCCCCATTTGGAGGAATGCCCTGGTTAGCCCTTGCCCCTAAATGCCCAGGAAAAGTACAGACCAGCCACGGCAATCGTGAAGAGTTGAATGTTTTGGAGTATGGGACTGCGTTGAGCCCCCTCCGTGGGGGGAGAGGTAATAAAGTGAAATCCTAAAAATTCCGGCGCCTGTTCCGGTGGCGTTTGCCAAGGAGGGAATAAGACCGCCAGGATGAGAAGGCCCACCATGATGTAGAGAATACGAAGGTTGAGTGGCTCCTGCTTGGAATTCTCCACCGGCTTTCGATCCACCCGATTCCCACATTTTGGACAGAACCGTCCTTGGAGAGGGAGATCATAGCCACAAGAAGGACACGGCTTTGTTTCACTCACACAGCACCTGATTTCTGTTAAGATGATATATGTCTCATGATTGTTGGATTTCGCTATCTTGCCCAATTTTCATCGATTCGTCCAGGCGAAACACGCAAAATGATTTGACTCACCTCCCACGTCATTTTTATAATTTCTCAATAGATCACGATTCAATCCCAACATCGACCCTCATTCGTTCCCTCAGACCGGTGCACGTTTCTCTCCCGATACTTCGCTTTGCCCCTTTGGCCCATGCACCAACTCCTCCATCATTCATGAATCATCTTTGTCAGGAGACACCGTGACACCCTCTTCCTTTCGCGTCCTCTCTGTGATTGGCGCCGGAGCCTGGGGAACGGCTTTGGCTCACCTACTGGCCACCAAAGGATTCAGCATCCGCTTATGGGCACATGAACCTGAGGTCGCGGAGACTATCCAACGCACCAGAGAAAATTCCTGGTATCTCCCGGAGGTGGTCTTACCCAATTCCATCCAGGCCACGATCAGTCTTCCGGATTGCGTGCAGGGCACGGATGTCATCCTGCTCGCGGCGCCATCACATGCCATGGCCAATATGGTGAAGCAACTCAACCTGTTATTAAATGAACCCCTTCCCATCATCATCGCCACCAAAGGCATTGAGGAAGGCACATTGCAATTGATGAGTCAGGTGGTCGAAAGTCATCTCCCCGCCGTCTGGCATCCGTTCATCACCATTCTTTCCGGGCCCAGCTTCGCATCAGAAGTGAGCCGTTGGAAACCCACGACCATTTTACTCGCCGGGCGAGATTTCAATCTGGTTAATGGTCTGCAACAAGCCTTCATCACTCCACAGTTTCGCGTGTATGCCGGACGGGATATGATCGGGGCGCAACTGGGCGGAGCCTTAAAAAATGTCATGGCCATTGGCGCTGGCGTGGTGGATGGGCTGGACCTCGGATCTAACGCGAGGGCGGCCTTAATCACCAGAGGGCTGGCCGAAATGATCCGGTTGGGCCGGGCCATGGGCGGCGATGTCGCCACCTTTTATGGGCTTTCGGGGTTGGGAGATCTGGTGCTCACCTGCACCGGGACGTTGAGCCGGAATTACCAGGTCGGCATGCAGTTGGCCAAGGGCGCGAATATGACCACGTTACGCTCTACCACCAGAACCGTGGCTGAAGGCGTTCCCACCAGCCGGGCTGCCATGGCGTTGGCTGAACGTTATCAGGTGGATATGCCCATTGTGCGCGGCGTGTTTCAAATGTTGTTTGAAGGGCGCAATCCCCGACATATTGTGACAGATCTCATGTCCCGATTAGCCAAAGGTGAAACCGATGGCCTCTTTTCCGCCAGCACCGCGACCTTTGGCCCAAGGACTCATTCATGAATCACGACCGGTTAGCGGCCTTGCTTCAACGGGTTCAAGGCGGACACGTTTCTGTCCCCCAGGCCATTCGACAGCTCCGCACCCTCCCGTTTGAAGATCTCGGATTTGCCTCAGTGGATCATCACCGATCGCTTCGACAGGGCTTTCCGGAAGTGATCCTGTGCGAAGGGAAAACACCCGCACAAATTACAGCTATCGCTCGAAAATTGTTAAAGGCCGGCGGACCGTTCCTCGCCACACGAGTTTCGCCTGCTAATGCGCGCAGCCTCAAGCGATTGGCCCGCAAGGCGGTGTATCATGAAATGGCCAGAATGGTCTCTATTCCCCATAACAAAACAGACAAGCAGGGGTTGATTCTTATTGTCACGGCCGGCACCTCCGATATCCCAGTGGCCGAGGAAGCCAAAGTCACCGCCGAAGTCATGGGCAGCCGGGTGCAGACGCTCTATGATGTTGGCGTCGCAGGCTTGCATCGGCTCTTGGATCGCCAGGAGTGCCTTCACCAGGCACGAGTGGTGGTGGTCGTCGCAGGAATGGATGGGGTTTTGCCCAGCGTGGTGGGAGGGTTGGTTGATCGCCCGATTGTCGCCGTGCCAACCAGCCAGGGCTACGGGGCGAATTTTGGCGGGCTTGCCCCTCTCTTAACGATGCTGAATGCCTGCTCATCCGGAATCGGCGTGGTGAATATCGATAACGGGTTTGGAGCAGGCTGTCTCGCCCACCGCATCAACATTAACGGGAAAGCCGGAGCTCTTTCCCAGACGTAGGTAACTCAGGCATCGGCTTGTTCAATGGTTCCGATGTTAGCGACTCTCCCGTTTCAGGGATTGTCCTCTCGTCTTTCTCTTCCGGTTCACCGCTTTGAACGTCGGCCTCGGAACCACCGACCTCCTCCGGCTGAAGCACACCTGCAGCATCCATGGGGGCCTCTTCCTCTGGAACCACCGGATCGTCGGAAGATTGCAAGCCTTCCTCCGAAACCGGGCTATTCTCTTCGGAACTCTCTCCCTCACGGAGAATCTCAAGTTCTTCGGGAATATCCGGTTCCGGAGGAAGGGGAGGCAACACTTCACCCACATACGCCAACGCTTCGAGTGTCCCGTGAACCCGACGTGACACGATCTTCGTCCGGGGACCATTACCCTGATCCTCCATCAACTTGGCCTGGAGTTCATAAAAATACGATCCATCAGCAACGAGTTGATGGTATTGATCCTTCCCATCCCAGACCAGCTCCACTGGAATGGTGAGATTCTTCCCTTTCGTCTCCAGTTCGTCCACCAACAGACGATGTGCGACAAAACTCATGGAGCGCCGCGTCGGTGACGTAATCATGGCAGAGACTTCCAGCACATTGGCTCCACGTAACGATGACGGCAACTCCACGAGCAGGGTCAATTTTAACCCACTTTTCCCAAGGATAAAGGGATCAGGAGAAACCACCACATCAGAAATTTTCACGGGGGAAGTTGCCGGTCCTTTATTTGGTTTTGCAAAAACCTGTTGGGAAAAGGCTAAAGCTATTGTGAGACATAAGCCAAAAATTTTCAGCCTTTTCAGAGAAATTTTAAATATACGAGCCATCTGTTTCCTTATTTGTAAAAACGGTAATTCCATCGATCAGTCAATGGTCGATGAATCCCTAGGGACGCCCGAATGAAGCAACCCCCGGACAACCATGTCATTCGGAGTATAACGAAGGATCTCTCAAACCGGTGTGATCTCCAACCCGATCACAGATCCTTAGCAGCTCGGTGCTGAGCACTTCCTTCTTATTGTGCCAAAGATTTCCCCTTCAGACCAATCTAATTCTAGAATGCCCTATTTTTTTCTTACCAGGCGCTTTTTCACTAACTTAGTCTCCATAATTCTAATAAACGCCAAACAGTTCCAAACCAAACATATCGGCTGTAAAACCTGGGGAAAAAATTCCTGTCCACTGCCTACCCGGATATTGGCGTAAAACCATTAAACACAAATGGGGGGAATTTAAAGGATCTGCCCCTTTAACCCTACTTAGTCAGGGAAATATGCACGGGGAAATAATTAATTCAAGTTTATTGCATCCCCTTGGCCTTTGGCGTGGCCGAGCAGTGCAGCCAATTCCGGAAGTTCGGCGGCGCATTGTCTGAGCCCTTCGAGAAGACTCAGGACAGGCTCCGCGAGTTTGCGCTGCCGCCGGAATTGGCGAACCGCACAGGGAACCCGAAGGGCCACGCCAGGGCCAACATGGTTTTGGGTCCTTTTGCCGAAACAAAAGGACCACGTGCGCCGGGACGAAACCCGGATAATTTCAAAAAGTTATTTGTCTACTTCTCATTTTTTCTTCAGTTAATCTCCGCCTAGATCAAAATCCAGATAGAGGCCAATACACACCCAGAACAGTATTCCCACCCAAAAACTAAGACTTTTAACAGGAAATTCTGATGTATATTCTTTGTAGGTATCTTTATTAAAACGAGGGCGATGGTACCCTAAGCTTAAAATCGCCAAAACAATTTCTCCAGTTAGGATCATTACAGGAGCAATGAAAGACAAAATTAATTCCAGGATTCTTCCTAGGATTCCTAGAAGAAAATCAATCATAAATAAAATTTCAGATTCGAATTGTCCTAATTCTTTTTTGATGGGTCCAGAGTCGCTTTGCCCTACTTGATATGATACGTTTTGAGCCTTGAGTATATTAAGGAACCATCTCGTGAACAGACATCTTCATATCGATGCATTTTCGGGAGTCAGCGGAGACATGTTTTTGGGTGCCCTGGTGGACACGGGTGTACCCTTGTCTGCTCTGAAAAATGGCCTCAAATCTTTGGGCATCAAAGGCTATCGGCTGCGCGAGCAGCAGGTGATTCGCAACAGCATCCGGGCTACCAAAGTGGATGTGGATATTCACAAAGGGTTCACCAAGCCCCTGTCCCTCTCAGCCATTCGAAAGACGTTAGGAAATAGCCGCCTGCCGGACGCCATTCGCACGCAGGCCCTTCACACCTTCCAACTGCTGGCTGAAGCCGAAGGCAAGGTTCATGGCCAAGAACCGAATAAAGTCCATTTTCATGAGGTGGGCGTGATCGATTCGCTGGTAGATATTGTCGGGACCCTGCTGGGTTTTGCGCATCTAAACATCACAACGGTGTCCTTTTCACCTATCAATCTGGGAGCCGGTACTATTTCCACAGCGCATGGGCTGCTTCCGGTGCCGGGACCGGCAGTGGCGCACATGGCCCAGGGCATTCCCATTCTCTCCAATGGACCGGCTATTGAATTCACAACACCGACCGGTATCGCCTTGGTTAAAACTCTCTCCCAAGATTGTAAACCGCTCCCACCCTTAACACCACAAACAGTGGGGTATGGCGCAGGCACAGCCGATCCTCATGGCTGGCCTAATGTGTTGCGTTTATTTGTTGGTATTCAAGAGTCTGACTCTTTGAATCACACCGACCGCGTTTTCCAGCTTGAGACGAACATTGATGATATGAATCCGCAATTGTACGAGGTGATCATGGAGCGCCTGTTCGAGGCTGGAGCTCTTGATGCCACCTTGACGCCAACCATCATGAAACGGAGTCGGCCCGGCACGATTGTGACAGTGATCGCTCTCTCACAAGACCTTCAGGCCTTGCAGTCGCTACTATTTTCCGAAACCTCGACGCTGGGAATACGAATCCAGGAAATGGATCGAGCCATTCTGCCTCGCTCCTTCCAAACAATTAAACTGTTAGGGGGCTCTGTCCGCATGAAGATTGCCGGTCTTGGACAAGGCCGTTCTAAGGTCACTCCCGAGTATCGGGATTGTGTGACGTTGGCCGAGCGCACCAAGCAGCCTGTTCAAGCGATCATCGACCTCGCACGCCGGACGTATGTCAGTGCGAAAACCCCATCCACGCGCAAAACTTCTCCTGCCAAATTGGCACAGAGCAAGTAATCCATTCATGGCCTCCACGCAAACGACCAAACCGCTTCTGGCGATTACCATGGGCGATCCTGCCGGGATCGGACCGGAAATTATTGTGAAGGCTCTCCAGTTGCCGAAAATCTGGCGAGTCTGTCGGCCCCTGGTCATCGGTAGCCGGACCATCCTGGAATACACCGCGCAATCCTTGGGGACCTCACTGGTTCTTGTGCCGGTGATCGGGCACGAATCATCCTCCGATTTTCGAATGTTCCGCCGGGGCTCTCTCCCGTTCCTGGATCCCTTTTCCGGATCAATCCGTCCGGTCAGGCTTGGGCGTGTCACGGCACGGTCCGGGGATATCGCAGTCACGTGCATTCAAACAGCCGTCCGGTTAGCCCAGGCCGGTTGCGTGCAGGGCATCGTCACGGCCCCCATTAATAAACACGCGATTCATTTAGCAGGGCACACGTACCCTGGCCATACAGAAATGTTAGCGGACCTGACGAAAGCAAAAGAGTCGGGGATGATGATAGTCGGGGGTCCCTTGAAAATATTATTTGCGACCACCCACCTGGCTCTCCGTGATGTCCCGAACATCTTGACCTCTACCACAATTCTCCGGGCCATTCGATTGGCTCATCAGGGACTCACCCGCTTGTTCCACATTCAAAAACCGCGCATCGGCGTGGCGGGCCTCAACCCCCATGCCGGCGAGAATGGCCTGTTTG
>JBATLR010000099.1:0-4767 GCA_049289415.1 Nitrospirales bacterium
ACCTACTCGACCTTCGGTTTTGAATCCCTGGCACTCCTGAAAGACGGGGCCATGCTCAAAGCCTCCGCCAATATCATCATCCATGTCTTCGTGGGTCTAGCCGCTGTCTGGCTGGGTGATACATTAGGACGGCTCTAAGCTCAGGGACCTTCTTCCTCATTTCAATTCACCAAATACATTTGGGAGTGGATTCCTTCTCTTGAAGCCACTTGGCGAGAAGGGGGTGAACACGGTACAACCATTATTCGTCGTTTTCACTATCCGAATGGTCGGTATCCCTGAATATGTCCTCAAAAAAACCGGTTGCACCTTCCAGTTCCCCCCATGCCGACCTGATCATTGAAGGCGCACGGCAAAATAACCTTAAAAACATTTCTCTCCGTATCCCACACAACGCCGTCACCGTCATCACCGGGGTGTCAGGATCCGGAAAATCCTCTTTGGCCTTCGACACCCTGTTTGCCGAAGGCCAGTGGCGTTATGTGGAATCACTCTCGTCCTATACGCGCATGTTCCTGGACCGCGTCAAACGGCCTGATGTGGACCGACTCACCAATATCCGTCCCTCAATTGCCTTGGAACAAAAAAATCCGATTCGAACCTCACGCTCCACCGTCGGCACCACCAGTGAAATTTCGGATTATCTGCGGTTGCTCTTCTCTAAAATCGGACGCCTGACCTGTCCCGACTGCAAGGTGGAAGCCATCGCCCACCACCCCACCACGATCGCTCAAGATTTACTGAATCGTTTTCCCAATGAACGGGCCCTCGTCTGTTTTCCAAAACCCGCCCCCCATCCTGACGCGCTTGAGTTCATGAAAACAGCACTCTTAAAACAAGGTTTCATTCGTGTCGTCAGCAACCACCAACTAATCAACCTCAATACCGACACCTTCCCCTCACCCCTGCCATCGGAATTGTCAGTCGTCGTTGATCGCCTGACTCTGGATACGGAATCGCGCAACCGATTAGTCGAAGCCTTGGAATCGGCGTTTCGCGAAAGTGAAGGCCGCGCGAGCGTCATCATCGGGGATAACCAACCCCTAGCCTTTAGCGCCCATTTGTCATGCCCGGGATGCGGCCGGACGTTCCCCACGCCACGCCCCGTGTCCTTTTCCTTCAATCATCCACTTGGGGCCTGTCCCGAATGCAAAGGGTTCGGCAATATCTTGCGCTACGACGAACGGTTATTGATTCCCGACCCCGAAAAATCCTTACAGGACGGCACGATTGAACCATGGACAAAACCGTCCAATGTGTGGTGGCAGAAGGAAATGCTCAAAGCCTTCAAGAGGAAAAACCTCGACTCGACCACACCCTACAACCGGCTCACCCAAGCAGAACAGGATCTGATTTGGAAAGGAGAAGGAAAGCTCGAGGGCATCGATGATTTTTTCAAATATCTGGAAGGCAAACGCTACAAGATGCATGTCCGGGTCTTCCTAAGCCGGTAT
Source organism: Nitrospirales bacterium (assembly GCA_049289415.1). Taxonomy (GTDB): domain Bacteria; phylum Nitrospirota; class Nitrospiria; order Nitrospirales; family UBA8639; genus Nitrospira_E. The sequence goes on from JBATLR010000099.1 coordinate 1,455, forward strand.
CGCAGTCCCTCGCCTTGCACAACCTGCCAGGGAACCCGCTTACGGCCGGAATCCCTCATGGTCAAAATCTATGAATGCCACATTCACGAGGTATGCGGATGGCCCCTCTCAGATCTCCAACGGTGGCTTCAGACCTTGCCGCTGAGAACATTTGAGGAGGCAATCGCCAAGGATCTGTTGATGGCGTTGCAGTCAAAACTATCATTTCTCCTGCGCGTGGGTTTGGACTATCTCACACTCAACCGGGAAATGCGGACGTTATCCGGTGGCGAGGCTCAGCGTATTCATCTGGCGACACAACTGGGCTGTCAGCTCATGGGCACACAATATGTCTTAGATGAACCAACGATCGGCCTCCATGCCCGCGACACCGAAGCCATGGGCATGATTTTGCGAGAGTTGGCGGAGCGGGGAAACACCGTCATTGTGGTGGAACATGATCCGCAGATCATTCAACAGGCCGATTACATCGTCGAACTGGGACCGCAATCAGGCGATCAAGGCGGAGAGGTCATCTGCGCGGCCCCCTATCACACCTTTCTCAAACATCCCCAATCGCTCACCGCTCAATATTTGCGTGGGGAACGAACCATTACCCTACCTTCCAAACGTCGATCGGGAAATGGGAAAGCGCTTCAGTTCACAGGAGTGAACGAACAAAATCTCAAAAACCTCACCGTGAACATTCCCCTCGGCACGCTGGTCTGTGTCACGGGTCCTTCCGGATCGGGGAAAAGCACACTGGTGGAAGCCACCATCTATGCAGCTCTTGCTCGGTTTTTTAAGGTGGACACTCCTCCGCAACCCGAGCTGGCAAGCATGACGGGGCCGGAACATCTCCGAACGGTTTGTCTCATCGACCAGGAACCCATCGGCAAAACCCCGCGCTCGAATCCCATCACCTACATTAAAGCCTATGATGAAATCCGGGCCTTATTCGCGCAGTCCGCTGAGGCGCGGGCACACCGGCTCACGCCCGCGCATTTTTCGTTTAACACCGGGAAAGGCCGATGCGCTCGTTGCCAGGGGAACGGGTATGAAAAACTGGAAATGTATTTTCTGGCGGATCTCTACGTGCCCTGCGCAGACTGTGAAGGCAAACGGTTCAAAGACAAGATTCTACAAGTCCATGTCAAAGGGCATTCCATTCATGATGTGTTGAACCTCACCGTCGATCAAGCGGTACCCTTCTTCGCCACCTCCTGTCCCAAGGCCCTCAAAGGATTGCGCGTGCTTCAACAGCTTGGGCTTGGCTATCTCACACTGGGACAACCAGCCACGACTCTTTCCGGGGGCGAAACCCAACGGCTCAAGATTGCTCGTGAACTAGCCAACACCCCAAAACGATCAGCCCTAAACACCTCACACAAAGGTGCCCTCTACATCCTGGACGAACCAACCCGGGGACTGCATTTGGAAGATATCACGCGTTTGTTAACGGTGTTGCATCAACTGGTCGAGGAAGGGAATACGATCCTGGTGGTCGAACATCACCTGGACGTCATCAAATGCGCGGATTGGGTGATTGATCTGGGACCGGGCGGCGGGGAATCGGGTGGTTACATCGTCGCCGAAGGAACACCGGAAGAGATTGCCAACACCCCTCAGTCACTCACCGGAAAATATTTGAAACCTCTGGTCATCCCAAACTAAGGTTGGAGTTCATCCGCGGGTGAAGGCTGGCGCAGCCAGCAGGAGCAGGTCGGGTACAACCACGTGTTAGGCGTCACAGCACTATGTAGCAAAGCCTCGCACCTTCAGCTCTTTGTAGATCTCGCTCTCTGCCATGGGTCGCCCGCCTGAGTAGATCTTGGTTCCAAGCCACTTCGGCAAGGGGGTTTTCATAGGAATACCTACCTCGCCAAAAAATGGCAAGTGCCACTTTGCGTCTGCTATCCCCGCTACCTCATCGCGTCGGATGACGCCAATCGCTGCCAAGTAGGTAGGTGATGGATGAAGCTGGAGAAACAGATGAATGCGGGCCAAGGCTATTCGCACCCCGTCTAGGCCGAGCGTATACCCGAGATGGATCGAATGCAGGCACGACGCCGCGGGTTGCCCGGGTACGGCGTAGTCAGCGTTGCCAACGAAGCGACCAGCGGCCATTTCTTTACCAGTCACAACATCAGGTAGCCAAGCTTCGGATATGGTGTCTGGATAGGCATAGACCCAGGCTGCCCATGCGATCTTCGCGAGCATCTTGGCAAAGTCATGGTCGTAGGTGCGCTCCTTGATATGAATGGTGCCTGTTTCCAGGATGGTGTTGTCGGGCCCCTTTCGGGTCGACCGGAGGTACAGGTGGGCTCCCCGCACCCTCACACCGGCTGGTCTTGGACCGTTCGTGATCTGTGACGGCACTGCCAGTAGCGGCAGCGCCATATGCACTGGAGACCGGTCTATCGGAAGCTCGTGGTGAAAGTTCGATTCGCCGGACGTAATCGAGAGATTCATTGTCGTGGGCTTGTCCTGCTTCCGTCGTCGACCTATGGCATAGGCAGCCCGCATGCGCCAAAATCCGTAGCTCTGGCGAAGCACCCTGAGCTCAACCTTGCTCGTGAAATCGCGACACCGGTTGCAGCTTGCGAGCTTTATGATGCGATTCCCGCCAATGCCTTCGGGGACGATGTGCTCGTCACTAAGTTGGTCGGAGTTGGCGTTGCAGTAGATACATCTGTTCATGTGGACGCCTAACAATAATTAGACAGACTGTATAAAACGGTAGAGGGAGACTGTCCATTTCTGCCTATATCGGTAGACCGCCACTGCGTACCTGCCATAACCAATTGATTTGAAGTACGTTGCGATCCAGCACTGTTTCCGGGCTGACGACTTATACAGACTGGATAACACGATTTACAAACCATCGTTCTGACTCCTCACTCTGTGACCTCCCTTGCTCAGAACATAGATTTACATCATTATCGTGTTGACGTCGCGATAGCCCAACAAATCCTGAATAGTTTGAATGTCATATCTGCTTTGGAGCAAGTGGGTGGCAAACGAATTGGGAAGACGCCAGATTTTTGATCAAAGAGCAGAATTAGTCAAGAATGTTTTGGGCTGTTCTTTAATCAAATGCTTTGGAATGGAGGTGGGTGCAGGCATTGTTATTCGCTCGCCGTTTCCACAATGACAAAGGGATGGGAAGGATCGATGTCTATCGTGATTCAGGGAAAAACTTGAAACCCTTCTCGGACGGCAAATTCCCGCAACCGATGATCGAGACAGAAACATTCCAGACTTGTCGTTTGGCTGCCCGCCCAAACGAGCGCAGCAGGCCTCAGGGAAGCTTTGCCGAATTATCCCAAAACTT
>JBATLR010000100.1:0-7059 GCA_049289415.1 Nitrospirales bacterium
CCAGAGCCACGAGCAGAAGGGCAATCATCTGGCTGGTCAGCCGTTGCGGCCACAGTCGCCGGAAAATGGGCATACCCGGTTTCATTGAAAGGAGACCTCAGCGGTGAACATGTATCCGCCGCCCCACACCGTTTTAATCAAGGATGGTAATTTTGGATCGACTTCAATCTTTTTTCGCAACCGGCTGACCTGATTGTCGATGCTGCGATCAAACACATCGCCCGCGCGATGGCGGGTGAGGTCGAGTAATTGATCACGAGTCAACACCATGCGTGGATGATTCAGAAACATCCTCAACAGCACGAATTCCCCGGTGCTGAGCGGAATGGCCACGCCATCTTCCCCGATGAGTTCACGTTGCGAAACCTGTAAGATCCATCGGTCGAATCGAATGGTTTTTTCCGCAATTCGCCGTTCCTTCCATGGCAGACTATTCGCACGCCGGAGCACCGACTTGATTCGTGCCAATAATTCCCTGGGATTAAACGGTTTCACGACATAATCATCGGCGCCCATTTCCAACCCGATCACGCGGTCTGTTTCTTCCGCCATGGCCGTGAGCAGAATAATGGGGATGTCCTTTGTTTCGCGTAAATGACGGCAGAGTGAGAGACCATCTTCTCCCGGCATCATGATATCCAGGACGACGAGGTCGATGGCGCTGGTCTCGAGAATTTTCCGGGCTTCAGCCGCGCTGCCAGCTGCACTCAGCCGAAAGCCTTTTTGCGTGAGATAGGTTGAGAGCGGATTGCGGATATCCGGCTGATCATCAACAACAAGGACATGCGGTAACGAATCCATATGGCTCCTCAAGTTCACCCTTCTTCATTATTATGACGCCGGAACCGAGAGTGGGGGAAGAAAAATTGTATCAAAGTTTGTCAAAACGGAATTCTGGCAGGTTTTCTTACAAAAAAGAAGGATGTGGAAAAATTTCAGGGAAATATCTTGGGTATACTGACCGAACAAAGAATCGTCGGGGTAACACGGCTGGATGGATCGTTTTCGGCAGCAACTTCGGACAGAAAGACGTTTTTTCATCTCCGTTTACATGAAGTAAGGCCATGATCATCCATAAAGGAATTGGAATTTATTTTCCCTCGTCATTCTGAACATCGCATGATTACCCTCCGATATTGTTCCACCATCCTCACAGGAATTTCCCTGATGCTGTTAACCGGGTGTCTGTTCGACCCACAACCCATTGAATTGAAAATTCAGCCGCCCGATTCCTTTTCCCTTTCCGGCCAGCATGCGTTGCCGGACAAATGGTGGGAAGCCTTTGAAGACGAGGCCCTTGACCGGTTGATTGAACGCGCTCTGGAAGACAACCCGACTCTGTTGGCCACTTGGGACCGCCTGCGGCAGGCGGAAGCCATCGCCGTGCGGGATGGAGCTCCCCGGTTTCCATTCTTAAACGGGAACAGTAATGCCAGCCGGAGTCGCACGGATTTAGGCAAACAGACCGATCGTTTTGCGGTCGGGTTATCGGTAGCCTACGAACTGGACCTGTGGGGACGGGTACGGGCCTTCGGAAGCGCGGCGCAATTTGAGGCCCAGGCCAGTCAGGCCGATTTAACGGTCGCCGCGATCACCTTATCAAGTCAGATGGCGAAAACCTGGTATAACCTGCTCGAACAACGAGGCCAACTGGCTTTGCTGGAGAAACAGATAACGACCAACGAGAAAGTTCTGCAATTGGTCACCTTGCGGTTCCGACAGGGCGTCGCCACTGCCGCCGACGTTCTGCGACAGAAACAATTAGTGGAGCAAACGCGTGGAAAAACCAAAGACGTCCGCGCGCAAATCGGAACGCTGAGCCATCAACTTGCCATTCTTCTTGGGAAACCTCCCAAGTCTCTGGAGATCCCCAACGATCAGGTGCTGATACACCTTCCCCCATTGCCGAGTACCGGCCTGCCCGGGGAGCTCATTCAACGTCGCCCTGATGTGCAGGCCACGTTTTACCAGGTACAAGCGGCCGATGCGCGTGTCGCGGCTGCCATTGCCGAACGTTTCCCTCGCATTGATCTTGCCGGGTCAATAACCACAAATCTCACTCCAACCCTGACCAGCGGAAGCTTTGCCGTTGCTCCGGGAGGACTGTTTGCCAATTGGTTAGCCACCGTATCCGCACAAATCGTCGCACCGATTTTTAATGCGGGGGCGAGGGCGGCGCAAGTCGATCTCACCAAAGCCGCTCGCTCCGAAGTCCTTCACAACTACGAATCCACGGTCCTTCAAGCCTTCCAGGAGGTCGAAAATGCCTTGATTCGTGAAACACAACAACGGGCAAAAACTTCCAGTCTGGAGGATCAGTTCCACATCGCCACCCAGGTGATCGAACGCTTGCGAGCCCGTTATCTGAATGGTGCCACCGCCTATCTGGACGTGCTCAATGCGCTGAACAGTCAACAGGAGCTTGAACGCGAGATCCTGACCGCCCGACGAACGCTCATCGATTTCCGCGTTGATCTGGCCAAGGCTCTGGCCGGTGGGTGGCCCATGACTAAACCTGAAATCCGTCAATTAACCATTTCCGCCGGATAAGGATTCCTCCCGAAACCCTCCCAAGCCATGGTACCTCCATCCCTTTCAAAAAAACGACTGCCCATATTGAAGGCTGTCCTGCCTCTGCTGATCCTGGTGCTGGCTGGAGGCATTGCGTTTTCGATCGTCAAGACCGCCCCCCAACCTGAACGTCATCCCAAACCCAGGCAACCCCGACTGGTGGAAACCGTTGAAATCAATGTGACCACACAGGTTCTGACCATCGAGGCTTGGGGGCAAGTCCAGCCTGTTCATCAAATCACGCTCCGGTCACAGGTGAACGGGAAAATCATCGCCGTCAACCCTGAACTCGTTCCCGGCGGTCGTTTCACCTCACAGGAAACCATTCTTCGTTTGGAACCGGCGGATTATGTGCTGGCTGTCCGCCAACGACAATCCGATCTGGCAAAAGCCCGTGTGGCTCTTCTCCTCGAAGAGGGCAACCAGGTCGTCGCCAAACAAGAGTTCGATTTATTGGGTGAAACGATCAAGGAACAGGAAAAATCCCTGGTCCTTCGTCTGCCGCAGCTGCGCGCGATGAAAGCCGACGTGGATACCGCAGCGGCTGCCCTGCAATCCGCGAAGCTCGCGCTGGCCCGCACCGTCATCAAAGCCCCGTTTGAGGCAACCGTCGTTCGCCATCACGTAGATCTCGGGACCTATGTGACCACCACCTCCGATCTCGTGACCATTGCGGGAACGAAAGAGTACTGGGTCGAGTTAGCGGTCCCCATGGCTCAATTACGTTGGATCACGATTCCTCGCACACCTGATGAACCAGGGTCCACCGTCAAACTCTTCCAGGAAAATGTGTGGGGAAAAGGCAATTTTCGGACGGGCCGGGTGGTCCGGTTGCTAACCGATCTTGAACCCAACGGGCGAATGGCCAGAGTGCTGGTGGCCATACAAGATCCGCTGAATCTTCAAGAACAGCATGCGCGACTGCCTCGCGTGCTACTCGGCTCGTATCTTCGTGCGGAAATTCAGGGGCAGGAACTCGCCGGGCTTGCCAAAGTGGATCGCCGTTGGATCCATGATCAGGACACCGTGTGGCTCATGGGTACAGACAATACTCTGGAAATTCGTCAGGTGACGATCGCCTATCGTGGCCAACATGCTGTCTATATTTCAGAAGGCCTGGAAACGGGAGACCGCTTGGTGGTCACCGACATTTCCGCCCCCACGAATGGGATGCCCATTCGCCTGAATACCAGCCGCTCAGACACACCAGTGACTCCCCATGGAACCTAAGTCTTCCTCGTCCTCACCTCATCGGGAATCCGGCCCTCTAGCCTGGATGGTGCACAACCGGGTCACGCCCAACCTGCTCATGTTGACGTTACTGCTGGGTGGACTGTTTATGGCCTCCCACATTAAACAGGAGGTCTTTCCCGAATTTGAAGAAGACACCGTCACCATCACCGTTCCCTTTCCGGGCGCGAGTCCCGAAGAAGTCGAACACGGGGTGATCCTGGCGATTGAAGAAGGGGTGCGCGGCCTTGAAGGGGTGAGCGAGATCCGGGCCACGGCCGGTGAAAACCAGGGAACGGTCGTCGTCGAACTCCTCGCCAAGTCCAACAATCAAAAAGTCTATCAGGACATTCAGCAGGCGATCAGCCGCATCGTCACGTTTCCCGAGGATACGGAAAAGCCGCGGGTTACCTTGGATACCCGTCGTCGCGACGTCCTGACGCTTCAGTTGTATGGTGACGTCTCGGAATGGACCCTTCGTGAAGTTGCCGAGCAGGTTCGGGACCGTCTCTTACAAGAACCCGGCATTACGCAAATCGATCTTGAAGGCGCGCGGGCGTATGAAATTCATGTGGAGGTGTCTCAAGAAGACCTCCGGGCCTATGGACTGACCTTGCAGGGCATTGCACAAACCATTGCCGCGACCGCACTCGATCGATCGGGGGGAAGCGTGGAAACCTCCAGTGGCGAAATCTTGTTGCGGGTACAGGAACGACGTGATTGGGCGTCAGACTTTGCCGACATTCCCATCATTGCCAACCAAACGGGAACGCTCTTGCGTCTCGGAGATATCGCCCACGTGTCGGAAGGATTCCAGGAAAGCGAAACGTATGCCACATTTAACGGGGTACGGGCCATTGGCATCGAAATCTTTCGAGTGGGAGATCAAACTCCGATCGGTGTGTCGGAAAGCGCACGGGCGGCGATGGCCCGTATTGTTCCTGATCTGCCGGCCTCCATCCATTACACCATCCTCAAGGACCGGTCGGAAATTTATTATCAACGGCTCACGCTTCTGCTGAAGAATGGATTTCTCGGGTTGTTGCTGGTCCTGGCTATTCTCACCTTATTTCTGGAATACAAACTGGCGTTCTGGGTGACGGTGGGGATCCCGACGTCATTTCTGGGGGCGATGCTCTTTCTGCCGGCCATGGACGTGTCCATCAATATGGTGTCCCTCTTTGCATTCATTATTGCGCTCGGAATTGTCGTGGATGATGCCATTATTGCCGGGGAAAACATTTATGAATACCGGCAACGCGGCAAATCCTTCAGCGAGGCGGCCATCCTGGGGGCACGGGATATTGCCATTCCCATCAGCTTCAGCATTTTGACGAATATCGTGGCCTTCCTGCCGCTGATGTTCATGCCCGGATCCTTCGGAAAAATCTGGGCCGTGATTCCCGTGGTGGTCTCGACGGCCTTCATTATTTCCTGGATCGAAGCCTTATTCGTCCTTCCAGCCCATCTGGCACATTCGGGCGCCAACCCGACCGGCTCCATCGGCAGAACCCTGCATCACACCCAACAACGGTTCAGTGCCTGGTTTTCCCGATTCGTCGAACGGACCTACGGTCCTTTTCTCCGCCGGGCCATTACTCACCGCTACTTGACGATTGCCATCGGGTTCGGAATTTTTGCCATCGTGCTGGCCTATCCATTCAGCGGACGCATGGGCTTTATTCTCATGCCCACCGTTGAGGCTGATTTTGCCAAAGCCACAGCCGCGCTGCCTTTCGGAAGTCCTCCCGAGCAAATGATCCGGGTCCGGGACGGGTTGATCCGTTCCGTGCAAGAGGTGATCGACCAGTATCCGGGACAACAGATTACCAACGGCACCTTTGCGCTGGTGCTGGAAAACACCATCGACGTTCGCGCCTATTTGCCGGATGCGAATCATCGTCCGCTCAGCACCAGCGAATTGACCACCCTCTGGAGGGAACACACTCCGGATTTCCCGGGAGTGGAATACCTGCGGTTTGAGGCGGATAGCGGGGGACCGGGGCGCGGGGCCGGGATCAGTGTTGAACTCAGCCATCGGAATATTGACATGCTCGATAAGGCGAGCACCGATTTGGCCGACCGTCTGGCTGAATTCGGCAGTGTCAAAGACGTGGACGACGGGTATTCTCCAGGAAAACCCCAACTGGACTTCCGCATCAAAGAGGAGGCCCGCAGCCTCGGCCTCACCGCCGGGGATATCGCCAGACAAGCCCGCAACGCGTTTTACGGATCGGAAGCCCTTCGCCAGCAACGAGGGCGTAACGAGATCAAAGTACTGGTGCGATTCCCCGAGTCGGAACGCTCGAGCGAATACCACGTGGAAAATCTGGTGATTCGAACGCCTGCCGGTCCTCACGTGCCCTTGTATCAGGTTGCGACAGTTGAAAAAGGCCGGGCGTTTCGGGAAATCACCCGTCGGGACGGACACCGTACCGTGACCGTCACCGCGAACGTCCAACCCGCAAAGGAAACCAACCTTGTCCTGAATAAACTGAAAAGCGACGTGCTTCCGGCCCTGCTTCGTGATTATCCCGGCCTCAGTTACAGCTTCGAAGGACGCCAGGCCGATATGCGAGATGCGCTTCAGAGTTTTCTCTATAGTTCAACGCTGGCATTGATCCTGATTTATGTGTTGCTTGCCGTGCCGTTTCGTAGTTACCTTCAACCGGCCATTGTGATGACATCCATTCCGTTCGGATTGGTTGGTGCGGTGCTCGGCCATATGATTATGGGCTACAACATCAGCATCATCAGTATGATGGGGATCATTGCGCTTGGCGGAGTGGTCGTCAATGACTCCTTAATCATGATCGACTATGCCAATACCAGGCGGCGGGAAGGACATCATGCGTTTGAGGCCATCTGCCAGGCCGGCATCCGCCGGTTCCGGCCCATTCTGTTAACCACCCTCACCACCTTCGGTGGTTTGGGTCCCATGATTTTCGAAACGTCGCGTCAGGCACGGTTCATGATTCCCATGGCCATTTCATTGGGGTTTGGAATTCTCTTTGCCACCGCCATCATGCTCGTGCTCATTCCCTGTCTCTATCTGGTCGCAGAGGATGTGTTGGGGGTGTTCACCGTTACGGTCAACACGCCTTCCCCGGAAAAAGTTCAGAATGAACCGGAAGTCATCGTTACGGAGTGAGAGAGGGACTACTTCATTAGGTAAAGAGCACTCTCTTCATCAGCACATTGCTGAAAGGAAAAATGTGGAAATGCCTGCATATGACGAAATCTCCTTTGGGCTTCACT
>JBATLR010000101.1:0-2604 GCA_049289415.1 Nitrospirales bacterium
TGCCTGATCTTACGGAAAAGAGCACAGCCAGATTACGCGATCCCCACAGATGGGAAAAGCGATTGTTTGACGTCCCGCTTCTTCAGCAGGCTCATCCGAAATACGACTTTCAGTGGAAACACGGTCCAAATTTTTCTCTCAAAGATCCAGGGAAATTACCGGGAATCCAATTGGGCGTCGAAATGCACAGTTTCCAGGCTTTGGAAAACGTCATCCCCGAAGGAAGCCTTCCGAAAGAAATACACGTGAACCGTGACCGGTTGCCGCTGCTTCTTCCTCCCTCCATCAATGGTCCTGACTATAACGGAGGATTTCTCCGGTTCACCTGGTAACATCCGAAATTAATTTGGACTCTTAGGCCGCCGGTGCGAAATAACGATCCACTTCTGTGCTTTCGTCAAACGGGATGGTGAAATCGCCAGGGGATTCGGCGAAAGCCTTACCCCTCCGGTGATACTGTAGCTTGACGGTGGAAGCATTTATCCCTGTACCTGAGGAAGGAAATTGTGGGGGCCCGTAATCACCTCTTAAGCATACTGCCAATTGCACCCACACACCTCTCGAACCCGGCACCAGAATCTTTCAGTTCCAGATTTGGATACTTTTGAAAAAATCCGGATTGTTAATTGGGATTTTGCACGTATGCCTGTTTTTCTGAATCTTCTGTGTCATTCGCCACTGTGACGCCTATTTTGTGGTAGGCTCCGCAAGGAACCAGGAGAACAAGACACCTCAACTCTGCACACATGAATCAAGAAATTTTCTTTCGCCGGATAACAAGATTCGTCGGTCTTTTCCTGGGAGCGTTCCTGATTGTTGTTACTGGAGGCTGGGGCACGCTAGCCCTGTATGTTGACGGGCCGGGCACCGAGACCCTACGAACTGTTCTGGCTTCAGCCTATGCCGTCGCGAGTCTGGCCGCCTTGGGAGTCTATTGCATCAGGCGATTTCGTCAAAGAGCCACTGTTGCTTATGCTGGCCTGTTCATTGTGCTCTTTCTCTGGTGGGGCTCTATTGAGCCATCCAATGACCGGGAGTGGCAGTCGGAAGTAGCGGTGCTCCCCTATGCCACCTTCGATGGCGATTTGGTGACGGTCCATAACATCCGAAACTTTGACTACCGGACCGAGACCGACTTTACGCCCGCCTACTACGACCGCACCTACGATCTCACCAAACTGGATTCCGCGGACCTCGTGGCCGCCTATTGGATGGGTCCCATGATTGCGCATATTTTTCTCAGTTTTGGATTTGGCGATGACCATCTGGCCATTTCCATCGAAGCCAGGAAGGAAGCCACGGAAGGCTATTCTTCAATTAGAGGATTTTTTAAACAGTATGAGCTGATCTATATTGTGGGTGACGAACGGGATCTGATTCGTGTCCGGACGAATTATCGAAAAGATCCGCCCGAAGATGTGTACTTGTATTCTTTGGCCGGATCCCCTGACAACGTCAAGCGGGTGTTTCTGGGTTACATGAACACCATCAACGACCTCCGCGAGCGACCGAAGTTCTATAATACCCTCACTGCTAACTGCACGAACGTCATTTGGATGCACACGCGTTTGAATCCCGGCCATGTGCCATTTTCCTGGAAGATCCTGTTAAGCGGGTACACGCCTGTCTATCTGTATGAGCAGGGGAAATTGGGCACCGATTTTTCTTTTGAAGAATTGCAGCGTCGTTCACACATCAATGAGTTGGCATTACAAGCCGATCAGGCTCCTGATTTTTCCAGGCGCATCCGTGCCCATCTTCTCTCTCCCTGAGTTTTGCAATCAGGCCTTTAATCGGTTCTCAATCTGACGCCATTGTGCGCTGTCGGTTTTAACCGTATCGAATGTCAGGTGGAATCGACTTTCCTCAAGCGTTTACTTTAATTTGTGCCTTTGCTACGCTGACTGCCGCAAATTCAGGCGAAGATCTGAGGGTGTGCCGTTCTATTGCTTCGCATTCATCATCTACTTACAACCAAGGGGTGTTACCTTATGAAGCCGTTCATCATGTTTGTTGTTGCCGCAGCCATTTCGTGTGTGACTCCAGCATTTGCGGAGAATGCACAAATCACCAACATGCAAATTCTGATCGATAAGGTCAAAGCCGATAAGAAGCTGCTCATCGCCAGCAATATGGATTTGACGGACAAAGAATCAAAGGAGTTCTGGCCCCTATATGAGGGGTATCAAAAAGAACTCGAGCATTTAAACCAACATTTGGGCGGACTCATCAATGAATATGCGGAAGCCTACAATAAAGGGTCGGTGCCCGATAAAGTGGCCAAAGATCTCATCAACGAATCTCTCAAAACGGAAGGGGCGGAAGTCAAAATGCGTCGGGAGTATGCCGAAAAACTCAGCCACGTCCTTCCGGCTCATAAAGTCGCGCGTTACCTGCAAATGGAGAATAAAATCCGGGCTGCGATCAAGTTTGACCTGGCTGCGAATATTCCCTTGATGGATTAGTCGGGGATTCAGCCATGTTTTCTGATGTGTGCCTCAGCGGGATAGTCCATGTTGAGTGCCTCGGTTTTTCGTAGACTGGACCGGCTCGCTCCTCCTGGAAGGGTGGGGTGAGCCGGTGATCCGAGTCTAGCACCCTGTG
>JBATLR010000102.1:0-5662 GCA_049289415.1 Nitrospirales bacterium
AGCCGACCTATTAGGGTTGAGGCCCTGGGTACTCTGCTCCATCCGGAATGCCTTTCGGTAAAGGCATAGACTCTTTCGCTGAAAATCTCGAATTTTCGCTGGACATCGTCTCCTGTTTTCTCAGATACCCTCTCCTGGCATCCTATTGGACCGTCTTTCCCATAAATCGAATCCCGACCTATTCACCACCCTAGGGGTGCCAAGAAAATTCCTGAACAGAGGCAGATTTTAATCCTCTCATGATCTCCCTACCCGACACACGTTTGTAAATACTTGAAAAATTGCCTGGAACGTCAGATAGGTTCAACGAGCGGAGCAATCGGGAAGTCCTCGACATCCTTGACGGCGAGCATAGAAAACGGGAATTTCAGATCCCGGTCAACGACTTCCGTATTCTTTTGCGGACTTCAATGCATTTGTTTGATTTCTCAATTCTTTCCTGTGAACGACCGACAATAGTGTAAGGAAACCTCAAACCGCCTGGAAATCTCAGATAAGAATAATTGGTATCATCATAATAGGCATAAGCATGCCCCTCCCCTCAAGACAAATCAACACTGCTAATCTTCGCCTGTAGTCATGAACCCCGCCATTGCCAACTATAGAAATATCTTCGTCGGTCGCCAGCCCATTTTAGGCCCGAATCTGAAGACCATTGGCTATGAGGTGCTGTATCGAGACTGTGAAACCGACTCAGCGAACATCCCTGATGAAGCAATGGCCACAGCCCAGGTCCTCTTAAACACCTACCTCGATATTGGTCTGGAACATGTGGTGGGAACCCATCTGGCTTTTTTGAATATTCCCAAACAGTTTTTATTAGACAGACATTGTGAGGCGCTCCCGAAACACCGCGTGGTCTTGGAGATATTAGAGACGGTGGAACCCACCCAACAAATCATTGAAGCCATGACCTCCCTCTCTCAGGAGGGCTATACCATTGCCTTGGATGATTTTGTCTTCCATGATCGCTTTCGACCGTTTCTGGAATTGGCCGATATCGTAAAAATCGATGTTTTGGGTAAAAGCTCCGAACAATTACAACACGAGATCCACCAGCTCCGGGATTACCACGCGCGCCTCCTCGCCGAAAAAGTGGAAACTCGAGAGGCCTTTGAGACCTGCAAACAACTTGGGGTTTTCTATTTTCAAGGATTCTTTTTTTATCGCCCTGATATTATTCGCGGGCACGAAATCCCCGCGAATCGTGTAGCCCTCCTGGAATTATTAGGAAAAATTCAGAATCCGAATATCTCCTTTGAAAGTCTGGTCGAGTGTATCCGAAACGATCTGTCTTTGAGTTACAAGATTCTTCGATATGTAAATTCGGCTTCTGTCGGACTTCCCAGGCGAGTGGAATCCATTGAGCAAGCTGCCTGTATGGTAGGCCTCGACCGGATACGCACCTGGGCCTCCCTCATTGTGATGGCCATTGGAAAGGACCAGCCGATGGAACTGCTGGTGATTGCCTTGGTGCGAGCGAAAATGTGTGAGGGTTTAGGACTGCAGCTTGGCGCCGATTCTCCAGAAAAGTATTTCACCATGGGCCTTCTGTCGGTTTTAGAAACTTTGTACGGATCTTCTATGGAAAAACTTGTGGGTAACCTTCCACTTCCGGACGATATTCTTGAAGCCTTAATACTGGAAAAGGGAACAATGGGAGCCGCGTTGAGTAGCGTGAAAGCCTATGAAAGGGGGGAGTGGTTGCAACTCAAAACACTCCAACTCTCCCCTGGCACAATTCGGGATTTCTATGTGAAAGCCATTGATTGGGCCAACCACTTCTCTCCTATAATTGATGAGCCCGCATGACAGTCTGACAAAACTGCCCATTTGCTCACCTTCGCTTACTTCGGCCCTCATCCCCTCAAAATTCCCCTCGCTCCTTTAGTCTCTGGCAGATCTTTTCGAGAAAGTAGGCATCCCTATATTCACGTGTTAGAATAGGCCATGGCTATCGGGTGCTTGGCTCCCTTGAGGCCACCTCAGGACACATTCACAGGTCACCATAAAACTCGAAGACATACATGACATTCATCCCTACTTCAGAAATCACTCCCGTCTCTTCTTCCGGAAAGACCTCCCGCAGGAGAAACCTCCCTTCCTGGTTCAAAGTCCGTTTCCGGCCGGGCCCCCATTACCAGGAAATCCGTCAACTGATGGATACGCACCGCCTGCATACCATTTGTGAAGAAGCCCGATGCCCGAATATATGGGAATGTTGGAATAATCGGACGGCCACGTTCCTTATCCTTGGAGATATTTGCACCAGGCGATGTCATTACTGTTCGGTCACCACCGGACGCCCATCCGCAGTGGACCGAGAAGAGCCTCAGCGCGTGGCAGATGCCGTCAAGCTCCTTAAACTGCGGCATGCGGTGGTGACATCGGTCAATCGAGACGATCTCCCCGATGGAGGGGCCGTACTGTTTGCCGAGACCATTCAACGAATCCGCCATGAAAATCCCGCATGCACCGTCGAAGTATTGATCCCGGACTTTCAGGGACATCAGACTGATCTGGAAATAGTCATGCAGGCCAAGCCGGATATTTTGAACCATAACATTGAGACCATTCCTCGCCTCTTCCCTTCCATTCGTCCACAGGGAAAATACCAACGCTCGCTCCAGGTTCTTGATTGGGCCAAAACCATGGGAGGACGAACCAAATCGGGGCTCATGGCAGGTTTGGGGGAATCAAACGATGAAATTCGGCAGGTGATGCGGGATCTTCGAAAAGTGGATTGTGACATTCTGACCATCGGCCAATACCTTCAGCCGACTCTTCAGCATGCGCCGGTTTCTCGATACTATAGTCCGGAGGAATTCGAAGAATTCAAACAGGAGGGAATGGCTTTAGGTTTTCAGCACGTAGAATCCGGCCCCCTCGTCCGGAGTTCTTACCATGCAGAAGAGCAAACACACGGACAAACCTGTCCCTGAGAAACCCAAGCCATTCGATCTGCGCGTGGGCTGCAGGCCCTAGTCAGACCGGTTGGTGAAGATCTAATCGGGAAACAGGCTTGTCTGACTTGGAATAAGAAGGATTCTGCTTCTGAGCGAGGGAATCCAAATACACATGTTCGCAGAGGTTCCGAAGAGTGACAAAATCAAATTGCGTATACTCTTGACAGCAGGTCTCACATTTCATCATTGGCCTTCTCTCCAATAATTTATTTGCAAACATGCACCCAATACATTAAAATTAGCGGAAGGACGAACACTTCGAACTACGCACTGTATCTCCCCCAAGTGATAAAGTGAATAATTCTGAAATGTCCACCCTTCCCGCATTCATGACATCGTAGTGTATTCCTCTTATCTCCTTCCGCGATGCCTTCTTGCCATAAATTTCTTTCGCACGGCTTTATCTCAGTAAACGAATTAGGGCGCTTCCTGTTATCGAATGATCAACGCATGTCCGTCCGGGGCCGAGACCAGAGCACTAACGGGTTGCCCGAGTTCTTTTTGCCCATTCGGAAAGGCGGTATCTTTCCCCACCTGGATTTTGATCGGTTGTTCGGCTGACGCCCCTTCAATGATAAACAGGTCTCCCTGGATAGCCTGAAGCGTCCCTTCCACATTGACATATCGTGCCGTCGAAGTCGGCGAATTGGTCTGAAGTTCCTGCCGAACTTGAGGTGTTTGAGACATCTGTTCCCCCTCCATGGCAAGCCCCGGGAGGACTCCCTGGAAACAACCCATCACCAACAGCAAGATACAAAGTTTGGTCAATGGTTTCATTTCAACCTCCTTCCACGACAAATAAATGCGACTGAGGACCTTATCGTGTTTTAGCGCTGACATAAAATAATAATATTGCAAGGCTCATTCCCTACCTTGACATCTTTTTTTTCATGAACAACATCAAGTGGTTAGATATCTTCTGTGGCAAACCGCAACAGGATTCACATGAGGAGGTGCAGGCAATCGCCTACAACTTCACCGGTAACCCTGTAGGGAGATAAATGCAGATTGGCAGATACATGAAAAACAAGGGCCCCTTCTCCTGGTATGAAGAAGGGGCCCTTATGAAAGATGACATATTCGGGACGCTCAGTGCGCCCAAACCTCAATACGTCCTCTCAGGTTAAAAAAGAAATCTCCTCAAGAGGAACTTTTCATGATCCGGGATGGCTTTTCTCTATCCCACCATCATGACCATGCTATTTTTCCGAATACTCTCCAGGAGGATTTTTGCCTTCATGCATCTCTCCTCCATGAAAGGCCATGCCTTCCATATGTTCCCGTAGCCGGGATCGAAACTGTTCATATTGCACGGGCGTCAAGGCCTCTTTGACTTTGAGATAAACCCCGACACGATACATCATCATGTTTTTTTGTAATAGGCTGATTTCATCGACCTTGCCGGCAATGGCGGCCATATCGGCTTGTTTCGCATCCATGAGTGTCCCCATATCGACCATCGCCACCCGCAAATCGGCCCCGTTCTGAATCATGGTTTTCCGATAGTCCAATTCAAGCGGACGGAGCCGGGTCACCTGATCCTCAGAAAGACCCAGCTCCTCCTTCATGTCCAAGGGAGAAAGACCACCATGATGCTCCATCCCTTCATGAGCACTTTTTCCATATCCCATTCCCGCATGCGGCTGTTTCCCATGGGGATCGTGAGCACTCCCGGGGTCCGCTCCTGCCAAGGATTCTGTTCCTCCCACCAATGTCACCAATCCCACAACGACCATGAAGTGTTTCAAACCCTGCATACTCAAATCCCCTTTCTTGAAAGTAAAATTATTCACCCTTCCGAGACCAATGACCCATGCCTATTTTATAGTCAACCCCGCACTTCAGAAAAATTTCCCAATTAACTATAGCAAATTCATCGGGAAAGTTGGGGGGAAGATCATGGGCAAGGTATACTAAAATTACACGACATTATTCGGAGATGAAATCTAAGAGAAAGAGAAGGTGAGATGGAAGATTTTTTGCCAGGCCTAGCGGGGGTTCCTGCCGCGAAATCAACAATCAGTTTTGTCGATGGAAACCAGGGGATTCTCGAATATCGCGGGATCCCGATTGAGGAACTTGCAACCCGAAGCACCTTTACCGAAACGGCGTTTTTATTATTATTCAACCGGCTTCCAACCCAGGAAGAACTCTCCCGGTTTCAGGAGGATCTTACTCATCATCGCCGGATCAAATATCGCATCACCGATCTCCTGAAATGCCTCCCGGAGCATGGACACCCGATGGATGCCCTGCAAGCGGCAGTCGCCGCCCTCGGCATGTTTTATCCGGTGCCGGATGTCCGTGATGATGCCACCCGGTACTGGACCGCTGTCCGGCTCATCGCCAAACTCCCCACCATCGTGGCCGCGTTTGCCCGCCTGCGCCATGGTGATGAGCAGATCCAACCGCGTGACGACCTGTCCTTCGCCGAAAACTTTTTGTATATGCTCACTGAAAAAGTTCCTGCTCCCGACATTGCCAGGATGTTTGATATTTGTTTGATTCTCCATGCCGAACACACCATGAACGCCTCGACATTTAGCGGACTGGTGACGGCCTCCACACTGGCCGATCCGTTTACGGTCATCGCCTCCGCCATTGGCACCCTAGAAGGCCCATTACATGGCGGCGCCAATGAGGCGGTCATTCACATGCTGGAGGAGATAGGAACGGTTGAGGCTATTCCTGCATAC
>JBATLR010000103.1:0-6995 GCA_049289415.1 Nitrospirales bacterium
TCAGGAGCGCAAGGAGGCAAGGCTAGAGGGGGTACAACAATGAAAAGACAAAAACAAATCCCCCCTCCCTTCGTAAGTAAGGGGAGGCGGCTTTTAGGACGCACTTTTCAATTCAGGGAAGGTAGAGAGATTTAACGACACAGACATATTGAGCGAAATTCCCCTCCTTTGTAAGGAAGGGCTAGGGGAGGTAGAGACATTGGCAAATCTACCCCCACACTGAAGAGCCAAAATAAACAACCAACAATTAAAGGAGGAACACAATCATGAACGTCACACAAACATTCAACCAAACGACAATCACCACGATGGCAGCCATGGCGTTTGCACTAACAGCTCCCGCCTTCGCGAACGAATTACCAGCGGTCGTCATGGGAAAAGCGTCGGAAGCCTTGGTCACCCTGGCGACAACCGGCAACCCCGATCCATTGCAGGCCGAACTGGGTGGTACCGTGATTTCATCGGAAGAATTACAAAAGAAGGTGGGGAACCTGTTGAACCTGGAAAAACAAGAGCATCTGGCTCCCAAAGCGCTCGTCACGCCGACCGGGGAGACCTATGCGATGGTGGCCCCCACCATTACCAAGGACAATTTCATCCTGGTCGATAACCAGGGCCAGGCCAAGCGCATGGACGTCGGCGACTCGGAAGGACATCACATGCCGTTTGTGGTTCAGACGATTGTGGAAGACGGCGGCACCCCCTGGTACGTCGAATTCTGGCATTGGATTACGGGGTAAAATATCTCTCAGCCAATTAAAGAGTACCAGCCGCCAGGGAGTAAACCCCTGGCGGCTGTTTTCATTTCACCTCCAAAAGTACATGCCCGGTTGTGGGGCCTTTTCCAAAATGAAAATATCGTATTGCAAGCCTTGCCCCAGAATCTGAACCCGAAACGTGATTTGAACGAGACCCCTTTCTCCTAATGGCTGTGTGGTGTTTCCATAGGGAGAACATGTTCTTTGGTTTTAGGATACTTCTTTAATTCTTCTTTAGTGGCCCCCTGCACAAGATCTGTGGGTGAGGATAAACGCAAGTAACTGCCCATGCCAAAGCGGGTATTTTTGTCAAACGTGAGACCGGCCATCACGGAATCACCTTTTATTCTGCCTAAGGTCGTTCGGGCCTCATCGTGCGAGCTGGCATGAACCTCAAAGATGTTGGTTTTAGCCCGCTCAGGAGTCATGAGGTGTTCAAAAATCTGCCGTCGTGGATTGCCGACGGCCACCGGCCACACCACGGGAATTAAGACATGGAGTTTGTCCCATTCCTGCGGACCTAACTCCTTTTTCCATTGGCTCATTGCGCTCAACCCCGCTTGTACCTGCAGTTCCACAGCAGATTTCATGGCCTCCGCAACGTAAGGGATTATTTGATGAGAAAACGCACGATACGACTTTTCATCACCGGAATTATTTTCGATACAGTCCTGTAAATAGTTATCAACCATATCTAACATCTTGATGGCTCTCGTCGATGTGGCTTGACTAACATCACTTTTTTCGAGAAGTTTTTTAATATTTTCAACATGCTTTTGATATTCAATCAAAGGTTCTTCCCATCCCTCGGGTCGATCGGCCACATTGTCAAAGTAGGGAGAGATCAGAATAAAGACTCCCATTGGGATGTGCGCAAGGATTTTTTCCATCTCATACATGACCGAAGTCGGCGTGACCGATTCGACAGGACGGTCTCTTCGGTACAGGTAATAGGTACTCCCCACCCCCTCTTTTCCCGGTTCATAGTCACTCGCAATGATCACCGGGTAAATATTATGACCTACATTTCGAATGAAATTTTGATAATTGTTTTTCCTAAACCAATCCATGTTACGCATGGCTTCATATGTTTGTTTTCTGATTTGAGCGGCATCCGTCCCGGCATCAGCAGGTTCGACTTCTTCTCCATCGACGGTGGGCCTCACACCTTTATAATCAATATACTCCACTTTCTTATCACCCGCGTACGAAACACTATCCATCAAGAATTTTTTATACTCCTCGTCCTTTTCAAGTTCCAGGAGGGCTTTAAAATATTCTTGATCACCCTCAGGGTAATCCTCATTCGATTGAGAAAAAGCCGGGATAGGTAATAATAGGGTTTGAATCAAGAAGCCGATCCCCAGGATCAAAGCACATAAAAAACCTTTGAGCGTCACGAAGTGACGGTGTTGGAAAAATAGATATGATGCATGATTGATGATGAGTGGGCGGCGGTTCTTGTGAAAATTTTGCAACATAGTGAGTTCCCTAATCAAAAAGAATGGAAAAGAATTTCAACGCAATTTTCCCGCCTATTGTTCGGAAAACACCTCCAGATAGTCAATTGACCGTTCCCGGATCTTCCCTTTTTATATTCTTTTAAATTGAGAGGTTCGTTTGGGAACGAATAACCAAGCACTGTCATGGGAAAAGTGTCAGAGGCATTGGTTACCTTGGCGACGGCCGATATTCCGATCCGTGGTAGTCGGAGTTGGGGTGGCACCATGATGTCTTGGGAATGATTTCAAAAGGAGGTAGGCAACCTGCTGAACCTGGAAGAAGAGCATTTGGCGCCCAAGGACTTCGTCACGCCGACTGGGGAAACCTAGGCAATGGTGACCCCCACCATCACCAAGGTGGTCGATAGCCAGGGTCAGGCCAGACGGATGGACGGCAGCGACTAGGAAGGGCATCACATACCATTTGTGGTCCAGACCATCGTGAATGACGGCGGCACCCCTTGGTACGTCGAGCTCTGGCATTGGATTACGGGGTAAAATCCCATTAAGACGGATGAAGATAAACAGCCGTCAGAAACTTCTGCCTGACGGCTGTTTTTATATCCCACACAAGAGTTTCTAAAGACAGCTTTACCTCCATTAAAAAGAAGACATGGCATTACAAACCTTGGCCCTAATTCTTTTTACAAGGGAAAAACCATTTCATCTTCATAGCCAGCGGTTGTGCAGAAAGATGAAGCTAACCGGGCCGCCGCCAATCAGTGCTCCATTTGGTTCCGAATGGATGGGAGGCTTCGATCGGCGATTGGTTAGGCACATTTCGCAGTGCGTCGTTTCTATATTTTTTCTGCAAATGACCGAATTCCCTTTGCAACATCCGTCCAAGCGGCATCCCGGTCTTCCCAAGCTGTAACCGCTTTCATATCCCGCGGGAACCCCTGCAACTTCGCAAATGGTGCGCTATCCCAATCGCACGAACGAATTAAAACAGGAATCACAGTCGTTTCCCCCGAATTGTGCCGCTGCATCGCCATCTTAATCTCGGTGTCCCAACAGTAATTCGAGGCTATGAAATCCGCGCTGACTAGCAAGAGAATAATTTTCGCCCGTTCGAGATGATGATCTATCTCATGGTCCCACTCACCGCCAGGCAAAAATTTTCGGTCGTGCCATGTGGAAATTATACCCTGCCGCTGCAATAACTTGAGATGTGTTTCTAGCTCATCTCGTAGAGGTTCGTCTTTATGTGAATAACTGAAGAATACAGCCTTGCCTTTAACAAATGCATCAAGCGTTTCCTCACGCTGCGCGTCCAAATCAACTCCGTTCAACAATTCGCTGACGTGCACTGTCACAACACGTTGACCGATAAACTCCGGAAACTCCTGAACGCCATGCCGCTCAAACTCAACTAACTTCTTGTAGTCAACGCAAAACTCAGGAGCCTCGTTAAGTGGCACCTTTTGCTGTGCGTCCAACCGATCCTTAAACTCGGCATTTATTCTGTCAAGATCATAGCGAATTATTGCTAGGAGTCGTCTTCTAGATCCCGAATCTTCACCTTTAACACGAATAATTACCTTGCGGTCAGAGGGCCGGGCTGTGACAAGAGCCCTACAACCTTCGTGGGCTAGAATTACTCCTGAGCGCCAGCGCTCTTGGTCCCGACTCAGTGGATGAGAGCGTACGATGAATCGCGGGATAAGCCCTTCTGGAAGAACGCCATAATGATATTCGAAGTTTAAACATTCACTAGGCATAAAATGGCAAGTTTCTTCAGGTTCTTCCTTCCCAAGCAACTCCGGAACCAGGTAACGATCAATTTGATCTGGAAATGCGAAACAAAGGCTGAACTTCCGCATTATTTCGAGAATAAAGTGGTGCTTATCAATGGGGTACTGTATTTTTGGCAACAGCGCCTTAAGATCATTCAAGTGCAATTCGCCCCGCCGCTCGGAAAGCACCGTCGCGTTAAGAATCTTATAGATTCCTTGCGTTACCCATTCTGGTTTCAATACGCTCGTTTCTCGCAATCGTGAATCGTCACGATAGTTGAGCGCAATTCCAAGGCAGTGAAGCACCCAACTCAGGGTTTCGCGGTCAGACTCATCGTCGATTCCTTGTTCCTGGCATAATTCCCTAAACCGTTCATAACCCATGAAATCTTCCTTCATGGATTCCAACCTTTCTTTCACAGTAAACCAGTCAGCCGGGAATGGCATACGCACCTCAGGCATTTCTGCGACAATGCCTAGAATCGTCTGTTGAAGCGCGTCCAAACCAATCATTTCTTTGCAATCTGTTTTTACGAAAGCCCGAACGGATGGAAAGGTTACTTGCAAACCACGATAATTCAGATCGAAGGGATGCTGCGCGATTTTGTTTTGAACTATGATGACTGGAGAGTCACCGCCAAAACTCGCGATATGCTTTAGCCAATAATCAGCATCGATATCCTCGCCTCCTTCCCTCCCATTTAGTACCACAAGGTATATACTTCGCTCGGTCAGGAAGAATTGATGCGTAGCGTGCATGATTTCCTGTCCGCCAAAATCCCACACATTTAAACGAATGGTCTCGGAAGAGCACGTCAGAGGCCATGTTGTTATGTTGATGCCTTGCGTCTTCGATTCGTCACCTTGAAATTCATCCTTCGTGAGCCTCCTGACAAGGGATGTCTTCCCAACTTCGCCTCTACCAATAAGGATAAGTTTTCCTTCATTTAAGGGATGTTTTCCTCTTGGTTGGAATTGTCTTGGCTCCGAAGGTGAAGGTCCTGGTTTTTTTTGCGAAATGCCCGAGGAGCTGGAGAATTTTCTCAAGAACTTTTTTACTCGGTCCTCGTTCAAGAGCCTCCACTTCTTCCTTTAGCCAAAGTATGTCCCTGATAAAAAATGGGACGAATTCCAAGTGCGTTTCAAAAAAGATCGGGATGATATGTGACTTTCGCTGCAAAGAGAACCTAAGTTCCTCCAATATCCATTTCGATCTGAGGGATGAAGGTGTTGCTAGATATATTAAAACGTCGCTTTCCAGAAGATTCTGTTGCAGTCGGTCAATCCAGAGTTCACCAGACATAATGGTGAAATCATTGTCGTTTAACACGCGGATACCGTTTTCTTTCAATGCTTCCGTGAGTTTATTCGCGTAAACATAGCCATCTTTAGCGTAGTTTAGAAAAACGGTAGGCAATTGTTGCCGAGAGAACTGCTTTAAAAAAGAACGCTTTTTCGCTGTCATTTATCTTCTTGCTCTCGAGCTATTGGTGGTTAGTGCCCAGCATCAAAATTTTTTAAAATTTCTTCTATCTATAAGATCATTGGGATCTTATTAACTTTTGATAATAAAATCAAAAAGAGGAATTCTATTTTCAATAAAAACTTTCAATTGCCAAACTTTTTTGTCATGACAAATAGACAAATAAATGATGATAGCCTTCAGTCGGCACTGATGGTATACACTGCTGTAGGCTCCCTACTATTCAAACCATGAAAATAAATCCATAGAAAGCAAGCGCGATGACAAGTTTGGTCCTGAGAACTCTTTTCCTCTTGCTCCTCCTGCTACCAGCAACCGCGGCAATGGGGCAGGACGTTGACTGGAAGGCAACGGTTGGCGAGGCCGTGGACACCTTGCAGCACTATCTTCGCCTCAACACCACCAACCCGCCGGGAGATGTCACGGATGCAGCCGGATTCCTTCAGAACATAATCGAGAGAGAGGGGATCGCGGTCAGGCGCTATGAAGCTGCACCGGGCAAGATCAATCTTTCCGCCCGGATCAAAGGCTCAGGCAAGGCCAAGCCTATTCTGCTGCTCCACCACATGGATGTGGTGCCTGCCGATGCGAGTCGCTGGGATGGCGTCGATCCATTTGGCGGCGAACTCAAAGACGGCCACATTTGGGGCCGGGGCGCGATCGATATGAAAGGCACCGGTGTGCTGCAACTCTACGCCTTTCTGACGCTGGCACGGCAAAATGTCTCTCTCGACCGCGATATCATTTTTATGGCGGTGAACGACGAAGAAATCGGTGGGACGATGGGGACGCGCTATATGCTCGACCACCATTACGACGAACTCGATCCCGAGTATGTCCTCGACGAAGGTGGAGTTGGCAGTCGCGAGATCTTCGTGAAGGATAAGCTCGTCTTCGGAATCTCCGTGGCGGAGAAGCGGGCGTTCTGGCTCCGTCTAACGGCCCACGGCATCGCCGGACACGGCTCTCAACCGCATGATCAGAATCCAAATGACAAGTTGATGCGTGCGCTTACCCGGCTTTTCAGTACGCCGCTTCCGAACGTCCCCAATCCTGTCCTTGATGCACTCGAGACCCGACTCGGCCCGCTTACACCAAACCAGTTCACGAACGCCATCCGGCAGACGACGGTCTCGCTCACCTCGATTCGGTCTGGTGTGGGCGATCCGCCCAAGGCGAATGTTATCCCCTCGCTGGCCACCGCGACACTCGACGCCCGGTTGCTGCCAGGGATGGATGCCGAAGCCTTTCTGGCTGAGGTGAAGTCCAGGCTCGGCAATGAGATCGACGTTGAGGTCATTCATCCCGCGAGTCAGTCCATCGTGACGCCGCATGACACCCCGATGTTTCGTTCGCTGTCCAACGCCATCACACGGCACCATCCCGACGCGACCGTCGTGCCGATGATTATTCCTTACGGAACCGATTCGAGGATGTTTCGTCTGCGCGGGGCCAAGTGCTATGGCATCCTCCCCCTTGTGCTCAGCACTGAACTCGCCACGTCCATCCATGGTGA